>NZ_JAURUY010000016.1:0-56368 GCF_030803485.1 Curtobacterium sp. 260 | reverse complement strand
ACCTCGCGGAACATCCGCGGTGGCTGGTGGGTGTCGTTCCTGATGGGGGGCCTGAACTACCAGGTCGAGCACCACCTGTTCCCGTCGATGCCGCGGCCGGCGCTGAAGCAGGCCCGCCTGCTGGTCCGCGACCACTGCGAGACGCTCGACGTGCCGTACACCGAGACGACGCTGCTGCGGTCGTACGGCATCGTCGTCCGCTACCTGAACCGGGTCGGTCTCGCCGCACGCGACCCCTTCGCCTGCCCGATGGTCGCCGAGCTCCGCATCCACTGACCCCACTCTCGCTCTTCCCACCTCCGACAGGAAGCATCACCATGAAGACCGTCATCGTCCTCCTCACCCTCTGGGTCATCCTCGCGATCGTCGGCTTCGCACTGAAGGGCCTGCTCTGGCTCGCGATCATCGGCATCGTCCTGTTCGTCGGGACCCTGATCTTCGGCGCAGTCCGCCGTGCCGGACGCAAGGCCAGGCGCGTCAACTGAACCCGGCAACACCCTCACTCGCATCCGTGCGCACTGCCGCGGTCGTCCTCAACCCGACCAAGACCGACCAACATCGACTGCAGGGGGTACTCGACGCGGCTGCCGTCCGGCATGGGTGGGGATCGACGCGCTGGTACCCGACAGCGGCTGGCGACGGCGGCCGCGCCGCCGCACGAGCAGCCGCCGGCAGCGCCCCCGACGTCATCCTCGCCGTCGGCGGCGACGGAACACTGCGAATCGTCGCGGAAGAACTCCGGGGCACCGGAATCCCCGTCGCAGTTCTCCCGACCGGCACCGGGAACCTCTTCGCCCGCAACCTTGGCCTGCCCCGCAACGACGTCGACGCGGTCATCGACACTGTCTTCACCGGCACCGACCGGCAGATCGATCTGGGACTTGCGGAGCTGACCCACGCCGACCATTCGACAAGCGAACACGTGTTCCTCGTCATGGCGGGCATCGGACTCGACGCGAGCATGGCCGCCGACACTAACGCCTGGGTCAAGAAGCGCTTCGGCTGGGTGGCGTACTCCGACCCCATCGCCCGGTCCGTGATCGGCAACCGTCAGATCCCCATCCGCTACAGGCTGGACAACGGCCCAGCACGCTCGATGCGGGCGCACACGATCATCGTCGGCAACTGCGGCACCCTCACCGCCGGCGTCCTGCTTCTGCCGCGCGCGGAACCCGATGACGGCATCCTTGACGCTGTCGCGTTCCGGCCCAACGGCTGGTTTGGGTGGACCAAAATCGGCTACACCCTCACCCTCAACCGGTTCTTCGCCCGCACCGGCTTCGGGCGTGTGCTCGCCAAGGTCCTTCCACGATCACGTGCACTCCCCACCACCCGGGCACGGAACCTCCGCCTCGACCTGGACACACCGGAGCGCGTTCAGCTCGACGGCGACCCATTCGGAACGGTCCGATCGGTGACTCTCACTACCCACCACTGCGGCCTTACCCTCCGCACATCACCGCGACTCGGCGCTCGGTAGCCGCGCAGGTAGTCCCGAGACCCAGAGCAGACAGCCCGCGCTCCACTCCGCGCGAAACGTTTGCCGGAACGTCGAGTCCGTACTTGGCTGCCTGCCACTCACAAGTGTTCGCCCTGTCATGGTGCCATCCGGGATATACCGGCTCACCCACCCTCGCTGACAGCGGCGCGTCCTGTTGGAAAGCGGCGCCCACGCCCGGGAAAGCTGGACGCCAGGCGCCGCTCGAGTGCCGTCGTGCGATCAGAGAGCACGACGGAGCTCTTCTCCGGCAACCAGCCGAAGCTTCTTCAGTATGGGCACCCAACGAGCGTGGGTCTGTCCTCATTTGAGCCGTCTTGCACGAACTCTCTCGTGCGGGCAGAGTTGGAGATGCGTGATCGGACGACAACGCCGACGCGCTGCGCGAAGCGTTCTCCGACTACGTCGCCGCCGCTCGCAAGGTCAGCGGTCGCCAGAACCGCACCAGCGGTGGCAGCACCGCGAAGCGCGGCAACTCCTCCGACGAGCTCGCGAAGATCCGCGAGTGGGCCAACGCGAACGGTCACGAGGTCTCCAGCCGTGGCCGGATCAACCAGGCCGTGCGCGACGCGTACGACGCCGCGCACTGACACCACGACGACGGCCGGCACCCCCGCGGGATGCCGGCCGTCGTTGGTCGTACCGACCGACGTCGATACGGAGCAGCTGATCTCTCAGGCCGAAGTACCCTGCAGGGCGATTGCCTTCCAAACGTCAAACTGACGGTCGTTGCCAATCAACGGGTTGCCCCAAAGCTTCACCGCCTGCTCGACTTCTTCACCCGCCTTCAGCACCTTGTAATAACCGGCACCGACAACGGCAATTCCGCGATCAGGGGCTTGAATGAGCTTCATAAGATTATTTCTCCTAAAATGAGTGACGCTTCGCCAAGATTGGGACGACCGTTAGACTTTTGTTCCCTGTAGTGAAATGGCCTTCCAGAGATCGAACTGTCGATCATTTCCGGGCATTGCGTCTCCCCACAACGCCTCTGCGCACTGCTGGAACTCTTTAGTCGGAAGATCCCTGAAATAGCCGGCACCCACTACTGCCATGCCACGGCCGGGAGACTTAATTACCTTAAGGTAGGGGTCCCTCGGCGTGGACGGTGCTGATGAATCGTTCGCAAAGGGCGCCCCGACCACCAGAGGAGCGGGATCGATGAAAGTGCCGTTACGCGTTATCCCCAGGTGCAGGTGGTTCCCAGTAGATGTGCCCGTCGTACCAACGCGCCCAATGAACTGGCCGGCAGAGACCTTCGCGCCGTTCGCGATGTCAATGTGATTTTGATGCCCGTAGTAGCTGACATATCCGTCAGCATGCTGGATCTTCGTTAAATTGCCGTAGCCGCCGCTGACTCCAGCGAAAATCACGGTACCGGCGGCAATTGCGTGGATACGCGTGTCCTTCCCGGCGGTGAAGTCGAGCCCCTGGTGGTCGGTACTGCCAATACCTCCGGGCGATGGCCGGGGGCCGAAGGGCGATCCGATCGGGTATTCCCTAGTGAACGGGTACCGCCAGGCAACGGCAGCGAAGGCCGGCACCGAACCGAAAGATGCAGCCCCCATGGCTGCGGCTCCCGCTGCGGCACCCGCGTACGTAAGCAGCTGGCGCCTGGTCGGGCCGCCGGTGTGTTCGTGTTTGACCACGTTGTCCCCTCTCGCAGGGGACGCCCCTGCGCCCCCGCCTTACCAGGGTACCGAGATGCGGCGCAGGCACAAGAGCTGGCCTGACGGTCGCCCCAAGATCATCTGCCGTCCTCGGTACCGCCAAACCGAGGTGTATCACCAGAACCGGCCGCCGCGCCTCTAATGCGCTAAGGCATGACGCGCAGCTACCTAACCCTCGATCCTGCACCGCTGCCCCTACCAGAAGAGCCAGTGCTCCTTCTACGAGGTATCGATCCGACCGCCACGACGCAACGCTCACCCTCTCGCCCGTCCGGCCTGCAACCCCGAAGTCTGACACGGTCATCGTGCGGCGGCCGAGGTCTCAACGCGCACCGTGAAGCGCACGCTGTCCTGGACCATGGGCGGACTCCGGCTTGAGTTTGAGGAGGCTCGACCGTGCAGCGCGGGAGGTCCCGATCGAGATCTGCACCAGAGACGCACCACGGGCACTACCAGGAACAAGAAAACCCCCGCGGGGGCGGGGGTTTTCTGTGGCGGTACCGGTGGGATTTGAACCCACGGTGGAGTTGCCCCCACACATGTTTTCGAGACATGATCCTTCGGCCGCTCGGACACGGTACCGGGAAAGAGTTTACACGACTCCGGCGGTGCTCACGACCACCACGGGCCGCTCCCCTGCACAGCCGGCGCTGTCCCGCCGTTCATCCACGGGCCGGCCTCAGCAGAGCCCGAGGTGAGCGAGCCCGCGTACGGTCTCCGGCATGAAGACCCGCACCCTCGTCGCCCTGCTCACCTCCGTCATCGGCGGGCTCGCCGTCGTGGGTGGTGGCGCGTTCGGTGCTCGCGCGGGGATCCGGGGGCAGCGAGCCGCGTCCCAGCGCGTGGTCGACATGCTCCCCGTACATGCGGACTGGTGGCGGGAGCGCCTGCAGCACGAGGGGCAGCTGACGTACCTCGCGATCGGCGACTCCGCCGCGCAGGGCGTCGGCGCCACCGCTCCGGGGCGCGGGTACGTCGGCCTCCTGGCCCGCCGCATCCGGCACCGGTCGCGCATGTCGGTGCGGGTGGTGAACCTCAGCGTCTCGGGCGCGACGACGTGGGGTGCGAAGCAGGACCAGCTCCCGAAACTGCGGCAGTACACCCCGGACATCTGCACGGTGTCGATCGGGGCGAACGACATCGCGGACTTCCACCCGGACAAGTTCGAGCGGAACATCCGCGCGATCTACAGCGCCGTGCCCTCGCACGCGGTCGTCGCCGAGCTCCCGTGCATGTTCGTGCCCGACCGGGAGCGCAAGGTCGCCGTGGCGAACGAGATCGTGCACCGTGTCGCCGCCGAACTCGGGTTGACCGTGGCGCCGCTCCACGTCATCACGAAGCGCGTCGGGCTCCGTCGGACGTTCTTCAACAGCTACGGCGACCTGTTCCACCCGAACGACCGCGGGTACGAGATCTGGGCGAGCGCCTTCGAGCCCGCGGTCGATGCCCGCGTGGACACCGTCGCCGCGATCCGGCACTACCTGTCCGCACGCGAGGCCGAGGACCTCGGGCGCGAGGCCGGCGCCGTCGCCAGCGCCCGGGCCGAGCAGGACGTCGAGCACGCGGCGGAGCTCGACCACGGCGGCCGACCCGGCCGCGTGGAGCGGCTGCGGCAGCGGATGACGGGCGGCATCCCCTTGCCGGAGCAGGCATGCGGCCACGACCGGACGCCCGCGCACGACGAGGACGACGAGCGCGGCGCCGACGACGAGCACGGCGAGGACACCGATCACGGCCGGCATGCTCCGCGGCACCGCGGTGTCGGCGGGGCGCTCTAGCCTCGAGCCATGGCGCGCACCCAGTCCCTCTACCGCTGCACCGAGTGCGGGTGGACCAGCATCAAGTGGGTCGGCCGCTGCGGTGAGTGCCAGGCGTGGGGCACGGTCGAGGACACGACGGCGGCCGCGGCGAGCTCGCGCGGTACCGCTGCCGTCTCCGTCGCCGGAGCGCGCGTGGCCCGACCGATCACCGAGGCCCGCGGGACCGGGGTCCAGCGGTGGACGTCCGGCATCGGTGAGTTCGACCGCGTCCTGGGCGGCGGCATCGTGCCCGGGGCCGCCGTGCTGCTCTCCGGCGAGCCGGGCGTGGGCAAGTCGACGCTCCTGCTCGAAGTCGCCTCCCGTGCGGCAGCGACCGGCAAGCGGGTCCTCTACGTCAGCGCCGAGGAGTCGGTGGACCAGGTCCGACTCCGCGCCGAGCGCACGAACGCCATGCACGACCAGCTCTACCTGGCGAGCGAGGTCGACCTCGGCGTCATCCTCGGGCAGATCGACCAGGTGCAGCCGGACCTGGTGATCGCCGACTCCGTGCAGACGATCTCGTCGAGCACCGTGGACGGCATCGCCGGCGGCACCTCCCAGGTGCGCGAGGTCGCTTCCACGCTCATCCGGGTGGCGAAGGAGCGGTCACTGCCGGTCCTCATCGTCGGCCACGTCACGAAGGACGGCACGATCGCGGGTCCGCGACTGCTCGAACACCTGGTCGACGTCGTCTGCCACTTCGAGGGCGACCGGCAGACCGCGCTCCGGTTCGTGCGAGCGCTCAAGAACCGCTTCGGCCCGACGGACGAGGTCGGTTGCTTCGACATGGCCGGAGACGGGATCCACGAGGTCCCGGACCCGAGCGGACTCTTCATGTCGCGGAACGGCACCCCGGTGTCGGGCACGTGCGTGACCGTGGCACTCGAAGGACGCCGTGCGCTCCCGGTCGAGGTGCAGGCGCTCGTCGTGCCGAGCTCGGCACCGCAGCCGCGCCGGGTCGTGAACGGCGTCGACGCGTCACGCGTGGCGATGCTGCTCGCTGTGCTCGAACGACGCGCCGGCCTGAAGCTGTCCGATGCGGACGTCTACGTCTCGACGGTGGGCGGGATGAAGCTCACCGAACCGGGCGCCGACCTGGCGATCGCGCTGGCCCTGGCGAGCGCGGCGCGGGACCGTCCGTACCCGCACACGCTCGCGGCGGTGGGCGAGATCAGCCTGGCGGGCGAGATCCGTCCGGCGACGGGCGCGAAGCAGCGCGCGAACGAGGCCTCGCGGCTCGGGTTCACCACCGTGCTCGGCGCGGACGCCGAGCACCTGCGCGAGGCGCTGCGGGTCGCGTTCTCTCTGACGCAGTCGGTCCGTGAACGCGAGCTCGACCGCGCGTTCTGACCGGAACCGGAACGGACAGCCCGGACCGGACCAGACGAGATCTGACCGAACCGAACCGGACCAGGCCGGACCGGACCGATCGCCCGTGGCGAGCCGCAGGACGGTCGCGCGTCGCGCCTCCAGAGCGAACCGACGCCGCCCAGGCCCGCGACTACGCGCGGAGCGCCGCCAGCAGGTCTGACGGTGCCGCCTGCATCGTGTGGGGCCCGGCGATGTCGAAGAACACGCCCTCGAGCGAGTCGAGGTGCGCCGCCAGGAACTCGTCGAGCCGCGGCCCGTCGTAGACCATGACCTGGCGGACCTTCTCGTCCGGGACCATCGCGGTGTACGCGTCGGCGGACGAGAAGAGCAGCAGGATGCGCTTGTCCGAGCCCTCGCGGCCGAAGACGCGGACCTGCATGTCCTTCTTGCCGGTGACGAGCCGGGGGACGATCACGATGTCGTTCCGCAGGGCGAACGCGACCGCGGCGACGTCCTGCTTCGCGAGGGCCTCCTCGAGCTGCTCGCTCCGGAAGCGCTGTTCCTTGTCTGCCATCACCCCTAGTCCACCAGATCTGCACGCCGACGGCGAACAGGAACGGCTGCGAGGCGGAGATCCTGCACAGAAGTGGGCGCTGCCTCTTCCATTGCGGCCACAGCACGGTAGGTTGGTCTCAACCGCTTCGGCGGGAGTCCATCGTTCTTCCGGTGCTCTGCACCTTCGAGCGCCATCGGTCACTGATCTTCCCAGGTCGCCTGGCCCCGAACCCGTCCCACCGGCCCATGCCCGCGGGACGCACTGATCTGACGACAACCGTCGGTGGATCGGCGGCAGCAAGAGCCGTCTCGCAAGACAGGCAACGAACGTGGCCTGGCAAGAAAGTTAAGGAAACGCCATCATGGCAACTGGCACCGTCAAGTGGTTCAACAACGAAAAGGGCTTCGGCTTCATCGCTCCGGACGACGGCAGCGCCGACGTCTTCGCGCACTTCTCCGCGATCGCTGGCAACGGCTACAAGTCGCTCGAGGAGAACCAGAAGGTCGAATTCGAGATCACCGAGGGCCGCAAGGGCCCGCAGGCCGAGAACATCTCGGTCATCGGCTGACCTCAGCTGCTCGGAACGGGCTCGTCGTCTTCGGACGGCGGGCCCGTTCGCATGTCCAGGCGGCGTCGCTTCCGGGCAGCGCCGCCTCGGGTCAGCGCCGCCTCCGGACAGCCTCGCCTCCAAGAGGCGCTGCTTCCGCGCAGCGCCGCTTCCGGACAAATCGCTAGACGCCCTAGCGAAGTGACGTAGCGTGGTGGCATGACTTCCACGCACCACGGACCGGAAGACAGCGCGCAGCCGTTCGACATGCAGACGTTCCTCGACGACTTCATGACCGGACTCGAACCGGGTTCGGTCGAGGAGCAGCTCTAGGAGGAGGTCCGGGAGCAGCCCCTCGGCAGCAGCGCCGCTACTCGCTCCGGACGCCGTCCGACCAGATCGTGTCGTCCGCGGGCTCGAACAGACCGCGCTTCGCGCGCTTCCGGAGCCCCTTGAGCGTCGCGATCTTCACCGGCTCGACGCCGTGATCGCGCTCGTAGGCCGAGGCTGACTCCCGCACGATTCCCTGATCCGACACTCTGTCAGCATGACGCAGAGTCGACAGCTCCCAGTACTGAGTGCGTCACTCGGATGACGTGCCGGGCGCGCCGCAGGGTGGATCGTCGCAGGGCCGCGTCAGTTCAGCACGAACTGCGCCGACTCCTTCGACTCCAGGTCCCCCACCGACACCTGCAGGTGGTAGCTCGCCCCGCCACCGGGCACCGACGGCCGAGCCCCGTCGCACGTGGTCGTCGACGAGCGCGTGCGGTCCCAGGCGATCGCCGGTGTGGTGAGCTCCTGCCCCGCCTTGATGGTGACGTCCTGGTTCGTCCCGCCCGTCTGGCAGTCCTTCGACGACCAGTACTGCTCCTGCCCGGAGCTGATCGTCAGGACCTGCTGCGCCGAGCCGAGGTCCAGGTGGCACGAGTCGGAGCCGGTGTTCGTGATCGACATCGCGATCTGCGGGTCCTCGGTCGGCCCGTAGGTGCCCTTGTCGACGACCGGCGTGAGCTCGATCTGGTCCTCGGAGCACGTCGTGGCGTCACCGGAGGCCGAAGCGGGTGCCGTGGCGGACGCCGACGGGGCGGGTGATGCCCCGGCGCCGGCCGGAGCGGTCGGCCCCCCGGACGCCGACGGGGCGAGCGAGGCCCCACCACCAGCCGACGGCGAGGCCCCCGGGGCCGACGCGGACGAGGCCCCGCTCCCCCGCCCGACCACGATCAGCACGACCACCACGACGACGAGCAGCAACACGCCGGCGACGAGCGCGCGACGACGCCAGTAGACACCGGACGACTCGGGTCCGACAGGGTGACGGAACGACGACATGCGCACAGGGTAGGGCGAACGGGTCTCTCCGCAGCGACGCGACGCCGATGCGCAGCCGAACGCGTCAGCAATCCACAGGCAGCGGATCGCCGGTCAGAGGCCCCTGGCCGAAGGATCCCGGTCAGAGGATCTTCAACATGCGGGTGTTGCCGAGCGTGTTCGGCTTCACCCGGGCGAGGTCGAGGAACTCCGCGACCCCCTCGTCCGACGAGCGCACGAGCTCGGCGTACACGTCCGGCGACACGACCTGCTCGCCGATCTCCAGGTACCCGTGCTTCGCGAAGAACTCGACCTCGAAGGTCAGGCAGAAGATGCGGGCGACGCCGAGCTCCCGGGCGTCGTGCTCGAGCGCCTCGAGCATCCGGTGGCCGACCCGCTTGTGGATCCAGTCGGCGTCGAGCGCGAGCGTGCGGACCTCGGCGATGTCGTCCCAGAACACCGCGAGGGCACCGCAGCCGATCGGCGTGCCGTCCGGCCCCTCGGCGATCCGGAACTGCTGGATCGAGCCGTAGAGCGCGACGTTCTCCTTACCGAGCAGGATGCGCCGGTCGACGTACGGAGCGATGAGCCGCTGGATGTGCGGCACGTCCGAGGCCAGGGCCGGGCGCACCCGGATGCCGTGCTCGTCCCGTTCGTCGAACGCGTGCTTCCCGTTGCCACTCATCCCGTCGAGCATACGGCGCAGCAGGGGGACACTGCCCTGGGGACCCTCCAGCCGGACCGGCATAGCGTCGGTCACGAACCCGAAGAGCACGACGAAACGAAGGAGCGACCATGCCCCAGATCATCGAGACCGTCGACGTCAACGTCCCCGTCCGCCAGGCCTACGACCAGTGGACCCGGTTCGAGGAGTTCCCCCACTTCCTCGACGAGGTCGAGAAGATCGTCCAGGTCGACGACAAGACCACCGACTGGACCGTCAAGGTCGCCGGTCAGGAGCGCCAGTTCCGCGCCGTCATCACCGAGCAGCACCCGGACGAGCGCGTCGCGTGGACCGTCAAGGACGGCGACACCGACCACGCGGGCGTCGTCACGTTCCACAAGCTGTCCGACAACGAGACCCGCGTCACCGCGCAGATCGACTGGGAGCCGTCGGGCTTCCTCGAGAAGCTCGGCTCCGCGGTCGGCGTCGGTGGTCACGCGGTCAAGAAGGACCTGCAGAACTACAAGGAGCGCGTCGAGAACGCCCCGACCGAGCCGGGCTGGCGCGGCGACGTCCAGGCCTAGGACCCGCAGCACGACGGACGGGAGGCGCGGTGCCAGCTGGCACCGCGCCTCCCGTTCCGCTGTGGACGGGACCGCACGCACACGTCACCCTGGCAGGGTGGACACCATGCAGCTCGTCCGCACCGCCGTCACCGGCACCGTGATCGCCACCGCCGGCAGCGTCGCCCTCGGGGCCGCCGCCGCTCGCCGGCTCCTCCGCCCCGCACCGTTCGTGCCCCCGGAGTCCGAGCTGGTGTACGCCGACGAGCGGTCCGTCCCGGGCACCGAACCGGACGGCGTCGTCGGGCGCACGCACGTCGTCCACGTGCACGGCCAGTCGCTCGGCCCGCAGCAGGTCCTGCGTGGCCTGCGCGTCTGGCGGGAGCTCGGCGCCTCCAACCAGGTGGTCGACACGTCCGACCTGCCGCTGCGCTCCCTCGATCCCGCCGCGGTCGACCGCGTCGCCGCAGCCGCGCACGCCGCGCGTGCCCGCGGAGCCGATCGGGTGGTGCTGCAGGGTTGGTCCGCCGGCGCCCTCGCTGCCTCCGCCGCGGCGGCACGCACGCCGGTCGACGGCATCGTCGGGGTCGCACCGCTCCTCGACGTCCGGTCGGCCCTGCGCGGCGCCGTGACGACCGCGCGCTTCCCGGCGGCCGTCGGTGTGGTCGCGGGACGGATCGCGACCACACCGGGTCTCAGCCGCCTCGCCGGGGTGCCCTACCCCCTCACGGTCACCCGCTGGCAGGACGACCGCACGCCCACCCTCCTGCTGCACTCGACGGCCGATGCCCTGGTGGCAGCGGCCGACGTCGAGACGCACCGCGCCCGCGGCGCCCGGGTCGAGACCTTCGCGCACGCCCGGCACACGCTCGAGTGGAACGAGGACCCGGAGCGCTGGGAGCGCGCCGTCAGGGAGTTCGCCGCGACGCTCGGCTGACGGACACTCACCGGAACGAGAAGTGGCCCCGGTCGGGGGGAGACCGGGGCCACTGACGTCCGACCTGTTGGGGGAACCAGCCGGACGTCGGTCGCGAGGTGTTGGGGGGAACCCTCGCACGAACAACGGTACCCCCCGCCCGGGGGTCGCGTCCGCAGCGCACGCCGGAACCCGCACACGGATCCGCGACCACGAACGGACGGAAGGCGCGGTGCCAGCCGGCACCGCGCCTCCCGTCCGAGTGGAACCGGTCCTAGGACTCGATCTCGCCCTGCGGGGTCTCCGCGGACTCGACCGCGGGAGCCCCGGCGAGGACCTCTTCGCGACCCGGCTGGCGCCCGGTCTCGAAGTCGAACTTCCCGTCCACGAAGTCGACCTTCACGTGGTCGCCCGCGTTGAGCTCACCCTGCAGGATGTGCTCGGACAGCTGGTCCTCGACCTCGTGCTGCATCGCGCGACGCAGCGGACGAGCACCGAGTGCCGGGTCGAAGCCGACCTTGATGAGCTGCTCCTTGGCGGCGAGCGTCAGCTCCACCGTCATGTCGCGGTCCAGCAGGCGGTCCGCCAGGCGCTTCACGAACAGGTCCACGATCTGCAGCAGCTCGGACTGCGAGAGCTGCGGGAACACGATCGTGTCGTCGACACGGTTCAGGAACTCGGGCTTGAAGTGCTTCTTGAGCTCCTCGTTCACCTTCGAGCGCATGCGGTCGTAGCCCACGGCCGAGTCACCCTCGACCTGGAAGCCCACCGGGCCACCCGCGATGCCCTGCGAACCGAGGTTCGTGGTCATGATGATGACGGTGTTCTTGAAGTCGACCACGCGGCCCTGACCATCGGTCAGACGACCCTCTTCGAGGACCTGCAGCAGCGAGTTGAAGATGTCCGGGTGGGCCTTCTCGATCTCGTCGAACAGGACCACGGAGAACGGCTTGCGGCGCACCTTCTCGGTGAGCTGGCCGCCCTCCTCGAAGCCGACGAACCCGGGAGGGGCACCGAACAGTCGCGAGACCGTGTGCTTCTCACCGAACTCCGACATGTCGAGGGAGATCAGCGCGCCCTCGTCGTCGAACAGGAACTCGGCGAGCGCCTTGGCGAGCTCGGTCTTCCCGACGCCCGTGGGGCCGGCGAAGATGAACGAGCCCGAGGGGCGGTTCGGGTCCTTCAGACCGGCACGGGTACGACGGATCGTCTTCGAGAGGGCTGAGATGGCTTCCTCTTGACCGATGACGCGCTCGTGCAGGACCTTCTCCATGAAGACGAGACGCGAGGTCTCCTCCTCCGTGAGCTTGAACACCGGGATGCCCGTGGCCTGCGCCAGGACCTCGGCGATGATGCCCTCGTCGACGGTGCCGGACGCGGCGACGTCACCCGCACGCCACTGCTTCTCGAGGCGGAGACGCTCGCCGAGGAGCTTCTTCTCCTCGTCGCGCAGGCTCGCGGCCTTCTCGAAGTCCTGCTCCTCGATCGCGGCTTCCTTCTGTCCGCGAACCGTCGAGATCTTCTCGTCGAACTCGCGGAGCTCCGGCGGCGCCGACAGGATCGACAGGCGGAGGCGTGCGCCGGCCTCGTCGATCAGGTCGATGGCCTTGTCCGGCAGGAAGCGGTCCTGCACGTAGCGGTCCGCCAGGTTCGCCGCGGCGACGATCGCGCCGTCGGTGATGGACACCTTGTGGAACGCCTCGTACTTGTCGCGGAGGCCCTTGAGGATGTTGATCGCGTGCGGCAGCGACGGCTCGTTGACCTGCACCGGCTGGAAGCGACGCTCGAGTGCGGCGTCCTTCTCGAAGTGCTTGCGGTACTCGTCGAGCGTGGTCGCACCGACCGTCTGCAGCTCACCGCGGGCGAGGAGCGGCTTGAGGATCGACGCGGCGTCGATCGCGCCCTCGGCAGCACCGGCACCGACGAGCGTGTGGATCTCGTCGATGAAGACGATGATGTCGCCGCGGGTGCGGATCTCCTTCGTGACCTTCTTGAGGCGCTCCTCGAAGTCACCGCGGTAGCGGGACCCGGCGATGAGCGACCCGAGGTCGAGCGAGTAGAGCTGCTTGTCCTTCAGCGTCTCCGGGACGTCACCCTTGACGATCGCCTGGGCGAGGCCCTCGACGACCGCGGTCTTGCCGACGCCCGGCTCACCGATCAGGACGGGGTTGTTCTTGGAGCGGCGGGACAGGATCTGCATGACCCGCTCCATCTCCTTCTCGCGCCCGATGACCGGGTCGAGCTTGCCGTCGCGCGCCGCCTGGGTGAGGTTCCGACCGAACTGGTCGAGGACCTGCGAACCCTGCTGGGCGTTCTGCTGCTGCTCGCCGCCGACGGCGACCGCTTCCTTGCCCTGGTACCCGGACAGGAGCTGGATGACCTGCTGACGGACGCGGTTGAGGTCCGCACCGAGCTTGACGAGGACCTGGGCGGCGACGCCCTCGCCCTCGCGGATGAGGCCGAGCAGGATGTGCTCGGTCCCGATGTAGTTGTGGCCGAGCTGCAGCGCCTCGCGCAGGGACAGCTCGAGCACCTTCTTGGCGCGCGGCGTGAACGGGATGTGCCCGGTCGGCTGCTGCTGGCCCTGCCCGATGATGTCCTGGACCTGCTCGCGGACGGCATCGAGCGAGATGCCGAGCGACTCCAGCGCCTTGGCGGCGACGCCCTCGCCCTCGTGGATGAGGCCGAGGAGGATGTGCTCGGTGCCGATGTAGTTGTGGTTGAGCATCTTCGCTTCTTCTTGAGCGAGGACGACAACACGACGGGCTCGGTCGGTGAATCTCTCGAACATGTGCTCTCCCTTGCCGGGCTCGTGGGAGCTCGGTGACGTACATCGAGACTAACCAGCGGACCCCCGCAGGGCTGCCCCTGTTCGCCGTGGGCGTGACCTCTCTTCGCCCGGTGGCCCGCGACCTCCGCACCTGCCGTCGACCAGGCCCGGACGGTTACGATCTGGGCATGGAGCAGCCCGTCGTCGGACTCGTCGTCCACCCCACCAAGAACGTGCAGGAGTCGATCGCGACCCTGCAGGGGTGGAACGCCTCCGGACTGGGTCGGCTCGTCGCCCGGCGGGCGGACGCCCAGCGCATCGGCGGCGACGTCGAGGTGATCGGCGACGACGACTTCACCGACCAGGTCGACCTCGTCGTCGCGCTCGGTGGGGACGGCACGATGCTCGGTGCGATGCGGCTCGTGGCGAAGCGCCCGGTGCCCGTGCTCGGTGTGAACTACGGCAACGTCGGCTTCCTGGTCGAGATCGAACCGCCCGAGCTCGAGGCCGCCCTCGACCGGTTGTCCGCCGGCGAGTACCAGCTCGAACCGCACCACGCACTCGAGGCCCGGCTGTCGTGGGGTGGGGCGCGGACGGACTACCTGGCGTTCAACGACCTGACGATCGTGCGACGGCCGGGAGCCGGGCAGGTGTCCGCCGACCTCAGCGTGAACGGGCTCGGCTACGGGTACTACCGTGCGGACGCCATCGTCGCCGCGACCCCCGCGGGGTCCACCGCGTACAACTACGCGGCCGGCGGCCCCGTGCTCTCCCCGGCGCTCTCCGGCTCCGTGGTGACGCCGGTCGCCCCGATGGCGGGCATCGACCGCGCCGTGGTCCTGGCGGCACGGGAGCGCTACCGCTTCGACATCGCCGAGGGTACCCGGAGCGCGGCCCTCGAGGTCGACGGCCTCGTCGTGGGCGAGGTCGCCACCGGCGCGCAGATCGACATCCGACTGCGGAAGGACGCCGGCAGCGTGGTGCGCCTGGACGCCGAGCGGCACGGACGCACCGGCCGCGTGAAGCTCAGCCTGCTCGACCTGCCGGTCCGCCCGGACCAGCTCATCGAGCTCATCCCGCAGGACCTGCGCCAGAAGCTCGGCCGCGAGATCGAGGACTAGCCCAGGCAACGACAGGGCGGGACCGCAGCGCCCCGGACAGCGAAGTGGCCCGCCCAGGCAGTGCCTGGACGGGCCGTCCCATCACCCCACCGGCCCGCCTTCCCACAGGACGACCCGGTTCCCCGTGCCGACGCTCACGCGTCGGCCGAAGCCTGCTGACCTCAGTCGGTCAGGTACAGCTGCATGTCCTGGCTCACGGCCTTCGCGAACAGGCGCAGCTTGGCACGCGACTCGACGCGGCTGACCGCCTGGCGCGTGGTGTGCACGATCTTCGAGATCTCGTCGAGCGTCATCGGCTTGTCGTCGTCCAGGCCGTAGCGCATGCGGATGACGTTGGCCTCGTCGGTCGGCAGCTCGGAGACGATCGACCGGATGTCGCGGTGCAGGAGCGTCGTCTCGGTCAGCTCGTTCGGGCTCGCGGCGTCCTCGTCCTCGATGAAGTCGCCGAGCTCGCTGTCGTCGGAGTCACCGACGACGGTGTGGATCGACACCGGCTCGTGCGAGCGGCCCTTGAGGTCGAGGAGTTCCTCGGTGCTCATGCTGAGCTCGGCGGCGACCTCGTCGGGCATCGGCGCACGGCCGAGGTCGACGGTCAGGTCACGCTCGGTGCGCGAGATCTTGTTGATGAGCTCGACGGTGTGCACCGGGATGCGGATGGTGCGCGCCTTGTCGGCGAGACCACGCGAGATCGCCTGGCGGATCCACCAGGTGGCGTAGGTCGAGAACTTGTAGCCCTGCGTGAAGTCGAACTTCTCGACCGCGCGGACCAGGCCGAGGTTGCCCTCCTGGATGACGTCCATGAACGGCAGACCGCGCTGCGAGTACCGCTTCGCGATGCTCACGACGAGTCGGAGGTTCGAGGTGATCATGCGCTCCTTGGCGCGCTCACCGTCGCGGACGAGCCAGCGCAGCTCGCGCTGCAGCGTCTTGTCGATGCCGGCCTCGGTGGCGAGCTTCTCCTCGGCGAACAGACCGACCTCGATGCGGCGGGCGATGTCCGCCTCTTCCTCGGCGGTCAGGAGCGAGAGGCGCCCGATGTGGCGCAGGTAGTCGCCGACCTGGTCGACCGAGGCGCCGCGGACACCCGCGAGCTGCTCGTCGGCCTCGACCTCGACGGCGTCGAGCGTGGTGGTCTCCACCGCGGTGACGGCGGTCTTCGCGGCTGCTGCCTTCTTGCTGCGGCGCGCGGTGGTGCCAGTGCTCGTCGTCTTCGGTGCTGCGGTCGCGATCGTCATGGTGACTCTCCCTGCGGTTCGACGGTGATGGCCTCGGTGGGGGGTGTTGACGAGTAAAGCGGTCCCGAGGTGTACCCCACAAACCGATCGGATCGATTCCCAGGGAACGTCGTGCTTCACCCGCAGAACTGTCCCCCGCGGGGTACAGGCCTGGTGTCAGGATGGCCCCGCCGGATGCCCGTGCACAAGGGGATGCCACCGTGTTTCCGGTGTTGCAGGGATGTTTCATCGACGATCGAAAGCGTGTACCCCGGACCGCTGCGCCGAGCGGACACGGAAAAGGGGTACGGCGTTCCGGATCGTCGTGATCCGGGTGCCGTACCCCGAAGAGCGCAGGGGCTCGGTGTCACCAGGAGGGTTCGAGCCACCCGTCCCGTCGCTCGGCGACCTCGAGGTCCGCGTCGAGATCGAACTCGTCGTACTCGCTCTCGATGTCGCCGACGAGGCTGCGGCCGGTGAAGACGTGCGTGATGGACATGCGGACGATGCTCACCCGCGCGGACGACCGCCCGGCGACGACCGGGTGAACGGTCGGTGACCGACGCCGGGCGCTCAGACGTCGACGTCGTCGTCGTCATCGTCCTGCCAGACCGCGTCACGTGCGGCGTCGGGCAGGACGGAGTGCCCGAAGGCGTCCTCGGGGTCGAGGTCAGCCGGGTCCGAGGGGGTCGACGACGGCGAGGGACGTGCGGTCACCACGTCACTGCAGCACCCGTCGGTGAACGGGTGGTGACGGACTGCCGGGGAGGGCTACTCCGCCGAGCTCGGCGCGGGGGCCGGACGGCCGTGCTCGCGCTCGAAGCGCGCTCGCTCCTCGGCCTCGACCTTGGCGTACGCGGACCGCTCGGTGCGGTCGGCCCGCATGATCGCGCGCATCACGAACCAGAAGATCAGGCCGACGACGACGGTCGGCGTCACGGCGAAGATGATCCCGGTCACGACTCCATCTGGCACCGGAGCATCGTACCTCGCCACGGTGACCGCCACCTGCCCGCGACGAGGGCCGCACGGACGGGAGGCGCGGTGCCAGCCGGCACCGCGCCTCCCGTCCGTCTCCGGTCGCGTCCCTACTTCACCAGCGGGAACAGGATCGTCTCGCGGATGCCGAGGCCGGTGATCGCCATGAGCAGGCGGTCGATCCCCATGCCCATGCCACCCGACGGCGGCATGGCGTGCTCGAGTGCGCGCAGGAAGTCCTCGTCGACGCGCATCGCCTCGGGGTCACCACCGGCGGCGAGCTTCGCCTGCTCGACGAAGCGCTCGCGCTGCACGACGGGGTCGACGAGCTCGGAGTACGCCGTTGCGAGCTCGAAGCCGCGGACGTAGAGGTCCCACTTCTCGACCACGCCGGGACGGGTGCGGTGCTCGCGGGTGAGCGGCGAGGTGTCGACCGGGAAGTTCATCACGAAGGTCGGCGCGTGCAGGTCGTCCCCGTGGAAGTGCTCCCACAGCTCCTCGACGTACTTGCCGTGCGTGGCGTGCGCGACCTCGACGCCCTCGGCCTCGGCGAGCGCCACCAGCTCGGACAGCGGGGTCTCCGGGGTGATCTCCCGCCCGGCGGCCTCGGACAGCGAGCCGTACATGTCCATGCGGGCCCACTCGCCGCCGAGGTCGTACTCGGAGCCGTCGGCGAGCGTGACGACGAGGGAGCCGCCGGTGACGGCCTTCGCCGCGTTCTGCACGAGCTCCTGGGTCAGGTCGGCCATCTGCTCGTAGTTGCCGTACGCCTGGTACGCCTCGACCATCGCGAACTCGGGCGAGTGCGACGAGTCGGCGCCCTCGTTCCGGAAGTTCCGGTTGATCTCGAAGACCCGGTCGATCCCGCCGACGACGGCGCGCTTCAGGAAGAGCTCCGGCGCGATGCGCAGGAACAGCTCGGTGTCGAAGGCGTTCGAGTGCGTGACGAAGGGTCGGGCCGAGGCGCCGCCGTGCTGGGTCTGCAGCATCGGGGTCTCGACCTCGAGGTAGTCGTGTCCAGTGAACGTGTGTCGCAGCGAGGACATCACGGCAGCACGGGCGCGGACGGTCTCGCGGGCCTGGTCGCGGACGATCAGGTCGAGGTACCGCTGGCGGACCCGGGTCTCCTCGTTCAGTTCGTTGTGCAGGTTCGGCAGCGGCAGGATCGCCTTCGCCGCGATCGCCCACTCGTCGACCATGATGCTCAGCTCGCCACGACGCGAGGAGATCACACGGCCGTGCACGAAGACGTGGTCGCCGAGGTCGACGAACTCCTTCCAGCGGGCCAGGGCCTCGTCGCCGACCTCGGCCAGCGAGACCATCGCCTGCACGCGGGCGCCGTCACCGGACTGCAGCGTCGCGAAGCAGAGCTTGCCGGTGTTGCGGGAGAACACGATGCGCCCGGCGAGCCCGACGACGTCCTGCGTCTCCTCGCCCGTCTCGAGGTGCTCGTACTGCTCGCGGACGGCGGGGATCGTCGTGGTGATCGGCAGCTCGGCCGGGTACGCCTCGATGCCGGCGTCCAGCAGCTTCGCCCGCTTGTCGAGCCGCACCTGTCGCTGTTCGCTGGTCTCGGCGGCGGCGAGCTCCTCAGCGGAGGGGCCGTCGCCCGAGGGCTCGGTGGCGGATGCGGTCTCGTCGGTCATGCTGTGCGGCTCCGATGGGGTCGTGGGGATGCACCGATGGTACCGGCCGCTCCGCTCCCGCCCGTCCCCGTTCCGCCCAGCGGCGTGCAGGGCCCGCCCGGTGTCGGCGGGGAGCGGGCGCTAGTGGCCCGCCTGACCGTCGGCCGCGGCGAGCGCGTTGTCGACGGCCGAGCGCACGAGGGCGCCGAGCACGCGTCCGGGGCGCTCGACGCCGATGCCGGACAGCGTCCCGGCGGACTGGTCCACGATGGCGGTCGAGAACGACACCGCGGCGCGCACGGCATCCGCGTACGCCGGCCGGTCCTGCTCGGACACGACGAACGGCTCCGCACCCATCTCGACCACGAGCGCCTGGGCGATCGGCAGCACGGGCGCCGGGGCGGTCACCGCGCAGTGGGCGTCCCGGAGCCGGGCGAGGTCGACGCTCGTGCCGGTGAAGGCCATCGCCGGGTGGATCGCGAGCGGGATCGCGCCGGCCGACAGGGCGGGCCGCAGGACGTCGACACCGTGGTCCGGACTGGTGTGCACGACGAGCTGGCCCGGCTGCCAGATCCCGGCGTCCGCCAGGCCCTGCACGAGTCCGGCGAGCTGGTCGTCCGGGACGGCGAGCAGCACGAGCTCGCTGCGCTCGACCAGGTCGGGGGTCGCGAGGACGGGGGCACCGGGGAGCATCGCCTCGGCGCGGTCGCGGCCCGCGTCGGAGACGGCCGTCACACCGACGACGGCGTGCTCGGCGTTCGCCAGGGCCGCCCCGAGCACCGGTCCGACCCGGCCCGCGCCGACGATGCCGACGCCGAGTCGTCCGGCCCTCACCGGAGCGCTCCGGGCGGCGGCACGTCGGACCAGCGGCCGGGAGGCACGGCCTGCGTCCCCCCGTCGGCCCGCCACGTTCCCGTGGGAGCTGCGTCGGCGGCGGTCGCTACCACCTGTCCGTCCGGGGCGTGTGTGGCGGGGGTGCGGCGGGCCTCCCGGGCGCGCCAGCGGTGCGTGGTGTCGACCGCCGCGGCCTCGACGGCGCGGTGCGCGCTCTCCGACCAGAGGCGCTGGGCGTCGAGCGCGTCCAGCGCGCCGATCCGCGCGGAGACGGGACCGGACACGGTGTGGACGTGTGCGGTCGCGAGCCGGAGCACCCGCTCGAGCGGCCCCTGCTCGACCTTGACGCTCTGCACGCGCGGCAGCGGCACGATCACGAGCGAGCGCCAGACGGCTCCGAGACGGAGCAGCACCGCGCCCTGCACGAAGCGGTAGCCGTTGCGGCGGAACGAGAACGGGCGGAGCCAGGCGCCGCGACTCGGGGAGTGCACGAACCCGCCGCGGTCCCCCGTCGTCGTGAGGCTGTCGTCGACGACGTTGACCGCCTCGGACGAGCCCTCGCGGAGCTCCTCGCGCGACGCCGTCGGTCCGGCGACCGCGGTGCCGACGAGCCCCGGCAGGATGATGTCGAGGACCTCGCGGACGTCCTCGGCGCGACCGACCGGCAGCACGATCGAGGACACCTGCTGGTTGTTCGACGCCCCGTTGCCGGCGTTCGTCGCACGGTTGATGCGGACGTCCCACCAGCCGAACGGACGCCAGAGCAGCGGCTGCGCGACGCTCACCGCGTGGATGCGCCCGGGCGGCAGCGTCTCGTTCGACGTCGAGACGAGACCGAAGCCGATCCGGATGCCGTCGCGGGTCTCGGCGATCGTGTACTGCAGCGAGCGCGAGAACTTCCGGACGGTGTAGCCGCCGGCACCGATCACCACCGGGAACAGACCGATCAGGATGCCGTACTCGCCCGTGATCGCGATGCTGACGATCATCGCGACGATCACCACGACGAAGAACACCGTCGTCCCGGAGAGCAGCAACGACGCGATCAGGCGTCCGGGGTGCACCTTGACGATGCGCGTCGCGTGCACGGCGGCGGGGTCGAGCTCCGGCGAGAAGAGCTCGCCGACACGGTCCTGCAGCACGCCGTTCGAGTCGCGACGGGCCGTCTCCTCGTCGTCCTGCGCGCCGGAGGCGAGCACGAGGATGCGCTGCCGGAGGTCGTCGGCTGCCCGCGCACCGAGGTACGCGAGCTGCACGTTGGCGTCGTTGCCGGCCTGGGCGATCTCGAGCTTCGCCGTCCCGAAGATCCGCGGGACCACCGGCCGCGAGATGTTGATGCCCTGGATCCGGTCGAGCCGCGCCTTGCGGTGGCTGCGGAACAGCACGCCCGAGCGGACCTCGACCACGTCGCCGGTCACGCGGAACTCGTGCATCCGCCAGGACACGTAGAACAGTCCGATCAGCACGACCAGGAGCACCACGATCCCGAGCAGCACCCAGCCGACGGCGCCGTGCTCCCAGACGTAGCGGACCGGGTCGCCGTCGTCCTGCGGTGCGCCGCCCGGGACGAAGAACTCGAGGAGCTGGTCCCGCAGGTTGTTGAGCACGTACCCGAGGACCACGATGAGGAAGATGCCGCCCTTGAGCAGCGGCGTCAGCGGGTGCAGGCGGTGCCACTCGCTGTCGGTCAGCGGAGCGGCAGCGGCTGCGTCGCCACGCCGCGGGGGTGCGGGCGGCGGCGGTCCGGGTCGGAACGTCACGACGACTCCCTAGAGCCCGGCGCGGCGGGACTCGGCGAGCTCGACGAGCCGGTCGCGCAGCTCGTCGGCGTCGGCGGCGGGGATGCCCGGGATCCGCACGTTGGTCGCGGCAGCCGCGGTGACGAACTTCAGCTCGCTGAGCCCGAGGATCCGGTCGAGCGGTCCGCGGTTCACGTCGACGAGCTGCATGCGGCCGTACGGCACCGCGGTGAAGCGCTGCCACATGAGCCCGCGGCGCAGCACGAGGTCGTCGTCGCGCAGGGCGTAGCCGATCGCTCGGACCCGACGGGGCGTCAGGACGGCGGTGACCAGCGCGACGAGGGCGACCACGATCGCGACGCAGCTCCACACCGTGCCGGCGGCGCCCCCGAACCCGCCGAAGAGCACCGCGAAGAGCACGCACCCGGCGGTCACGACGACCCCGACCACGATCGTGCTGACGAGCTCCGTCCAGACGAGCTTCGGCGACACCCGCGTCCACGTGGTCCCGGTCAGGCCGAGGCCCGGCTCGTCGAGTCGTTCCAGCGGCATCACGGCCTCCTGCGGTCGTCGGTCAGTTCGCCGTCGTCCCACCCCGCGGCAGGTCGTCGTCGTCGTCGCCCGGTGGCGGCGCCATGCACATCCGCTCGGCGACGAGCGCACACACCACGAGCACGAGACCGCCCCCGACCGCGACGGCGTTCGGCAGGACCGAGCCTAGCGGCGGCAGGGCCGACCTGGTCAGGAGGTACAGCAACAGCCCGGCCGCGAACGCCCCGAAGAGCGCACCGGCCAGGCTCGAGGCCTTCGCCAGGACGACCACGCGCGTGGCGTAGAGCGGGTCGACGGGGTGCTGCCGGGTCGCGCCGTCGCGGGCGTGGCGGCGCACGGGTCGAGCCATCGCGACGACCGCGACGCCGATCAGCGCGAGCGTCACGCCGAGGGGCGTCGAGAGCAGCAGGGTGGGCGCCTGGCGCGAGGCCAGGACGGCGTCGAGCGCGAACCCGGCGACGACGGCGACGACCGCGACGCTGATCAGGGTGGAGGCGCGGGTGGGGTTCACGCTGCGGACCCCGACCCGGGCACGGCGTCGAAGAGCCGGGGCTCGTCGACGCGCTCGGTGTCGTCGCCGAGTCCGTCGAGCAGGTCCGCGACGCGTCCGGCGCCGGGCAGGACCGCGTCCGGGTCGGCGTCGAGCCACGGTGCGAGCACGAACGCGCGCTCCCCCGCCCGCGGGTGCGGGACGGTGAGCGTCCCGGAGTCGATCAGCAGGTCGTCGACGGCGATCACGTCGAGATCGAGGGTGCGGTCGCCCCAGCGGACCTCGCGGGTGCGTCCGTGGTCGTCCTCGATGCGGTGCAGGGCGTCGAGCAGGTCGTGCGGCGCCAGGTCGGTCTCCACCACGACGACGCCGTTGCGGTACCGGGGCTTGCTGTCGTCGAGCCCGTCGAGCGTCAGGGCGACGGACTCGACCTCGTGGCTCGACGCCACCGGCCGGATGCCCGGCACGGCCGCGATCGCCTGCGCCGCGGCCCGCAGGGTGCTCCCGCGGTCCCCGAGGTTCGCACCGAGGGCGATGACCGCCCGGCTCACTCTTCTTCCTCGTGGGACACCGATCCACCGCGGGTGCGGCGGATCGTGATCGAGACGTCGGAGAACGGCACCGTGATCGGCGCCTGGGGCTTGTGCACGGTGACCTCGACCGCGAGCGCAGCCCGGTGGGTGAGGACCGCGGACGCGATGCGCTCGGCGAGGGTCTCGATGAGGTCGACGGGCCCGCCCTCGATCTCGGCCACGACCTGCTCGGCGACGACCCCGTAGTGCACGGTGTCGGCCAGGTCGTCGGACCCCGACGACACCCGGGCGTCGACCTCGACCGCGACGTCGACGACGAAGTCCTGGCCGTCGGCGCGCTCGTGGTCGAACACGCCGTGGTTCCCCCGGGCACGGACCCCGGTCAGTCGGATGGTGTCCCTCACGATCGTGCTGCCCTCCAGGCATCCCAGACGTCGAGCACCGCACGGGTCGGTGCGGGGTCGTGCACGCGCACACCCCACGCGCCGCGTTCGGCGGCGAGCAGGCTGATGGCGGCGGTGGCGAGGTCGCGGTCGCGCGGCGGTGCACCGGCAGCGCTGCCGACACCGTCGAGGAACCGCTTGCGGGAGGCGGCGACGAGCACCGGCAGGCCGATCGAGGCGAAGCGCTCGTACCCGGCCAGGATCTCCCAGTTCTGGGCGCCGTGCTTGGCGAAGCCGAGGCCGGGGTCGATGACCACCTGCTCCTCGCGGACCCCGAGGACGATCAGTTCGGCGACGCGGAGCTCGACCTCGCGCCGGACCTCCTCGACCGCGTGCGCGTACTCGGCGTTCCGGTGCATCCGGTCGCTGTGCCCACGCCAGTGCATCACGACGAAGCCGGCACCGGTGTCGCGCACGACCCTGGCCATGTCGTCGTCGGCGAGGCCGCCCGAGACGTCGTTGACGATCGCAGCGCCGGCCTCGACCGCGCGCTCGGCGGTCGACGCGTTCATGGTGTCGACGCTCACCGCGATGCCCTCGGACACGAGCTGGCGGACGACCGGCAGGACGCGCTGCTGCTCGACCGCCACGGGCACCCGGTCGGCACCGGGTCGGGTGGACTCGCCGCCGACGTCGACCAGGTCCGCTCCGGCGCCGACGAGGTCGCGGGCGTGCGCGATCGCGGCGTCGACCGCCAGGTGCAGGCCGCCGTCGCTGAACGAGTCCGGCGTGACGTTGAGGATGCCCATCACCCGCGTGCTGTCGTCCGGTCTGCCGGCGCTGCCGCTCGACGCGCGGTCACGCCGCCGGCCGGTCACGATCTCGGGCACCGGTGCCGGCGCACGGAGGTCGATCGCGACCGTCGGCGGTTCCGCCGCGGCGGTCCGCGCCTCGTGCTCGGCGGCACGGGCGCGGTCCGCCTCGGCGAGGCGACGGGAGCGTCTCGTCGGCAGGTCGGTCATGCCGGCCTACGCGGGGGCGATACCGGGGTTGCCGAACGGGCGACGACGGGGCTTCGACGACGACTCGGTGTCGCCCTGCTCCGCCGCGGTCGACGCAGCCTTGCCCGGGAACTCGATCGCGGGCAGGTTCGAGACCGGACGACGGTCGCTCGAGAGCCACTGCGGGCGCTCCGGGAGCTTGCGGACGTCCTTGAAGATCTCGACGAGCTCCGGCGCGTCCAGCGTCTCCTTGTCGAGGAGTTCGCCGGCCAGGCGGTCGAGGATGTCGCGGTTGTCGTTGAGCACCTGGTAGGCCTCGTCGTGCGCCGCTTCGAGCAGGGCACGGGTCTCGGCGTCGACCGTCTCGGCGATGTTCTCCGAGTAGTCGCGACCGCTGCTGCCGCCCATCTCGCGGCCGACGAACGGCTCGCTCGAGCCCGACCCGAGCTTGACGGAACCGACGGCACGGCTCATGCCGTACTCGGTGACCATCTTGCGTGCGGTCGACGTGGCCTTCTCGATGTCGTTCGACGCACCCGTGGTCGGGTCGTGGAACACGATCTCCTCGGCGACGCGGCCACCCATGGCGTAGGTGAGCTGGTCGAGGAGCTCGTTGCGGGTCACGGAGTACTTGTCCTCGAGCGGGAGCACCATCGTGTAGCCGAGGGCGCGACCGCGCGGCAGGATCGTGATCTTCGTCACCGGGTCGGTGTGGCGCATCGCGGCGGCGGCCAGGGCGTGACCACCCTCGTGGTACGCGGTGATCAGCTTCTCCTGGTCGGACATGATCCGCGTGCGGCGCTGCGGGCCCGCCATGACGCGGTCGACGGCCTCGTCGAGGGCACGGTTGTCGATGAGCTGCGCGTTCGACCGGGCGGTGAGCAGGGCGGCCTCGTTGAGGACGTTCGCCAGGTCGGCACCGGTGAAGCCCGGCGTCTTGCGGGCGAGGAGCTCGAGGTCGACGCTCGCGGCGAGCGGCTTGCCCTTCGCGTGCACCTCGAGGATCTGCTTGCGGCCCTGCAGGCTCGGGGCGTCGACGCCGATCTGGCGGTCGAAGCGGCCCGGACGCAGGAGCGCGGGGTCGAGGACGTCGGGGCGGTTCGTCGCCGCGATGAGGATGACGTTCGTCTTGCCGTCGAAGCCGTCCATCTCGACGAGGAGCTGGTTCAGCGTCTGCTCGCGCTCGTCGTTGCCACCGCCGATGCCGGCGCCACGGTGGCGACCCACGGCGTCGATCTCGTCGATGAAGACGATCGCGGGGGCGTTCTGCTTGGCCTGCTCGAAGAGGTCACGGACGCGGCTCGCACCGACACCGACGAACATCTCGACGAAGTCCGAACCGGAGATCGAGTAGAACGGCACGCCGGCCTCACCCGCGACGGCGCGTGCGAGCAGGGTCTTGCCGGTGCCGGGAGGGCCGTACAGCAGCACGCCCTTCGGGATCTTCGCGCCGACCGCCTGGAACTTCGCGGGCTCCTGCAGGAACTCCTTGATCTCGTGGAGCTCCTCGATCGCCTCGTCCGAACCGGCGACGTCGGCGAAGGTGACCTGCGGGTTCTCCTTGTTGTTCATCTTCGCGCGCGACTTGCCGAACTGCATGACCTTCGAGCCGCCGCCCTGGGCACTCGAGAGCAGGAACCAGAACAGGGCGCCGATGATGAGGAACGGCAGGATGATGCCGAGGAGCGACAGGAACCAGTTGCCCTGGTTCACCACGTCGTTGTAGCCGTCGGGCAGGTTCGCGTCGTTGACGGCCGAGACGACCTCTTCGCCACGCGGCGTGGAGTAGTAGAACTGCTCCTTCGCGTTGCCGTCCTTGAGGGTCAGGTCGACGCGCTGCTCGGTCGAGTTGACGACCACGGACGAGACCTTGCCGTCGGCGAGCTGCTCGAGACCCTTCTGGGTGTCGATCTGCTGCGTGCCGGACTGTGCGATCACGCTCCAGCCGATGAAGATGCCGACCAGCGCGATGAGCACGTAGAGGTACGGGCCGCGGAAGATGCGCTTGAAGTTCATGTGATCCGGGCGCGATGGCCCGACACCTTTCTCTGCCGGAGTTGCGTGGAGGTCAGCATACGGCGGTGACTCTGTGGCGAGAATGGGTGTCCTCTGCGGGCGAACTCCACCCGTGCCCGGAGGGAGCCGTACGGGCCGCCCGTGGTCCGGACGGCCCGGCGGGCCTCAGGAGTAGACGTGCGGCGCGAGGACGCCGATGCCGCGCAGGTTGCGGTAGCGCTCGTCGAAGTCCAGGCCGTAGCCGACCACGAACGCGTCGGGGATCTCGAAGCCGGCGTACTTCACGTCGACCTCGACCTTGGCGGCCTCGGGCTTGCGGAGCAGCGCGACGATCTCGACGCTCGCGGCACCGCGGGACTCGAGGTTCTGCTTCAGCCAGGACAGCGTCAGGCCGGAGTCGATGATGTCCTCGACGATGATGACGTCGCGGCCGTGCAGGTCGGTGTCGAGGTCCTTGAGGATCCGCACGACGCCGGACGACTTCGTGCCGGAGCCGTACGACGAGACCGCCATCCAGTCCATGCGTGCCTGCATCTTGAGGTGCCGCGAGAAGTCCGCCATGACCATGACGGCGCCCTTCAGCACGCCGACGAGCAGCGGGTCCTTCCCCGCGTAGTCACGGTCGACCACCGCGGCGAGTTCGGCGAGCTTCTCGTCGATCTGCTCGGGGGTGAAGAGCACTTCGGACAGGTCTGCCTGGACGTCGGAGAGTTCCACCAGAGCACTCTAACGGGCGGCGAACGCGATGCGCTCGCCCTCGCGCGACGCCCGGACCCCCGGCAGGTCGACCGGGCCCTGCCCGCGCCAGTCGGTCACGAGCCGGCAGACCTCGAGCGTCTGCGTGCGGGACAGCGTCACACCGAACTCTCCCTCGACGGCCAGGCGGACGAGTCGCTGCCGGAGCGCCGGCGGGTTCGCCAGCAGCTCCGGCACGGAGAGCGAGATGCCTGCCTCGGAGTGCTCGGCGAGGTCCTCCGCCATCTCCTCGGCGAAGTGGTCGAGTGCCGCGGCGTCCTCGCGGAGCTGCTCGGCGGTGCGGGCGAGCGCCTCGGGCACCCCCGCACCGAGCTCCCGCTCGAGCGCCGGCATCAGCGTGTTCCGGACGCGCACCCGTGCGTACGCGGGGTCGTCGTTCTGCGGGTCGTCCCACGGCACCAGGCCCGCGGCGACCGCCGCCTCCCGGGTCGTGTGCCGGCGGACACCGAGGAGCGGCCGGCCGTACGCCGGCCCGGTCGCGCGTCGCGCGAGCGGCGGCATGCCGGACAGCGCGTCCGGCCCGCTGCCCCGCAGCAGGCCGAGCAGCACGGTCTCGGCCTGGTCGTCGAGCGTGTGGCCGAACAGCACCAGGGGTGACCCGGTGTCGGCAGCGACCTCCGCGACGGCGGCGTGCCGTGCCTCCCGGGCGGCGCCCTCCGGACCACCGTCCGTGCCGACCGCGACCCTGCGGACCGTCACCGGGTCGAGACCCACCGACGCGGCCGTCCGGGAGGCACGGCTCGCCACCGCCTCGCTGCCCGCCTGGAGCGCGTGGTCGACCACGACCGCGCCGGCCCGCAGGTCCTGCTTCGGTGCCTCGAACGCGGTGGCCGCGGCGAGCGCGAGCGAGTCCGCTCCCCCGCTCAGCGCGACCGTGACCAGGTCGCCGCGGTGCAGCAGCCCCTCGTCACGAGCCTGGGCGAGGAGCGTCCGGACCGCCAGCCGGGTCGCGGCGACGGCCGGGTCCAACCGGGGACGCGGAGTGTTCACCCGGTAACGTTAGCCGCGCTTTCTTCCCGCACATGAGACCAGGAGCGCACCATGACCGCGTACGACGTCGTCGTCGAGATCCCCAAGGGCAGCCGCAACAAGTACGAGGTCGACCACGAGACCGGTCGTGTGTACCTCGACCGCGTGCTGTTCACGTCCTTCGTCTACCCGACCGACTACGGGTTCTTCGAGAACACGCTGGCCGACGACGGCGACCCCGTGGACGCACTCCTGCTGCTCGAGTACCCGGTGTTCCCGGGCGTCGGCGTGAAGGTCCGCCCCGTCGGTGTCTTCAAGATGAGCGACGAGGCCGGCAACGACGCGAAGGTCCTCGTGGTCCCCGCGAAGGACCCGCGCTGGCAGCACATCCAGGACATCTCGGACGTCGACGAGCAGACCAAGGCCGAGATCGCGCACTTCTTCGAGCGCTACAAGGACCTCGAGCCGAACAAGTGGGTCAAGGCCGACGGCTGGGGCGACGCCGCGGAGGCCGAGGCGATCGTGCAGGCCGGCCAGGCCGCGTACGTGCCCGCCGGTCACTGACGCTCGCACGAACGACGGCGCCCGCGCTCCCCTCGGGGAGCGCGGGCGCTGTCGTTCGTGCTGGTCGCCGGTCGCTCGGACGCCGGTCGTCGGTCGCCGGCCGCCGGTCGCCGGCCGGTCGCTCCGGCTAGAGCGAGCCGCTCGGGCGGGCGACGTACGGCAGGAGCTGGTTCGGCAACCAGATGCCGCGCTCGACCACGCCGACACCGGGGCGGGCGGCCTCGACCATCGTGCCGTAGCTCGTGACGATGCTGTCGTGGTAGGCACCGGAGACGCTGCCGTTCGACGAGTAGAAGAGGATGTCGCCCGGCTGGCGCTGCGACAGCGGGACGAGTCGGCCGATCGACGCGAAGTGGTTGTACTGCCAGACGACGTTGTGCCCGCCGGTCGCGATGCCCTGCGAGTTGTACGCCATCATCACCAGGCCGGAGCAGTCCCAGGTGTTCGGACCCGCGCCGGTCAGCACGTACGGCTTGCCGAGCTGGGCACGGGCGAACGCGATGGCGCCGGCGGCCTTCGACGGGCTCGAGACCGGTGCCGGTGCGGGGGCCGGAGCTGGGGCCGGCGCCGGCGCAGGGGCCGGAGCAGGCGCGGGCGCGGGTGCCGGAGCCGGAGCCGGACGTGACGGGGTCGTGTTCGGCTGCGTCGTGCTCGGGCGCGACGGGCTCGTGCTCGGGCGCGAGGGGCTCGTGTTCGGCTGCGTCGTGCTCGGCTGGTTCGAGTTCGGGCGCGACGGCACGGACGGCGACGCGGGGTCGCTGCTGCCACCGGAGTCGCCGGCGCTGGGTGCCGTGTCACGGGAGGCGGCGGCGGTCCTGGCGGCGAGCTGCTGCTCGGCCCGCTTCGCCTGCTGCTCGTTCCAGTACGCCGTCTCGGTCGCCTTGCTCGTCCCCTTGAGGAACGCCAGCTGGTCGAGCACCTCGGACTGCTCGTCCTGCTGCTGCTGCACCCGGGCACGAGCCGAGGCGGACGCGTCGTTGGCGTCGTCGAGGGCACGCTCGGACTTCGTGGTGGCTGCGGCGAGGGCCTTCGTCGCCGCCGACTGCTGCGCGGCGATCGACTCGACGGTGTTCTGGTCGGTCTGTGCCTGCGCGAGCACACGGGCCGAACGCTCGGACAGGTGCGAGACCGTTCCCACGCGGTAGAGCAGGTCCTTCGCGTCCGAGGCGTCGACGAGCATCGAGGTCGACAGGTCACCGCCGCCCGTGCGGGAGAGCTCGACCACGAGCCCGGCGACCTGGGCCGCCGACTCGTCCGCCCGCCGCTCGGCACGCTTCGCCTGCGCCGTCAGGTCGTCGAGGGACGCCTGCGCCTCCTGCTGCTGCGACACCGCCATCGCGTAGTCCTGCGCCGCCTGGAGCTCGGAGACCTCGGCGCTGTCCGCGGCGTCCTGCAGCGTCTGCAGCCGGGCACTCAGCTCGTCCGCCGTCGTCTGGGCCTGCGCCGTGTCGGCCTTCGCCTGGCGCACGTCGTCCCAGCTCGGGGCCGAGGGAGCTGCCTGGGCGGGACCGGCGAGGACGACCGACAGACCGATGCCGAGGACGGCGACGACCGCGGTGCAGCCGGACAGGGTGGAGGGCTTCATGTCTCGCTCAGGGCCTCTCGACGGCGCTGTTGCTCATACCGAGATCCCCCGCGCTGCCATGAAGGGGACCGGGTCGACGGCGGAGCCGTTCACCCGGGTCTCGAAGTGGAGGTGGCACCCGGTCGACCAGCCGGTGGAGCCGATCTTCGCGATCTGCTGTCCGGCCTCGACGTGCTGCCCGACGGAGACGAGGATGCCGCCGTCGACGATGTGCCCGTAGGCGGTGGAGATGCCGCCGCCGTTGTCGAGGACGACCTCGTTGCCGTAGCCGCCGCCGTTGGCCGCGAACGTCACCGTGCCGGCGTGGGCGGCGTAGATCGGGGCGTAGCAGGCGGGCGCGAGGTCGACGCCGGCGTGCAGGGCCCGGTAGTGCGTGTACGGGTCGACGCGGTAGCCGTAGGGGCTCGTCTGGTACCCGCCGGCAGGACGGACCCATCCAGAGGAGTTCGGGGCCCCGCCGCCGGAGCCGCCCTGGCCCGTCGCGGCCGCCTGCTCGGCAGCCTTCGCGGCCGCCGCAGCCCGGGCCGCCTCACGGGCCTTCTCGGCAGCGACGCCCTTGTCGTACTCGGCCTCGACGTCCTTCGCGTTCGTGGTCAGCAGGGTGAGCTGCGCCTCGAGGCGGGCCTTGTTGTCCGCCTGCGCGTCGACCGCGGTCTGTGCCCGGTCAGCGGCGTCCTGGGCCGCCTGCATCTTCGCCTGGGCCGCGTCGGCGAGGGTGCCGAGGGCCTCCTTCGCCTGCTCGGCGCGGTCGGCGAGGCCCTGGGCGACACCGCGGTCCTGCGAGGCCTGCGAGTAGATGCCGTCGGCCTGCTCCGTGAGCTTCGACATCGCGCCGAGCTCGTAGAGCAGGTCACCCGAGTCGGACGGGTGCGTGAGGATGTCGGTCGTCACGTCGTTCGCACTCGCGCGACCGAGCTGCGCGGCGAGCTGGCCGGCCTGCTCCTCGGAACGCTTCGCGGTGCGGTCGGCGTCGTCCGCCTGGTGCTGCAGCGTCTGCTGCTCGAGCGTCGCCGCGTCGTACTTCGTCTGCGCCGTCTGGTAGGCCGTGCCGGCTGCCTCGGACTCCTGCTGCGCGGCCGATGCCTTCGCGGTCAGGTCCTGCAGGAGTGCCTTGATCTCGGTGACCTTGGCCTGCTGGGCGTCCTTCGATGCCTTGGCCTGCTCGACGTCCGACCAGCTGGGGTACCCGGCAGCCGATGCCGCGGAGACCGGGCCGACCGCGGCGAGTGCCCCGGCGGAGAGCACGACGGCGACCGCGGCGGCGATGACGCGGCGGCGGGAGCGGGGGCGGGGGCGGGGGATGCGGTGGGGTGCAGGCGACATGGTCTCGGTTTCGTAACGGTGCGGCGAGGCTCGGGCACGCCACACTGTCAACAGACGCAACAGTAACAACACGGGTCACGGCAGGGACACCCCCGAGCGAGGGCCTCGGCCGCCCATGATGGTCGCACCGAGCGCCCGACCGATGCGCATCAGGACAGCGCGACACGCCGGGGATGCACGCTCGGGGGCACTCGATTTGTGCATCACGCAGAGCGTCCGTATGCTTAACTCCCGGTAGCGCACGGCGCAGCTTGCGGCCCTATCGTTTAGTGGCCTAGGACACCGCCCTTTCACGGCGGCAGCACGGGTTCGAATCCCGTTGGGGTCACTCCACGTGAGTGAGCAAGCAGCAGTACGACACCGAACACAACACAATATGGCCCTGTAGCGCAGTTGGTTAGCGTGCCGCCCTGTCACGGCGGAGGTCGCGGGTTCAAGTCCCGTCAGGGTCGCCACGGCTGGATAGCTCAGTTGGTAGAGCGTTCGACTGAAAATCGAAAGGTCCACGGATCGATGCCGTGTCCAGCCACGGTGAAGAGCCCCTCACGAGAGTGAGGGGCTCTTTTGCGTTCCCGGGCGCGGGCTGCGGGGGCTCCCGCGCACGGTGCTCGGCCGCGCTCGTCATCCGGCGCTCGTCGCACTTCGGTGGCTCGATCTGCTCGCGCACAACGAGAAGCACGTCGCGCCACGGACTTCTCTGGCGCGACGTGCTTCCGGTTGTGCAGCGGGACCGCTGCGGCTTCGCAGCCTCAGGCCTCGCGGGTCTTCGGGCTGCTGTCGTTCGTCTTCGCCGGGTCGCGCTCGACGACCGACCCGAGGGTGTCGTCGATGCGGGACATCAGCTCGGCAGGGATCTGCACCCCGGCAGCGCCGGCGTTGTCGTGCACCTGCTCCGGACGCGAGGCACCGATGATGGCGGACGCCACGTTCTCGTTCTGCAGCACCCAGGCCACCGCGAGCTGCGCCATCGACAGGCTGAGCTCGTCCGCGATCGGCTTGAGCTCCTGCACCGCCGAGAGCGTCTCGTCGTTCATGAAGCGCTCGATCATCTTCGCGCCGCCCTTGTCGTCGGTGGCACGCGAGCCCTCGGGCAGCGGCTGACCGGGCTGGTACTTGCCCGTCAGGACCCCCTGGGCGATCGGCGACCAGACGATCTGCGAGATCCCGAGCTCCTGCGACGTCGGGACGACTTCGCCCTCGATGACCCGCCAGAGCGCCGAGTACTGCGGCTGGTTCGAGATGAGCTGGAACCCGAGGTCCTTCGCGAGCTCGGCCCCGGCCCGGAGCTGGTCCGCGGTCCACTCCGAGACGCCGACGTACAGGACCTTGCCCTGCCGCACGACGTCGGCGAAGGCCTGCATCGTCTCCTCGAGCGGCGTCTCGTGGTCGAAGCGGTGCGCCTGGTACAGGTCGACGTAGTCGGTCTGCAGCCGCTCGAGCGAGCCGTCGATCGACTCGAGGATGTGCTTCCGGCTCAGCCCGGTGTCGTTGTGCCCCTTCGGGCCGGTCGGACCGAAGACCTTCGTGGCGATCTCGAGGGACTGGCGCCGCTCCCCCTTGAGCGCCTCGCCGAGGACGGTCTCGGCCCCGGTGTTGGCGTAGACGTCGGCGGTGTCGAACGTCGAGATGCCGACGTCGAGCGCGGCCCGGACGCAGGCGATCGCCGCGTCGTTCTCGACCTGGGATGCGTGGGTGAGCCAGTTGCCGTAGGTGATCTCGGAGACCTTGAGGCCCGAGTTGCCGAGGTAGCGGTACTCCATGTGCGTGTCACTCCTGTCGTGGAGCGCGTCGGTGCGCCCCGACCCGTGACGGTACGCGGGCCGCGTGGGGCAGGATCGCAGGGGCGCGGTGCACAGCGGCACCGCCGGGAGCAAGGGAGCATCCATGTCGGGACCGAGCGTGCTGTTCATCGGCGGCAGCGGCATCATCAGCGCCGCGTGCGTCCGCGAAGCCGTCGAACAGGGGTACGACGTCACCGTGCTCAACCGGGGCACGACCGACAAGCGGCCGATCCCGGATGCCGTGACGCGCCTCCAGGCCGACGTGTCCGACCGCACCGCGCTGGAAGCCGCGATCGGTGACCAACACTGGGACGTCGTCATCGACTTCGTGGCGTTCACGCCCGACCAGGTGCAGCGGGACATCGAGGTGTTCACCGGTCGGACGAACCAGTACGTCTTCATCTCGTCGGCCTCGGCGTACCAGACGCCCGCGACGCACCTGCCGATCACCGAGTCGACGCCGCTGAAGAACCCGTTCTGGCAGTACTCCCGCGACAAGATCGCGTGCGAGGACCTGCTCACGAAGGCGTACCGCGAGGACGACTTCCCGATGACGATCATCCGGCCGTCGCACACCTACGACGAGACCCTCGTGCCGTTCTCGGGCGGGTGGACGGTGCTCGGACGGATGCGCGCCGGGAAGCCGATCGTCGTGACCGGCGACGGCAGCTCGCTGTGGACGATCACGCACGCGCGGGACTTCGCGGTCGGGTTCGTCGGGCTGCTCGACCGTGCCGAGGCGATCGGCGAGGCGTTCCACATCACCGGCGACGAGGCACCGACCTGGGACCGCATCGCCCACGAGCTGGCGGCGGCCGCGGGGGTCGAGGACCTGCAGCTCGTGCACGTCCCGGCCGACGCGATCGACGCGCTCGACGCCGACTGGGGCGCGAGCCTGCTCGGGGACAAGGCGAACACCTCGGTCTTCGACAACACGAAGGTGCAGACGCTCGTGCCCGAGTTCGCGCAGACGACGTCGATCCGGCAGGGGGCGCGGGAGATCGTCGCGTGGTTCGACGCCGACCCGTCGCGCCAGGTGACGGACGAGCGGCTCGACGCGCTGATGGACCAGCTCGTCGAGCGGTGGCAGGTGCGCTGACGCGGGGCGACGCGGGCGCGGCGCGCGCGGCGCACGGTGCGACGTGCCAGTGCACAACCGGCGGCACGTCGCGCCACGGAATCGCGTGGCGCGACGTGCCTCCGGTTGTGCGGACGGGTGCTGACGCGCGCGGTAGGCGACGCGGGCGCGGCCGAGCGCAACGGACGGGAGGCGCGGCACCCGCTGGCACCGCGCCTCCCGTCCGTCGGGTGGTCGCGTCTAGCGCGCGGCCAGCACCTCGCCGAGGGTCCCGATCGCCAGGCGCACCTCGTCGTCGGTGACGACGAGCGGCGGCGCGAAACGGATCGTCGACCCGTGCGTGTCCTTCACGAGCACGCCGCGGTCGGCCAGGTCGTACGCGATCTCCTTGCCGGTGCCGAGCGCGGGGTCGATGTCGATCCCCGCCCAGAGTCCGGCGACCCGGTGCGAGACGACCCCGTGCCCGACTAGCTCGTCGAGCAGCCCACGGAGCAGCGGTTCGCCGTCGAGCGCACGCTGCTGGAACGTGCCCTCGCCGAGCATCGCGACGACCTCGGACCCGACGGCGGCCGCGAGCGGGTTGCCGCCGAACGTCGATCCGTGTTCGCCGGGACGCAGGACGCCGAGCACCTCGCGGGAGCCGACGACGGCCGACACCGGGACGATGCCGCCGCCCAGGGCCTTGCCGAGCGTGATCAGGTCGGGTCGGACACCGACACGCGAGACGGCCAGGGTGTGCCCGGTGCGCCCGAGCCCGGACTGGATCTCGTCGGCGACGAACAGCGCACCGAACTCGTCGCAGACCGCGCGGACCTCGGGCAGGTAGGACTCGGGCGGGATGACCACGCCGCCCTCGCCCTGGATCGGCTCGAGCAGCACGGCGACGACGGTCTCGTCCATCGCCGCCCGGAGGGCCTCGGCGTCGCCGTACGGCACCGTGCGGAAGCCCGGCGTGTACGGGCCGAAGTCCTCGCGGGCCGAGGGGTCGTCCGAGAACGACACGATCGTGGTGGTGCGCCCGTGGAAGTTCCCGGACGCGACGATGATCGTGGCCTGCCCGGCCGGCACGCCCTTGACGCGGTAGCCCCAGGCGCGCGACACCTTGATCGCGGACTCGACGGCCTCGGCCCCGGTGTTCATCGGCAGGACCAGGTCGGTGCCCGTCAGCGCGGCGAGCGACTCGGCGAAGGGGCCGAGCCGGTCGTTCACGAACGCGCGGCTCGTCAGGGTCACCCGGTCGAGCTGGGCCCGGGCGGCGTCGAGCAGCCGGGGGTTGCCGTGGCCGAAGTTCACCGCGGAGTACGCGGCGAGTCCGTCCAGGTAGCGCTTGCCGTCGACGTCGGTCACCCACGCACCCTGGCCGGACGCGATGACGACCGGCAGCGGGCTGTAGTTGTGGGCGAGGGAGCGGTCCTCGACGGCGAGCGCGGCGGCGGTGGCACCACCGGCTGCGGTGGCGTCGCCGGACGCGCCGGCACCCGCGTGGGTGCCGGCTCCGGTCGCGGTGCTCACGGTTACCGCGCGACCGAGGTGCCGGTGCCGACGGGGTGCAGGTCGAGCGTGCAGCACTTCACGCCGCCGCCACCGAGCAGCAGCTCGGACAGGTCGACACCGATCGGGTTGTAGCCCTTCTCACGCAGCTGTTCGGCGAAGGTCGTCGCACGCGATGCGATCACGACGTTGTAGCCGTCGGAGTACGAGTTGAGGCCGAGGATCGCGGCGTCCTCCTCGGTCGCGATGACCGCGTCGGGGAAGCGCTCGCGCAGGATCGCCAGCGAGGGCTCGTCGAAGGCGCTCTCCAGGTAGGCGATGTTCGAACGGCCGGACGCGTCGGGCTCCGGGTCGAGCACGGCGATGGCGGTGTCGAGGTGGTAGAAGCTCGGGTTGATGAGCTTGAGGGTGACGACCTCGCGGCCGTAGATGCGGGCGAGCTCCTCGTGCGAGGTGCTGTCGGAGCGGAACCCCGTGCCGGCGAAGATGGTGTCGCCGATGAGCAGGAAGTCACCCTCGCCCTCGTTGGTCTCCTCGGGCTCGGCGACGGTGAGGCCGGCGCTGCGGAACCAGTCCATGTACGCGGGGCCCTCGGGCTGGCGCTCGGGGTACTGGAACTTCGCGCCGTACGCGACGCCGTCGAGCACGAAGCCGCCGTTGGCCGCGTAGACCATGTCGGGCAGGCCCTCGATCGGCTCGATGTAGGAGATGTCGAAGCCGAGCTGCTCGTAGACGTCGACGAGCGACTGCCACTGCTCGACGGCCTTCGACGTGTCGGTCGGCTCCTCGGGGTGCATCCACGGGTTGATCCGGTAGCTCACCGTGTAGTGCGTCGGCTTGCACATCAGGATCGTGCGCTTCGTGGCGACACGGGCCGGTGCGGCCTGCGGTTCGGTTGCGGTGTTCGACATCAGTCCTCCTGGGACCGGGGCCCGAGCCTGCCAGGAACCACCACGGGTGAAGCACTCCGATGAGATGCAGGCTCACTCACCGCAGCGGACCAGGTCGACGCCAGCAGCAGTCTGACACGAACGGTCCGATCGGTGCAGTACCCCGTCCACGAGCGCATGGCACCCGTTCGGGTGACGCACGATTCCTGCGTCGGACGCACCTGGCTCGCAAGAACCCCGCGTACGATCGACGAACATGGACACGCTCGACCACCGCATCCTGGACCAGCTCCGGGAGAACGCCCGAGCCGGCTACGGCGACATCGGGTCGGTGGTCGGCCTCTCCGCGTCGGCGGTCAAGCGTCGGGTCGACCGCCTGGTCGCCGACGGGGTCATCCAGGGCTTCACGATCAAGGTCGACCCCGCGGTCGAGGACCGTGGGACCGAGGCCTGGGTCGAGCTGTACTGCCGCGGCACCGTCTCCCCCGACGAGCTCCGCACGCTGCTCGACACCGTGCCCGAGGTCGTGGACGCCGGGACCGTCACCGGCAGCGCCGACGCCGTCGTGCACATGCGCTCCCGTGACCTGCCGGCGCTCGAGCTCGCACTCGACCGGGTGCGCCTGGCCCCGCAGGTGGACCACACCCGCAGCGCCATCGTCCTGTCGAAGCTCGTCTCCCGCGAGTCCGCGTAGCCCCCGTCTCCTCCGCGGAACGCAACGTCGGCGACGGTGCGCAGCGGCACAGCGTTCCGAGGGAGCGCCCACGTTGCGTCTTGCGAGCGTCCCGCGCGTAGGGTCGCGATCGTGGGAATCGGGAGGACGGCCGGGAGGCGCGGCGCCACGCCCACGCGTCCGCCGGCGGCCCGCCGCCTGGTCGCCGCAGCCGCCGCCGCGTACGTCGCGAACTGCCTCTGGGGCACCGCGGTCGCGGTCCGGGTCATCCGCACGGAGAAGCTCCGCGTCGTGCACCACGGCCTCTTCGTCGTGACCGCGACCCTGACCGGGGTCGCCGCGACCACCCCGGCCTGGACACGGGACCGCTCCGCACTGTTCCTGCTGCCGGCGCTCGTCCCCCTCGCCCTCGCTCCACGCACGAACCCCCGCTCCGGAGCACACTGGAGAGTCGCGGTCGCCGCCGCACCGTCCTACCTGGGGGCGTTGCTCGCACGGCGCTGACCGCGACGACGAGACACGAGGGATGCAGTGGAGCTCTTCGAGGCCATCCGACGCCGGCGCACGACCAACGGGGCGTTCCTGCCCGACCCGGTGTCCGAGGAGCACCAGCGGCTGCTGATGGAGCTCGCAGGACGGGCACCCTCGCAGTTGAACAGCCAACCGTGGCGCTTCGTCATCGTCGAGGAGCGCGACACCATCGACCGCATCGCCGACATCAGCGGCCGGTCGATGACGCAGACGATGGCCGAGGGCTCGTTCTTCACGCGCTACCGCCCGTACTTCCGGTTCTCGCAGGCCGAGATGGACGAACGTCGGGACGGGATGCTGTTCGACAAGCTGCCGGGACCGCTCAAGCCCTTCACGAAGCAGGTGTTCACCAAGCGCGGGCAGCTCCTCATGAACACGCTCCGGGTACCGCAGACCCTCGGCGAGGAGAACCGGAAGCTCGTCGCCGGGTCGCCGCTCCTGCTCGGGGTGATGCTCGACCGCGACGAGTACCGGAAGGAGGCGCGCAACGCCTTCTACTCCGTGTTCAGCATGGGCGCGGCGATGGAGAACGTCTGGCTCGCGACGACCGAGCTCGGCCTCGGGATCCAGTTCGTGTCCTTCCCGATGGAGGTCGAGGAGGCCTGGGCCGAGGTCGAGCGGCTCCTCGCGGTGCCGCCGGAGCTCGAGCTGATGGCCGTCTACCGGATCGGCTACCTGCCGCCGGAGCGTCGACGTCCCGCCATCGACTGGGTGTCGAACGAACGGAAGCGCCCGTCGCAGTACGTGTTCCGCGGGACCTGCGCCACCCCGCAGCAGGGGTGGGACGACGTGCCGGACGCTGCCCGCGCGACCGACGGGACCGTCTCGTGACCGCCGGACAGCGGGGCGGGGGCGAGCCGGGCCTCCCGGCCGTCTCGCCGGAGGCACCGCCCCTGCGCGGGACGCCGTGGATCTCGCAGGACTGGCTCGACGTGGTCTTCGTGCACTGGCGCGTCGACGTGTCGGCGGTGGCACCGCTGCTGCCCGCCGGAGCGCACCCGGACACGATGGCGCCGGACGGGACGGACGACGGCGCGACCACCTGGGTGGGCCTCATCGGGTTCCGCTTCACGGACACGCGCTTCCCGCCGCTCGGCGGGCTCGGACGGGCCGGCAGTGTCGGCGACTTCGTCGAGGTCAACGTGCGCGTCTACACGTGCGACGACCAGGGCCGTCGAGGCGTCGCGTTCCTGTCGCTGGACGCCGGGAAGCTCCTGCCGACGATCGGCGCACGGGTCGCGACGGGCCTGCCGTACTGGTGGGCGCACGCGGCGATCCGGAAGACCGACGGCCGGGTGGGCTACGCGATGCGTCGGCACGGGACGCACCTGCGGTCGACCTTCGACGTCCGGGTGGGCGACGCGGTCGACGAGCCGACGCCCCTCGAGACGTTCCTGACGGCACGGTGGGGCATGCACGTGCGGCGGGTCGGTGCGACGCGCTACTGGCCGAACGAGCACGAGTCGTGGCCGCTGCACCGGGCGTCCCTCGTGTCGCTGCGGGACGACCTGGTGGCGGCTGCGGGGCTGCCCTTCGGACTGTCCGGACTGGAGCCGGACTCGGTGCTGTACTCGCCCGGGGTGACCACGCGGTTCGGGCGGGGACGCTGACTGTCGTGCCGATCGTGCCGGCCGGGAGGGGCGGGGCGGCTCCTGGGACCGTCACGGTGGGCGGTGGGTAGCCTCCTCCGCGTGACCGGTGCATCGCAGCAGCAGGACGTCCGACGCCGCGCGGGATGGCTCCCGCAGGACCAGAGCGGGCTCGAGGCCTGGCTCCGCGGGCGTCGTGAGCGCCACCAGGAGCGCGACCCCGACCGGGCCCTGCACCCGGCGGTCTCGGCCCTCCGCGACCTCGTCGAGGGCGACCCCGTGCTGCGGATGCACGCGCACCAGATGATCGAGCAGGTCCCCGCTGGTCGCGAGTACCAGGACCGGCACCTCGAGTCGTTCGGGGAGCTGCTCGAGCTCGTCGACGAGGTCATCACGACCGCGCCCGAGTTCAGCGACGAGCAGATGGTGATGACGCCGCTCGACGGGGTGCTCGACTGGACGAAGGCCACGCCGGCGGGCTTCGCCTTCTACCGGGACCCGCGCGTGAACGACGCGCTCCGGGCGATCCTGCAGGGGTGGTGCGACTTCCTGTCGAGCGACAAGTCCCTCGAGGTGCTCGTGGACGCACCCTCGGGGTGGTGCAGCGATGCCGCTCGTCGGGCGGTCGGCATGGACCGGTTCGAGCACGATGCCGACGCCGAGCACTGGGGCTTCGGGTCGTGGAACGACTTCTTCACGCGGCGCTTCCGGGACGGCGAGCGCCCGGTCGCCGCGCCCGACGACGACGCGGTCGTGGTGAGCCCCTGCGAAGCCACCCCGTACCGGATCGCCAGCCGCGTCCACCGGCTCGACGCGTTCTGGGCGAAGGCGGAGCCGTACTCGGTCGAGGAGCTGCTCGTCGGCGACGAGACCGCCGACCTGTTCGTCGACGGCACCGTGTGGCAGGCGTTCCTCAGCGCGCTCGAGTACCACCGCTGGCACAGCCCGGTCGCCGGGACGGTCCTGCGCGCCTGGGTCGAACCGGGGACCTACTACTCCGAGGCCTCGTCGCAGGGCACCGACGCCGCCGAGCCGCAGCTGTCACAGGGCTACATGGCACACGTCGCCACCCGCGCGATCGTGCTCATCGACGCCGACGACCCCGCGATCGGGACGATCGCGGTCGTGTTCATCGGGATGTCCGACGTCTCCTCGTGCGTGATCGGCGAGGGGATCTCGGACGGTGCGCACGTCGGCAAGGGCGACGAGCTCGGGTACTTCCAGTTCGGCGGGTCGTCGGTGTGCGTGCTGTTCGGGCCGGACGTCGTCGAGTCGTTCTCGCTGGGAGCGCTGCCGCAGGCGCCGGAGGAGGAATCGGCGGTCCTGCCGGTGCGGTCGCACCTGGCGACGGCGCGGCGGCGGTCGTCCGACTGACGGCAAGACCCAGCGGTCACTCCAGCGCTGCACGGGCAACGGCACGGGACTGCAGGATCGCGACCACCGCCGTGAAGACACCGATGAGCGGAACGACCCGGGTCCAGACGGTCACGCGCCACTCGGGTACGGCGCCGGCTGTCAGACCGACGACCACCAGGACCAGGGACACCGCCGCGACGACGGCGCAGGTCACCGACACCGCCAGTCGGTCGAAGCGGGTCAGTGAGCGCGCAGACCACATCATGATGGGTAGCCCGCCGAGGGCGCCCGCGGCGACCCCGACCGTGCCGCCACCGATCATGCTCGCGACCAGCACCGCCGCGCCGCTCGCGCCACCCGTCACGACCGTGGTGCGGTGCAGGTCCCACGAGGCGCCGCGGGTCTGTTCCCCGTACGCACGCCATCCTGCTGAGGCCAGCGCCACTGCCCCGGTCGTCACGACGACCGCAGCCGTCGTCCAGACCACGCGCGCGAGCAGGTCCCCGGCTGCGATCCCCGCGACCATGACGAACGCGGCGACGGCGACCGCGACCAGCGGCAGGGCCCACACCTCGTACGTCCGTGTCGGGGTCCGCAACACCCAGCCGGGAGGTGCCTCCTCGGCCTGCTCCTGGTCACCCGTCTCCACCGCGCCATCCTGCCCCACGCCGTCCGGCGGCCGGGGGACAGCGGCTGGACCGGTGCGGACACGAGCCCGCGTACAACGGACAGCATGACGCGCGTGGCAGTGGTGACCGGTGGTTCGGCAGGGCTCGGACGGGCGACCGTCCGCGAACTCGCGGCCCGGGGGTGGGACGTCGCCGTCCTGGCCCGTGGACGCGACGGGGTCGACGCCGCGGTCGCCGAGGTCGAGGTCGCGGGACGCCGAGGCCTCGCGCTGATCGCCGACGTGGCCGACCGACAGGCCGTCGAGGCCGCCGCCGAGCGCGCCGAGCAGGAGCTCGGACCGATCGACCTCTGGGTGAACTGCGTGATGGTCGGGGTCTTCGGGCGCTTCACGGACACCGGCCCCGGCGACTTCGAGCGCGCTGTCGACGTCAACTTCCTCGGCTTCGTCAACGGCACCCGCGCGGCGCTGGCCCGGATGGTCCCCCGTGACCGTGGGCACGTCATCCAGGTCGGTTCCGCACTGGGCTTCCGGGGCATCCCCCTGCAGGCCGCCTACTGCAGCGCGAAGCACGCCATCGTCGGGTTCACCGAGTCGGTGGTGTCCGAGCTCACGGAACAGGGCAGCAGGGTGGCCGTGAGCCGCGTCGACATGCCCGCGCTCAACACGGTGCAGTTCAACTGGGTGAAGTCGCTCCTGCCGCACCACCCGCAGCCCGTCGCACCGATCTACCAGCCCGAGGTCGGCGCCCGCGCGATCGCCGTCACCGCGGAGCGGCCGCGCCGCCGCACGTGGGTGGGCGAATCGACGGTCTACACGATCCTGGGCAACCGGATCAGTGGACGCTTCGCCGACTGGTACGCCGCGAAGACCCTGGTCAGCGGACAGCAGGCCGAGCAGAAGGACGGACAGTCGCTGCCGACGAACCTGCACGAGCCCGTCCCGGGCGACCACGGTGCACACGGGGTCTTCGACGACTCCGCGCACGCCTGGTCGCCGCAGACCTGGTGGGTCGAGCACCGCAGGCTCGGCAACGGGATCATCGGAGCCGCCGTCGGCGTCGCGGGCGCGATCGCCCTGGCCGCGGGGAAGCGCCGATGAGCCGCCGCTCCCGCAGGGACCGCCGGCAGCGTGCGCGGTGGGTCGAGGGGCTCCGCGCCGGCATCGGCATCGCACACCTGCTTGCCTCGCGTGGGTCGACGGGCCGGGTGGCCGTGTTCGGTCGGGTGCTCGGCGCCCGGCAGCTCGTGCAGGCCGCACTGCTCACGCGCGCAGCGTCACCGGAAGCCCACGTCCTCGGCGCAGCGGTCGACGCCACGCACGGCGTCTCGATGGTGCCGCTCATCGCCCTCGACCGGCAGACACGGGGGTTCGCGGCACGGCAGCTCGTCGTCGCCGTGGCCCTCACCGTGCTCGAGGTCGGCCTCGTCGGCACGGGACACGGTCGCCCCGGCCGACGTTGACCGCCGCTGCCTACTCGACCTCGTCGTTCGGCTGCTCCTCCTCGACACCCGTCTCGTCCATCCGGTCGCGCAGGTGGTCGGCCATGGCGCCGGCGCCCTCGTGTCCGTGGTCGTGATCGACCTGCTCGACCAGCCCGGCGAGCTTCTCCTCGTTGGTCGCCTCGGTGGCACCGTCCATCACGGGGGCGGTCTGGACCTCGTCGTCGTTCGCTCGTGCGTTCATGCACGGGACGCTACGCCGCTCGGCCCGCGCGTCGGCGGCGGACGGTCAGGCACCGCCGCACAGCGGAGCGCGCAGACCCCGCTGCTAGCCTTGCCGGATGTCCGACCTCGGGATCGAGTCGCGGACCGGATCCGATCCCGCGCCGGTCACGCGCCGTCGCGCCAGGGGGCCCCGTCGCTCCCTGCTGGCCGCTGTCCTGGTGGGTCTGATCGCTGCAGCCGTGTCCTTCGCCGGCGCCTGGAGCACCCCGTCCGCGCTGGACGAGGCGGCCACGATGAGTGCCGCGAACCGGTCCCTGGTACAGCTGTGGCAGATGGCACAGCACGTGGACGGCGTGCACAGCCTGTACTACGCCCTGGTGCACGTGTGGCTCGACGTCGTGCCGTTCGAGTTCTGGACACTGCGACTGCCGGGTGCCGTGGGCATCGGGGTCGCCGCCGGGCTGCTGGTGGAGCTCGCGCGCCGTCTGGTCGACCTGCGGACCGGGATCGTCGCCGGGCTGGTGTTCGCGGTCCTCCCCCGGGTGACGTCGGCCGGCATCCAGGGGCGCTCGTACGCGTTGACGACCACCACGGCGGCCGCCCTCACGCTCGTCCTCGTCATCGCCGTGGACCGCTCTCTCGCCCGGCGGCGCAGCGCTTGGGCCTGGTGGTCCGCGTACGTCGTCGTCGGCGGACTGAGCACCTACCTCTTCCTCTACTCGGCGCTGCTCGTCGTCGCGCACGCCGTCGCGGTGGTCGTGTGGTTGCTCGTGCGGCGTCGGCGCTCCGACTGGATCGAGGTGGCCCTGCCCTTCGCGGCCGCGACGGCCCTGGTCGCTGCATCCACCGTGCCGCTCGCCCTCCTCACCTCCGGGCAGGCATCCGAACAGCTCTACTGGATGAGCTCGCGCCTCGCCCTCGACGGACGGCTCGCGGACTCGGTCTTCGTCCAGCAGTACTTCGCCCGGTCGCTGCCGCTCGCGCTGGTCGGATGGGCCCTCGCGGTCCTCGGGGTCGTCGCCGCGTTCGTCGACCGCCGGTCGCGCTCCCGACGGCCCGCAGTGTGGCTCGCCCTCTGTACCGTCGTCGTCCCGACCGCAGCCGTCATCGTCGTGTCGGTGGTCGTGCAGCCGTACTACAACTCCCGGTACCTGACCTTCGCCGCACCCTTCGTCGCCCTGCTCGTCGCCCTCGGCGCGACGTCCTTCCGCGCGCGGCTCGTGGCACCCTTGGCGGTCCTCGCCGTCGTGGCACTCGCCACGCCCGCGATCGTCGCGCAACGGGCCGGCGAGGGATCGCCGGGGGGCGAGTGGGAACGGGTCGCGGCGTACGTCGCCGCGGACCGGGCCGCCCACGACGACGGGGACGGCCTCGACGCCGTCTACTACGGACCGTTGCCCGGGCACCCGAAGCGGACGACGGAGTACGTGTCGTCCTCCTACCCGGCCGCCTTCGCCGGCATGCGCGACCTGACGGTGGTCCGCAGTGCTGCGAGCATCGGCCAGCTGTGGGCCGACCGACTCGCTCCGGGGGACGACCTGCCGCTCGAGGGTGTCGAGCGTGTCTGGTACGTCGGCGGACGGACGAGCGTTCAGCCCGCTGCTGCACGCGAGGCGCTCGCACGGGCCGGCTGGTCGGAGGACGACCGGGAGCGCATCGGCGACTTCTACGTGATCGCCTACACCCGGTGAGGCCCGGACGAGACGGTGGGTCGTCGACCGGACGGTAGGCTCGGCTCCGTGCGCCGATCCCTGACGACCAGGGACGCGGGATCGGACGACGTGTCCGACGTGCCCGCGTCCGACACCACCCGACCGGCCTGGCGTCACCCCGCGGTGCCGGCCTCGCTCGTCGGCATCGCGGCGTTCCTGGTCTCCTTCGCGGGGACGTGGGCTGCGCCGGCAGGGATCGACGAGGCCGCGACCATGTCGTCCGCGCGCCGCTCCCTGCCGGAGCTGTGGCACATGGCGCACAACGTCGACGGGGTGCACAGCACCTACTACGCGCTGATGCACCTGTGGTTATCGGTCGTGCCCTACGACATGCTCACCCTGCGGCTGCCGAGCGTGATCGCCTCCGCCGTCGCGGCAGCGCTCCTCGTCGAGCTCGGCCGACGGGTCGCCGACGCTCCGACGGGGGTCGTGGCGGGACTCGTGTTCGCCGTCCTGCCGCGCGTCACCTCCGCGAGCGGCCAGGGGCGCTCGTACGCGTTCAGCTTCACGTTCGCGGTCCTGCTCACCCTCGTCCTGGTCGTCGCCGTGCAACGCACCCGCGACCGTGTGCCGCGCGCCTGGGTGTGGTGGCTGGGCTACGCGCTCGTCGCCGCAGTCGGCTCGTACTTCTTCCTGTACTCGGCGCTGCTGGTCGTGGCGCACGGTGTGACGGTCCTGGTCTGGCAGCTGACCCGCCGTCGGCCCGCCGGGATCCTGCGTGCCGGGCTCTGGTGGCTCGGCGCTGCGGCGGTCGCGGGGCTCCTGGTGCTGCCCCTCGTCCGGATGACCTCGGGGCAGGCGGACAAGCAGCTCTACTGGATCGGCACCACGTTCGACTTCAACCGCAAGGTGGTGCAGTCGATCCTGGTCGAGCAGTACTTCGGCGACTCGGAACGTCTCGCACTGGTGGGGATCGTGCTCGCCGTCGTGGGCGTCCTCGTGACGGTCGCGGTCCCGCGTCTCCGCCGACGGGTCCGCGCCGTGGAGCTCGCGGTCCCCGCCGTCGTCGTGCCGCTCGTCGCGGTCCTCGCCGTGTCGATCCTGGTGAAGCCGCTGTACAACGCGCGGTACCTGACCTTCACGACCCCCTTCGTCGCTCTCGCGATCGCGCTCGCCCTCACCGCGTTCGGTGCACTCCTGCGCTGGCGTCTGACCCTCGCCCTCGCGACCGCGGGGGTGGTGGTCATCGCCCTGCTCGCCTACCCCGTCATCGCCGCACAGCGCGCACCGATCGGCAAGACGGGCACGCACTGGAAGATGGCGACGGACCACCTGGCCGCCGAGCGCGCGCAGGAGCCCGCCGGCAGCCGCGACGGCATCTACTACGGTCCGCTGCCGCGGCACGAGATCCGGACGACCGAGTACGTCTCCTCGGCCTACCCCGACGCGTTCGCGGGCATGCGCGACCTGACGCTCGTGCGCCCGGCATCGGAGGTCGGCGAGCTGTGGGCAGAACGCGAGCCACGCGACCGCGAGCCCGACGTGTCGGGGCTCGACCGAGTCTGGTACCTCGGTGCCGAGACGAGCAGCCAGCCCGCGACGCTGACCGCGCAGCTCGAGGCCGACGGATGGCGGGTCGAGTCGCGGAAGTCCGTGCAGACGCTGGAGATCATCAGTTACGTCCGCTGACGGAGGTCGGCAGGCGCGAGGGCAGCAGGCCGAGGACGGCCGGCTGAGGACGCCCGCCGCACGCCGCTGGCCCGTCAGAGCCGGAGGCGGCTGACGACCCGGGAGACGTCACCGTGACGGTGCGCGGTGACGGACACCGTCTGCTCCCGCAGGAAGTGCAGCATCTCGACGATGCCGGACTCCACCACGGGGTCGTCGTGGATGGTCGTCTCGGTGCCGGCGCCCAGGGCCTCCTCGAGGGCACGGGCGTCACCGCCGAGCAGCCGGACGCGTGACCCGGGGCCGCCGAAGGCCGCGTGCCGTCGGGGCTCCGCTCCCTGCGCGAGCACCAGGTCGATCGGGTCGACCTCCGGCTCAGCGCCGTCCGACCACCCGTCCTGCAGCAGGGTGCCCGCCGCAGCCCGTCCCAGGAACGTGGCGTCGTCCTCGACGACCTGGTCGACCACGTCGAGGGGCGAGCGCGCCGTCGAGAACAGCGGCAGGAGCTCGGCGGGCAGCGGACGGGCGGTGCTGAGGAGCACGTGCGCGCGCGCTGCGGTCGCGGCGACGAGCACGCGGACGAGGTCGCCGGCGCCGACCCCCGAGGACTGCCGGACCACGACCGACTGCGGGCGGAACCGGATGACGTTCCGCTCGACGACCAGGTCGGCCGTGTCCCGCGATCGTCCGTACAACGATGCCCGGGCAGCGGCATCGCTCTCGGCCCCGGCACGGACGCGGTCGAACTCCTCGAAGGACAGTCCGGCCCGGGCCGCCTCGATGACGGCGGTGACGCGGTTGCCGAGTCCCTGCAGCTGGATGTTCCGGTGCGGCTGACGTCGGGTCGGGTCCCACCGGTCCGCCCCGATCACGGCCAGCGGCCCGCCGCGGTGCACGGTCGGACCGACCGCGGTCCCGCGCCACCCGCCGACGGGCTGGCGTCCCGGCCGGGCCCCGGTGGTCGGGCGGTCGACCACGAGCACGCCGGCCCGGGTCCGGTCGGACCAGGTCGCGACCTCGTCGGGGTCGAGGGTGTGGAGCGCCGCGACGGAGCCGCCGTCGACGGAGTGCTGCAGGGCGATCGCCTCGTCGAGGGTCTCCACGCGGACGACGTCGAGGACGGGTGCCGGCACGGCCGTCCGCGCGAGGTCGCCCGTGGCGCGGACGCCCTCCCGCACACCCGGCGACCAGAGTCGGCCGGTGTCGTCCAGCGCGACCGGTTCGACGAGCCAGGACTCCCCCGGGCGCAGCTCGGTGAGCGCGGTCCGGACGGCGCCGGTCGGCTCGGCGACGAGCGGCCCGACCTGGGCGGTCGCGTCCGTCGGCCACGCGGTGCGCAGGCCACGGACGGCATCGGCGAGCTGCTCGCGGAAGCGCGGGCTCTCCCCCACGGACCCGACGAGCACGAGCAGCGACACCGCCGACGACGCCTGTCCGGAGCGGGCGAAGGCGGAGGCGACGACGTCGCGCACCGCCTGGTCGAGGTCGGCCGAGGGGGTGACGACCGCGGTGACGACCCCGGTGAGCTCCGCCACGAGGGGCAGGTCCGCGCGCCACCAGCGGTAGGACCGAGCGGTCTCCGGGGTGCCGGTCAGGACGACGCGGTCGACGGCGGGGTGCGCCACGAGGTCGCGTGCGAGGTCGCTGCCGTCGAGGTCGACGAGCTGGAGCAGGGAGTGCGGGACACCGGCGTCCCAGAGCACGTCGGCGAAGACGGCACCGGTGCGTCGGGCGGCGGTGGCGGGCTGGAGCACGACCCCGCTGCCCGCGGCGAGCGCGGTGAGCACACCGTCGGCGGCATCGAGGAGCGGGGCGTTCCACGAGGGCACGACGACCGTCAGGCGTGGCGGGACCGGGACCGCCCCGTTGATGTCCTCGAGGTGTCGCGTGCGGTCCGCGGCGTGCGTGGCGGCGTCGACGGCCCGGCTGACCTCGCCGTCGGCGTCGGTCAGGGTGAGCCCGAGCTCGGCGATCATCGTCTCGACGAGTGCACCGCGGTGGGTCTCGAGCGCGTGGCCGATCAGGTCGAACAGCTCGGCACGGTCCTCCGGGTCCTGGCGGCCCCAGTTCACACCGGCCTGGGCGGTGCGGGCGACGAGACGCTCGAGGCGTCCGCGGTCGGTGATGCGGGCGGCACGGATCGTCCTGGTGCCGCGCTGCGACTCCGGTACCCGGGCGAGCACCTCGGCGGCCCACGCGCGGTTGCCCGGCGTGGAGGGGTCGGTGTCCTGCGTGTTCTCGGCAGCCGAGCGCAGCACAGGGTCACCCGGCGGCCGTCGGCGGTCCTGGGTGCGGCGCGTGGGCGGCGCGGGACGGAGGAGCGCGGCCACGGCGTCGACGTGCTCGGCGGTGGCACGCTCGACGGCAGCGGTGTCGTCGGTCGAGCCGGTCGTGTCCGCCGCCGTCGACCCGGCCGTGGTCGAGCCGCCCACCGGGCGGTGGCCGGCGACCTCGCGCAGTCGACGAGCGAGGTACGGGACGGCAGCGTCGAACTCGTCGGGCCGCACCAGTGGCACACCGAGGACCACGTGGCCGAACGCCGTGCGCAGCACCTCGGCGTACCGCGTCGTGCCGAGGAGCAGCTCGGGTCCGACGACGTCGAGCACGCCGCGGCGCTCGGCGAGCACGTGCGCGGTCGCGAGGGCGAACGGGTCGTCGGTGGCGACACCGACGTGCACTGCGTCGGTCCGCTCGGGGTCGATCGCCGTGTCGAGCAGGCGCAGGAACGCGGTGTCCGTCGTGCGGGTGTCCGCGGTCACGGCGAGCGGCCGGCTCTCGAGCACGGCGTCGACCCCTTCGGTGGCGAGGAGCGTGCCCTTGGTGAAGCGGACGCGCACGGGTGCCCCGCCGGATGCCCGACGCTCCCGTGCTGCGGTCGTCACCCGGTCGAGCAGGTCGAGCGACTCGGGGAGTTCTGCGGGCAGGGTCACCCCGAGGGTGAGCTCCCGCGTGCCGTCCTGCTCGAGCAGCGCGCACAGGACCGCGACGGCGCGTTGGACGCCTCGGGCCCGGCCGGACTGCAGGGTGACCACGGGCGGTGTCGGCCGGCTCGCCGCGGTGTGCAGGAGCGGTGCGAGGTGCCGGACCGCGTCGGCGACGGTGGCGTCGAGGTCCCACGGGGACACCGGCGGCAGCACGGCGTCGACGTCGACGGTGACGGCGGCGACCTCGTGGTGGAGCAGGTCGTCGAGTGCCGCGAGCCGTCGGTCGCGACCGGCCGGTCCGAGCACGGCGGGGCCGAGGAGGTCGACGTCGAGTCGGGTGTCCGGCCCGCCGACCTTCGCGAGTGCCGCGGGGGTCCGTGCGGGCGTGGCGTCGACGACGAGGTGTCCCGCGAGTCGCCGGAGCACCTTCCGCGCGGAGGGGACGACCGCCCACGGCGCCATGGTCGCGAAGCCGCCGCCCACCGTCACCGCGCCGCGGAGGTACCAGGCGAGGTCGTCCGGTACCGCCCGGCTCGCACGCTCGAGGTTCCGGGCGACGACCTTCGGGTCCTCCGGCCGGACCACGACGTCGACGAACGCGCGGGCGAACTCGGCGCCACGGGGGTCGGCGAGCAGCTCGGCCAGACGTGCGGCCGCGGGCTCCGGCTTCACCCCGCGGGCGGCCTCGATCCACCCCTGTGCCCGCATGACCGCGTCGTCGGTGCAGTCTCGGAGGTGCGGGGTCGGCATGGAGTGATCGTATTCCGGGCGTCCGACGTGACCTCTGAGCGCGCCGAGTGCCGCCCTGGAGTCAGCCGAACGGATGATCCTCGGTCCCGCGGCACGCCCGCTGGTTACGCTGGCGGTCATGGCGGAGCAGGGCGGCGAGGGGCACGACTGGGCGACCTGGGACGCGTTCCACGACGTCTGGCGTCGGCTCGACCGGGCGCTCGACCAGGCCGTCCAGCAGGGTGCCGGCATCTCGATCCCCGAGTTCGAGATCCTGATCGGCCTGCACCGTGCTCCCGACCACCGGTTGCGGGTCCGTGACGTCGCCGCGGGCATCGGGTGGGAGAAGTCGCGCGTGAGCCACCAGGTCACGCGGATGGTCGGGCGCGGGCTCGTCGCCCGCGCGGACTGCCCGGCGGACGGGCGTGGCAGCTGGGTGACGATGACGACCGAGGGTCGGCGCGCGGTGCTCGCCGGCATCCGCGCGCACACCGCGGCACTCGAGGAGCTGTTCTGGAGGCCCGTGGCTGCGGATGCGGACACCCTGCGGTCCGTCTCCCACCGCGTCCTCGACGCACTCGGTCCGGTCGAGCCGGAGGCCTGAGGAGCGCCCGCTCGGCGGGACCGGCTCAGCTGGACCCTGCGAGCACCTCCGCGACGGCCGCGGCCGTCACGTCGGCACGCTCGTGGTCGTCCGCGGTGAGGGTGACGACGGCGTCGGCGACCGGGTCCAGGAGCACGAGCTGCCCGTACGCCCCGTGCAGGCGCCAGGTCCGCCCCGGGCCGCCCCAGCCCGCGAGGGCGTAACGGTCGTACGACGGTGACGACCCCGCCGCGACCCAGTCGGTGTGCATCGCGTCGACGACCGCAGCGGGCGCGAGCTGGCGCCCGTCCGACGCTCCGCGGTCCCGCAGCAGCCGGCCGATGCGCGCGACCTCGGCGGTGCGGAGCCACAGGCCGCCGCCGGCGACGACGTGACCGAGCGGGCAGCGGTCCCAGCGGACGTCGTCGATGCCGAGCGGGGTGAAGATGCGGTCCTGCGCGTACGCGCCGACGTCGCCGACCCGTGCCGCCAGGGCCCGCGCGGCCGTGTAGGTGCTGGCGTTCGCGTACCGGAACGACCGTCCGGCGGTCGGGCGTCCGAGGAACTCCCGTGCCAGGTCCGGCCAGTCCGTGGTCTGCGTCGGCGACCACGGCATGTCGATGCCGCTCGTCATGGTCAGCAGGTGTCGGAGCGTGACGTCCCGCACACCCGGTCCGAGCACGACGTCGGGCAGCAGCGTGCCGACGGACTCGTCGAGCGCGAGCAGCCCGTCGTCCACGGCGGTCCCGACGGCCAGGACGACCACGCCCTTCGCGACGGAGTGCACGTCACGGCGGACGTCGGCGGACCAGTGGTGCTCGGCGGTGTCGTCGCCGACCAGCACGTGCAGGCCGTGGGCGCGGAAACCCGTCCGCGCGACCGCGCGGACGACGTCGTCGAGCACTGGTGCGGCGCGGTCCACCCCGCCATCATCCCGTGTGTCGAGCGAGGTCGGTGCTCACCAGGGACCCGCGTTCGCCGCGCAGTCGGACCTGCACCTCGGCGATGTCGTCGCGCGGCACGTCCGTCGACGCCGACAGCCCGCGGGCCTCGGCCCCGGCTGCCGACCACGAGGCCACGGTCTGCACGGAGCCGTCCTTCCGGACCACCACGAGGTCGTACATCACCGAGCCGTCCGCCGACCACTCCCTGCCGCGGTACGAGCACCCCCAGTCGAAGCGCGTGCCCCACTGCTCGCCGCTCACGGCCAGGTCGACGTCGAGACCCTGCGACCCGGACATCGTGTAGCGGTCACCCGCGGTCGTCGGTGCGGACGCCGTGGGCGCGCCACCGGCCTGCACCGTCGCACCTCGTCCACCGGCCGTGCCGACGGCGAGCCCGCCGAGCACGGCGGCGACGACCGCCAGCCCCGCGGTCACGGCGACCCATGTCCGACGGCGGCGGCGGCGGTGTCGGACGCGGTGCGCGACGGCGGCGAGGGTGCTCTCGGGACGCGTGTCGGGCCTCCCGTCCGGTGCCGCGATCTCGACCGCCTGGTCGGCCGGGAGCTTCGCGAGCAGACCGGGCAGGCCGACGAGCTCGGCGACGGCCGCCGTGCAGCGGTCGCACGTCTCGAGGTGCCGCTCGTACTCGAGCCGCTCGTCGGGCGCGAGCGAGCCGAGGACGTACGCCGCGTCCCACTCCGCGTACCGGTCCTCGCTCATCGGGTCACTCCTCGTTCCTGCAGTGCGAGCCGGAGGGCCCGGAGCCCGTAGTGCAACCGCGACTTCGCGGTGCCCTCGGGGATGTCGTGTCGTCGTGCGATCTCCGGCACGGTGTGGCCGAGCCAGTAAGCGTCGACCACCACGCGGCGGTGGTCCGGGCTGAGCGACGCGAGTGCGTCCGCCACGACGATGCGGTCGAGCACGGCGTCGGTGCGGTCGGCCTCGGCACGGTCGACCGGGTGCTCGGACCCGTGCTCACGCCGGTTGCGTGCCGACCGGGCGTCGTCGACGACCAGGTTCCGGGCGACCGTGAAGAGCCAGGCCCGTGCGCTGTCGGGCGCCCGCTCGAGCACCGCCGGACGCTGCCAGGCGCGGACCATGGTCTCCTGCACGACGTCCTCGACGGTCGAGCCGTCCCGCGTCAGGTGCCGGACGTACCGGGTGAGCGCGTCGCCGTGCTCGCGGTACAGCGTCGCCAGCAGCTCGTCGGCGGAACGGCTCGTCACGGTCACTTCGCCAGGTCGAGGGAGAACTCGACCGAGCCCTTCCCGTCCACGGTGACGAAGCCGAGCGACGGGGCCTCGACCCCGTAGTCGGCGAAGGTGATCGGGACCGAGCCGACGACCTGGACGCCGCCGTCCTGCGTCACCGCGACCTGCGCGTCGGCCGTGACCGGCTTCTCGACGCCGTGCAGGTCCATCGTGCCGGTGAGCGTGACGTCCTGGGTGCTGCCGCCGAGGGCCTTCGAGACGTCGACCGGCTCCGTCAGCGCGAACATCGCCGTCGGGTAGCGGTCGGTCTGCAACGCGGTGCTCCGGAAGTACGCGTCGCGGGCCGATTCGGGCGTCGTGATCGTCGCGACCTGCACCGTGACGGTCGCCTTCGTGAGCGAACCGCCGTCGACGGTCGCCGTGCCCTGCACGTCCTTCGTCCGACCGACCACGTCCACATCATTCCCCTGCAGGACCTCGTGCACTCGGTACCCGGCGTACGAACTGCTCGTGCTCGTCCAGGTGCCGTCGGCCTGCCGGGCATCGAGCATCCCACCGGAGCCGGACGGGGCGGCACTCAGCGAGGGGGCGGCGGCGGCCTGGCCGTTGACGGTGTTCGCGTAGATGACCGGGCCGGCGGTGACGGCTGCGGCGCCGATGACGACGACACCGGTGGCGATGCCGATGACGACCTTCGTACGTGTGCGGAGTCCCATGCCCTGACGACGAGACAGGGGACCAGATCGTTCACCCGGACGTGCGGAAGGCGCCGCTCCCGTGGTCGGGAGCGGCGCCTTCTCGTGGTGGTGCGGGTGCGGCGGGTGTGCCGCGGGGTGCTACTTGATCTGCGCGGTGATCGTGGCGGTGCCGACGAGCATGCCGCGCTTGACGGCGTCGGTGCTGAAGGTCTTGTTCAGCAGGCCGGCAGCGTCCTCGGAGATGTGGACGGTGGTGCCGGTCAGCACCGCGTTGTCACCCTCGAGCTGCAGCGGCTTGAGCGAACCACCCCAGAGCTCGAACAGGTAGGCGTTCGACGCGGCGACCTCGCCGTTGACGAGGACGTCACCGTAGAGCTTCGACGAGCCCGGGTTCACGACGAAGTTCTCGAGCGTGACCGTGGTGTCGCCGGCCTTGAGGGTCAGGCCCGAACCGTTGTGGTTCAGCAGGCCCTGCACGTAGGGGCGGTAGTCGCCGTCCGGGCTCCAGTAGGTGACCGAGCCGGCGGTGATCGGGAACGACACGGCGCCGTCCTCGAGCTTCGCGTCGCCCGAGACGCCCGGGGTCAGACCCAGCGAGGTCAGCGCGTCGGTGAAGCTGCTGTCGAGCGCGACCGAGGTGTCGCCACCGAGGACGTCCGGCACGGATGCGACCGGGGCGGGGATCTTCGACGCCTCGGACGAGGAGGACACCGTCTGCACGTTCGGGGTCGCGGCGTTCGCCGTGCTGATGCCGAACGCGGCACCACCGAGGACGAGGGCGCCGGTGGTGGCGAGGGTGATCGAGGTCTTGAGGGACTTGCGCATGAGATGCGTTCCTTTCGTCGTCGCGCTCGGCGCGGACACTGTGTGTGCGCCGAACACACCCCGGAAAGGGGTGGAGAACCAGCTACCTGCGGCTGGTGAGCGCTCCGGGTGTTTCCCGGTTGATGCAGGTGATTCGGGACCCTCCGCCGAAGGGTTTGGACGAGTTCTGAGTCGTTATCTCCCCGTTACAAACCCGGGGGACGCGCAGGAGCTCCGCGCCACAGAGGTACGCTCCGACCGTGCCCGAGATCATGGAGGTCCGCGACGTCCTCGCGGTGATCCGGCCAGCCGTGCTCGCGATGCTCCGCGAGCACGAGGCCGCCACGCTGCAGCTGTTCCTCATCGCCACGGGGGACACCGACCTCACGCCACTGGCGGAACACGACGTCGTCATCGAGAACGGCGCCATGGCGCGTTGGTCGGTCCTGGGCGAGGACGGCGGCTCGAGCTCGTTGTGGATCGAGGGCGGAGCGGAGCAGCTCGTGGCCGACGTGCAGAGCGACCTGCAGGACTTCATCGCCGAGAGCGGCTTCGCGTGGGGTGAACTCCGCCCGCTGCCTCCCCGATGACGACCACCGCGCTCGCGCGCAGCCGGACGGTGGTGGAGGCGCTCCCGCGTAGCGTGCGCCGCATGAGCGACCAGCAGCACGAGAACACCCCGACCGACGGCTCCACCGACGCCCCCGAGAGCGAGTTCCAGCGCACCGAGGACCTGCCCGACGGTTCGTCCACCGGCAACGCGACCGAGGACCCGCAGCAGGACAGCGACGTCGACTCGGGCGGCGAGCCCGAGTCGCCGGACAACGAGCAGGTCTGACAGCCGACGGCCCGGGCCCTCGCGCTCGGGCCGCTCCGACGCGCACCTGACAAGCTCAGGGCATGCAGCACCGCTCCCCCGTCGTCATCGCCGGCTGCGGCGACCTCGGTACCGAGGCCGGCCTGCGCTTCGCAGCGCTCGGCCACCCGGTCACCGGGCTCCGCCGTCGCGCCGAGCGCATCCCCGCCCCGATCACCGGCCGCAGCGTCGACCTCCGTCAGGAGGTCCCGACGATCGATCCGGAGACGGGCGTGGTCGTCGTCGCCTCCGCCGCCGGCTCCCGTGCCGCGGACGAGTACCGCGCGACCTACGTCGACGGCCTGCGGAACGTGCTCGACGGCATCGCGGCGTCCGGCGCCTCGCCCCGGCTGCTCGTCGTGTCCTCGACCGCGGTGTACGACGTCGACGACGGCAGCGACGTGACCGAGGAGACCCCGGCGCGGGCGAGCACCCCGACCGCCGGCGTCCTGCTCGAGGCCGAGGCGCTGCTGCGGGAGCGGGCACCCGAGGCCGTGCTCGTCCGGCTGTCGGGCATCTACGGGCCCGGCCGCGAGCGACTGATCGACCAGGTGCGGTCCAGGCAGGCCCGGCTGTCGTCCGGCACGTCACCCCACACGAACCGCATCCACCGGGACGACGCCGCCGCGGCACTCGTCCACCTGGCGGGGGTGGACGACCCCGCACCGACCTACATCGGTACCGACGACGAACCGGTCCGACTCGACGACGTCCTGACGTTCCTGGCGTGCGAACTCGGCGTCGAGCAGCTGCCGAGCGCCGAGCCCGAGGGGCGGCAGGCAGGCGGCGACAAGCGGCTCGCGAACGCCCTGCTGCGCTCGACCGGCTGGGAGCCGCGGTACCCGACGTTCCGCGAGGGCTACCGGGCCGTGCTCGCCGGCGAGGGCACCCGGCACCCGTGAGCGCCGCTGCGCGGACGCCGGCCGGGAGGCACGTGGCGGCTCCGCCACGCCCCTCCCGGCCGCCGCCGGTCACGTCAGTGCCGCTCAGTGCTCGTCGTAGTGGTCCTCGTGACGGGCGTGCCGGTGGCCGTCGTGCACGAAGTCGACGTGGTCGCCGTGCTCGACGGTCTCGTGCTCGCCGCCGTCCTGCTCGTGGTCGTGGTCGGCGACGTCGTGCTCGGCGACGCGGTGCTCCTCGGCCTCGGCGGCGGGGGTGGTGTTCGGGTCCGACATGGATCCTCCTTCGTGAGATCGGTTCTCACATGGAGCCTACGTCGCAGCTCCGGTCCTGTCCGGGCTCAGTGCCAGCGGTGGTCCTGGATCGTCATCCGCGGGCCGAACGTCGGCTTCCGGAAGCCCGAGCCCCCGATCAGTCGGACGATGCGCTC
>NZ_JAURUY010000015.1:0-58378 GCF_030803485.1 Curtobacterium sp. 260 | reverse complement strand
CCGCCGCCGCCCGATTATCGGCCCGGTGGACTCCGTGGGGTAGGCAGACGCGCCGCAGCCGGCGGGGAGGCACGGCGAGCGTTCCCCGGGAACGCTCGCCGTGCCTCCCGGCCGCGTTGCACCCCGTGGTGGGGACAGGCGTCCACCGCGCGACCGGCCGGGTGGCCGACCTGCGTCATCCCACAGGCTGATGCTCCCTCGGTATGTCAGCCAATACCGTCCCAGGGTGACCGTCCTGCGTCGCTGGGTGTGGCCCGGCCTGAAGTTCCTCGTGTTCGCCGCCATCGCGGTGTCCCTCGTCCGCCTCGCCTTCTTCGCGGCGCAGCCCGAGGGCGAGGAGACGACCCCGACGGCGCAGCTGGAGGACCCGACCGTCACCGTCGAGACGGGGGACGTCGTCAACGACGTCGAGGCGACCGGTCACGTCGAGTCCGTCGCTGCGACGCCGGTGCGTTCCACCGCCGAGGGCACCGTCAACCGGGTCTTCGTGACGAACGGCACGCACGTCGAGCAGGGCGCGCCGATCATCGACCTGCGGGTCGAGACCCCGGCGGAGGGCACGACCGAGGACGGCGAGCCGTCGCCGGCGTCCGTGACCTTCGCGACCGTCGTCGCCTCGTCGTCCGGCACGGTGTCCGGACTCGACCTGGTGGCGAAGCAGCCCGTCGCGATCGGTGACACCGTCGCCCGGGTCGCCCCGGAGTCGTTCCGTGTGACCGCGACGCTCGAGGCCGCGCAGCTCTACCGACTCACCTCGCGCCCCTCCGAGGCGACCGTGACGATCACGGACGGGCCGGCGCCCTTCACCTGCACGAACCTCGCGCTCAGCTCCGCGTCCGCCTCGGCGGCGGGCGACCCGTCGGACGCGGGTGCCGACGGTGCGGACGGTGGCGGGGGCTCCTCGGGTGCCGACGGTGCGACGCAGCTGCGGTGCGACGTCCCCGGGGACGTCACCGTGTTCCCGGGGCTCGAGGTCACGGTCGCCGTGTCCGCGGGATCGGCCGAGGGCGTGCTGACGCTCCCGACGACCGCCGTGCAGGGGACCGCGCAGCGCGGCGTCGTCACCGTCGTCGACGACGACGGGAAGCGCTCCGAGCGCGAGGTCGCCCTCGGCCTCAACGACGGCGAGACGGTCGAGGTGCGTGACGGGCTGACCGAGGGCGAGACCGTCCTGCAGTTCGTCCCCGGCAAGGAGGCGCAGCCCGAGGACGAGTTCGCCGAGGACGGCGCGGTGGTGACCGGATGAGCCTCGTGCACGTCCGCGACCTCCGGAAGTCCGTCCCGCTCCCCGACGGCACCACGCTGGAGATCCTGCGCGGTGTCGACCTCGACGTCGAGGCGGACAGCCGCGTCGCCATCGTCGGCCGCTCGGGTTCGGGCAAGTCGACGCTGCTCAACGTCCTCGGCCTGCTCGACACCCCGACCGAGGGGCTGCACGAGTTCGACGGGCGGGACGTCGGCCGTGCCGGCTCGGTCCGACGCGACCGGGTGCGCGGCGCGGACGTCGGCTTCGTCTTCCAGCAGTTCAACCTGCTGCAGGGTCGCACCGCGGTCGAGAACGTCGAGGTCCCGTTGCTCTACGCGACCGGCCGGGCGTTCTGGTCCCGTCGTCGCCTGGCACTGGAGATGCTCGACCGGGTGGGCCTCGCCGACCGTGCCGACACGCAGCCGCACCGGCTCTCCGGCGGGGAGCAGCAGCGCGTCGCCATCGCCCGGGCACTCGTCCGGTCGCCGCGGCTCATCCTGGCCGACGAGCCGACCGGTGCACTCGACGTCGACACCGGCCGCGTGGTCATGGAGCTGCTCGAGACCGTCGCGGCCGAGACCGGCGCGGCGCTCGTCACCATCACCCACGACACCGCGGTCGCAGCACGGGCGGACGTCGTCCACCGGATCGACCACGGGCTCGTCGTCGACACGGCAGCGTCCGCTACCGGGTCCGCGTCCGCGTCCGCTTCCGTCGAGGGGCCGGGGGTGGCGGCGTGAACCGGCTCCTCACCACCGTCGTCGGGACGTTCGTCGAGTCCTGGCAGGAGCTCCGCGTGCACCGCGGCCGGGTCGTGCTCAGCCTGATCGGGGTCACGATCGCGGTGGCGTCGCTCGCGGTCGTCGTCGGGTTCGGGTCGCTCGCCGAGCGGGTGACCGCCGCCTTCAACGAGCAGTACGGCGGACGGCCGGCGACCTACCAGGTCACCGGCTCGTCCTCGGCCACGGGGGACGGCACGGGTGCCGCTGCCGCGGCCGACGCCGCGGCGCTCGACCGGGAGCTCCGCGCCGGCGCCGAGCGCTACCACGTCCGGTTCTCGACCGAGGCGTCGTGGACGCAGCGCCCCGTGCAGTTCCCCGACGGGGTCACCCTGGCCCAGGGCGTCACCGTCGACCCCGCGTACGCCGAGATGCACCGCGTCCGCGTCGACGACGGCGCGTGGTTCACCGAGGACGACCGGGACCGACTCGCGCCGGCGCTCGTCGTCAACCAGGCGTTCCTCGACCGTCTCGGCAGCCCGGACGTCGTCACGCACCCGGTCGTGCGCCTGCCAGGGACGCCCGACGTCACCGCGGTCGTGATCGGCCGGTACGTGTCCTCGGAGTACGACACCGAGCCGATGTTCTACCAGCTGGCGCGGTCGGTCGCGACGTCGAGCGCGGAGGCCGCACCCGACGACGGTTCGCAGCGGCTGTTCGAGGTGTGGGTACCGGAGAGCGACGGGAAGGCGGTCGCCGGACGGATCGCATCGGACGCCGAGCGGGCGCTCGGCCCCGGGTGGACCGTCGACGCGAACCGCTCCGACGCGGCTGGCTCGGTCGACGGCGACCCGCTCGGTGCGCTGCGCTGGGTGATCGCCGGGGTCGCCGTCCTCGTCCTGGTGCTCGGCGGGCTCGGGCTGCTCAACGTGTCGCTGGTGAGCGTCCGGCAGCGGATCCGCGAGATCGGCATCCGACGCGGGGTCGGTGCGACCGCCGGACGCATCTTCGTTGCCGTGCTGCTCGAGAACGTGCTGGGGACGCTGGTCGCCGGCGGGATCGGCGTCATGGTCGGCGCGGCGGTGCTCGGGAACGAGACCGTCCGGGGGCTCATCACGAGCGGGGTCGACGTCGGGGGAGCGCCGTTCCCGGTCGAGGCGGCGCTGATCGGTGTCGGCTCGGCGCTGCTCGTCGGGGCGCTCGCCGGGTTCCTGCCCGCGATCGTGGCGGTCCGGGTCAAGGTCATCGACGCGATCCGGTACTGAGCGCGGAGGGCGTCCGGTCGCGGCGGGGCATCCACGGAATGTCCCGAGCGGGGATTAGGCTCCGTCGCATGGCCGGAGGCACCAAGTCGACCACGCGCTCGCGCGCGTCCACGTCGTCCCGCGGGAGCGGGTCGCGCGGTACGTCGCGCACGCAGGCCACGACGAAGAAGCTGCCGCAGGCGGCACCCACCCCGGTGTTCCGCGAGCAGAACCCCGTCGTGACCGCATGGCTCGCGATGGCGCACGGCGTCGGAGCACTGTTCCGGCTGCTCGGCAAGGAGACCCTCGCCAAGGACGAACGACGTGACGGTTTCCCGTTCCTCCTGTTCGTGCTCGCGCTCGCGGGCGGTGTCGTCGAGTGGCTCAACCCCACGAACCCGGTGTCCGTCACGCTCGACGCCTACACGTTCGGCGGGCTCTTCGGGCGACTGGCGGTCGCACTGCCCGTCATCATGATCGTCTTCGCCGGATGGCTCTTCCGCCACCCGGCGTCGGTGCACGACAACACCCGGATCGGCATCGGTCTCGGGCTGATGCTCGTCTCCATCGCGTCGCTCTGCCACGTGTTCGGCGGGCAGCCGAGCGCGTCCGACGGCATGGTCGCCCTGGCCGCCGCCGGTGGTGTCCTCGGCTGGGTGGTGATCAGCTGGCTCGTCGCGGTCGCCACCGTGTGGGTCGCGGTGCCGGTCGCGGTGGTGCTGCTCGTGCTGTCGCTGTTCATCATCACGAAGACCCCGCCGAACAAGACCGGTCGCCGGCTCCACGAGCTGTACGCGTACCTGTTCGGTGCGCCGGCCCCCGTGGCCGAGGACGAACCCGCCACCGAGGCGGACGCCGCTCCGGCCGCGCCCCGAGCACGGACGTCGAAGCGCCGCACGAAGGACCAGACCGACTTCCCGCTGTTCGAGGACCTCGGATTCGAGGACGAGCAGGCTGCCGGCAGCGAGGACGCCGAGAGCACCGTCCCGTGGTGGCGCCGGAACAAGTCCGGGCGCGAGGAGGACCCGGCGTACGACAGTCCCGTGCTGCCCGCGTCGGCGACGCAGGCCGTGCCCGACCGCGGAACCGGTGCCGGTGGTGCCGGTACGGCTGCCGGTACGGCTGCCGGTGCCGCTGCCGGTGCCGCTGCTCCGGCAGCGGCAGCGGGCGCGGCCGCCGGACTCGTGGACCACACGCCCGCGGTGCCCGCCTCGGTGAACCTCAACGACTCGGTCGAGCACGACGACGTGCACGGCGCACAGGAGGTCGAGCAGGACCTCGCCGTCGCCGAGCAGGCCCTCCGCGACTTCGGCACCCCGGTGCCCGAGCAGCCCGCGGTGGTCGCCCGGCCCGACGCCGGAGTCTCCCCGGTGGTCTCGCCGACGGCGCCCGAGCCCGAGGCCGCCGACGACGGCCTGCCCGCCGCGACCGCCGCCGACGAGGACCCGGCAGCCCCGTACCGCCTGCCCGCAGCCACCACCCTCAGCGCCGGCACCCCCTCGGTCGCCCGCAGCCAGGCGAACGACGACATCGTGGCGGCGATCACCGGCGTGCTCACCGAGTTCAAGGTGGACGCGAAGGTCACGGGGTTCTCGCGCGGACCGACGGTCACGCGCTACGAGATCGAGCTCGGTCCCGGTGTGAAGGTCGAGCGCGTCACGGCGCTGTCGAAGAACCTGTCGTACGCCGTCGCGTCGAACGAGGTCCGCATCCTGTCGCCGATCCCGGGCAAGAGCGCGATCGGCGTCGAGATCCCGAACACGGACCGCGAGATCGTCTCGCTCGGTGACGTCCTGCGCTCCGGCGCGGCCACGAAGTCGAAGCACCCGATGACGATCGGCGTCGGTAAGGACGTCGAGGGCGGCTTCGTCGTCGCGAACCTGGCGAAGATGCCGCACCTGCTCGTCGCCGGCTCCACGGGCTCCGGCAAGTCGGTGTTCATCAACTCGATGATCACCTCGCTGCTGATGCGCGCGAAGCCGTCCGAGGTCCGCATGGTCCTCGTCGACCCGAAGCGCGTCGAGCTCTCGATCTACGCCGGGGTCCCACACCTCATCACCCCCATCATCACGAACCCCAAGAAGGCCGCCGAGGCGCTCCAGTGGGTCGTGAAGGAGATGGACATGCGGTACGACGACCTGGCGTCGTTCGGGTTCCGGCACGTCGACGACTTCAACAAGGCCGTGCAGAACGACGAGATCGTCCTGCCCGCCGGCAGCGAGCGGAAGCTCAAGCCGTACCCGTACCTGCTCGTCGTGGTCGACGAGCTCGCGGACCTCATGCTCGTCGCCCCTCGGGACGTCGAGGAGTCGATCGTCCGGATCACCCAGCTCGCCCGTGCCGCCGGCATCCACCTGGTGCTCGCGACGCAGCGGCCCTCGGTCGACGTCATCACCGGTCTCATCAAGGCGAACGTCCCGTCGCGCGTGGCCTTCGCGGTCACGAGCGTCACCGACTCGCGGGTCATCCTCGACCAACCGGGCGCCGACAAGCTCATCGGGCAGGGTGACGGGCTCTTCCTGCCGATGGGCTCGTCGAAGGCCGTCCGTGTGCAGGGTGCCTGGGTGCAGGAGAGCGAGGTCGCCGAGGTCGTCGCGCACGTCACGCGCCAGGCACGGCCCGAGTACCGGCAGGACGTCCAGGCCGTGGTGGAGCGCAAGGAGATCGACGCCGACATCGGCGACGACCTCGAGCTCCTGCTCGCCGCGGTCGAACAGGTCGTCTCGACCCAGTTCGGCTCGACCTCGATGCTGCAGCGCAAGCTCCGCGTCGGCTTCGCGAAGGCGGGCCGACTGATGGACCTCATGGAGTCGCGCGACATCGTGGGGCCGTCCGAGGGGTCGAAGGCCCGCGACGTGCTCGTCACGCCCGACCAGCTCCCGGGCGTGCTCGCGAAGCTCCGGGGCGAGGAGCCGCCGGCTGCTCCGGCTGCCGACGGACCGCCGTCGGTCCGGCCGGGAGGCACGACCTCCGTCGACGGAACCGGCTCGGCTCCGGCCGCGGCCGGCTCCGGGGCTCCTGCCGGACCCGCAGGGGCGGGTGCCGGTGGTCAGGACGACGACCGGTACGGCTCGGACCCGGTGGCGGACATGACCCGCGGGTACCCTGAGGTCGAGGACGACGGACCGGACGAGGACGCATGGGGACTGACGGGCAGGGAGTGAGCACGTGACCAGCTCGGAGACCACACACGGGGCTCGGTTCCCCTGGCGCGGACGGTTGCTCCGCAAGGGGGACGGCCCGGCGTCGACCGCGAACGTCGCCAACATCATCACCGTGGTGCGCATCCTCATGGCGCCGCTCTTCTTCGTGATGCTGCTCTCCGACGGCGGCCAGGACACGTCGTTGCGCGTGTGGGCGGCTGTCGTGTTCGTCGTCGCGATCGTCACGGACAGTGCGGACGGCATCATCGCCCGACGCCAGAACCTGGTCACGGACTTCGGCAAGCTCGTCGACCCGATCGCCGACAAGGTCCTGATCGGCGGTGCCCTCGTCGCGCTGTCGGTCCTGGGTGAGCTGCCGTGGATCGTCACGGTGCTGATCATGCTCCGCGAGATCGGCATCACCGTGTTCCGCTTCGCCGTGCTGTCCGACCGGGTCATCCCGGCGAGCCGCGGCGGCAAGATCAAGACCGTGCTGCAGGCCGTCGCGATCACGCTCGCACTGTTCCCGTGGTGGAACGTCGTCGGTGACCTGGCGCACTGGGTGAACGGCATCCTCATGACGGCGGCGCTCCTCGCGACGGTGCTCAGCGGGGCGGACTACCTGTGGCAGGCCTGGAAGCACAACCGCCGGGCAGCATGACGCCGACCGGTACCGGGGCCGCCGGTCCGACGGGCCGGTCGTCGGTGCCGGTGCCGGGGTCGGGGTCTGGGTCGGGGTCGGTGTCGGCGTCGGTCGAGGAACTGGCGCGGAGGCTCGTCGGTGTCCTGACCGCCCGGGGCGAGACCGTCGCGGTCGCCGAGTCCCTCACGGGCGGACTGGTCGTCGCGACGCTCGTGGGCGTCCCCGGGGCCAGCGCCGTCGTCCGCGGCGGGGTGGTCGCCTACGCCACGCCGGTGAAGGCGACGGTGCTCGGGGTCGACGCCGACCTGCTCGCGTCGAACGGCGCGGTCGACCCGGAGGTTGCACGGCAGATGGCCTCGGGCGTCCGGACGGCCCTGGCGGTGGACGGCGTCCCCGCCACGTGGGGGATCAGCACGACCGGCGTCGCCGGACCGGACCCGCAGGACGGCAAGCCGGTGGGCACCGTCTTCGTCGGCATCGCATCCGCGGAACGCAGTGTCGCGACGGAGATGCACCTCGAGGGGGACCGGGCAGCAATCCGCTCCGCCACCGTCTCCGAACTCCTGGCACGGATGACGACCGAGGTCGACAGCGGGGAATAGGTCCTGTTGCCACTGGGTTACATCCCACGCAATCTCCAGCAGGACGGCAGCCGGCGTGGTTAGCATGCTGCGAACGGCAACGCTACTGTTGCTGAACCCGACCCCAGGTCACCCGGACCGGGCGGGCGCGGAGACGACAGGAAGGAGGAGTCCACATGGTTCTCGTTCGTCAGGAGATCGGCGACGTGCTTCGGGACTTCCGCTTGCAGAAGGGCCGGACCCTCCGTCAGGTCGCATCCAAGGCCAGTGTCGCGCTCGGGTACCTCAGTGAGGTCGAGCGTGGTCAGAAGGAGGCCAGCTCCGAGATCCTCGCCTCGGTCGCGGATGCCCTCGACACCCCGATCTCGACCATCATGCGCGAGGTGGGCGACCGTCTCGCAGTCGTCGAGGGGCTCACCCCGGTCCCCGACACGCTGCCCGACGACCTCGTCGCCGAGTTCGACAACGACCTCGCGGTGCGCTGACGCACCACCCCATCGAACGCCCTCGCCGGTCCGCCGGCGGGGGCGTTCGTCGTTACGCTGGACCGATGCGCGTGAGTGAGTTCTGGCGAGCCGTCGACCAGGTGTTCGGGGAGGCCTACGGCGCCGTGGTGTCCCGCGACGTCGTGCTCGAGGAGCTCGGTGGACGTTCGGCGGCGGACGCGCTCGACGCGGGCATCGACGCCAGGCGGGTGTGGGAAGCACTCTGTGACTCGCAGGACGTCCCGCTGGACAAGCGGCACGGCAAGGGCCTGGCGGAGCCGCGCGACTGACGCCGGCGTCCGAAACTGTGTTCGGCGTGTTGCTCGAACGCGTGTTCGATCGGTGCTAGGTTCCTGCACATCGGCGCTGTCCCGGACCATCGTCCACAGGTCGCGCGGCCGCAGGCAGTGATGTCGGTGGCCCGCCCTAGGTTCGAGGTCATCGGGAACAGCCCGAAGCCTTGTCGCCGAACACCAGCCCTGCACCACCGGCTGGGGTGGACGCGACAGCCTACAGGCGGCCGACACCGAGCACGAAGGAGCACCCCATGCCATCACCCGCAGACCGCGAGAAGGCCCTCGAGACCGCACTCGCCCAGATCGACCGGCAGTTCGGCAAGGGGACGGTCATGCGTCTCGGCTCGGACGAGCGCGCGCCGGTCGCCACCATCCCGACCGGCTCCGTCGCGCTCGACGTCGCACTCGGCATCGGCGGCCTCCCGCGCGGCCGCATCATCGAGATCTACGGCCCGGAGTCGTCGGGTAAGACGACCCTGACACTGCACGCCATCGCGAACGCGCAGCGCGCGGGTGGCATCGCAGCCTTCATCGACGCGGAGCACGCGCTCGACCCCGAGTACGCGAAGAAGCTCGGTGTCGACATCGACGCCCTCCTCGTGTCGCAGCCCGACACCGGTGAGCAGGCGCTCGAGATCGCCGACATGCTCGTCCGCTCGGGGTCGATCGACCTGATCGTCGTCGACTCGGTCGCCGCCCTGGTGCCGCGTGCCGAGATCGAGGGCGAGATGGGCGACTCGCACGTGGGTCTCCAGGCGCGCCTCATGTCCCAGGCACTGCGCAAGCTCGCCGGTGGCCTGAACCAGACGCAGACCACGATGATCTTCATCAACCAGCTGCGCGAGAAGATCGGCGTGTTCTTCGGCAGCCCCGAGACCACCGCCGGCGGCAAGGCGCTCAAGTTCTACGCGTCGGTCCGACTCGACATCCGTCGCATCGAGACGCTGAAGAGCGGGACCGACGCCGTCGGCAACCGCACCCGTGTCAAGGTCGTGAAGAACAAGATGGCTCCGCCCTTCAAGCAGGCCGAGTTCGACATCCTGTACGGCACGGGCATCTCGCGCGAGGGCTCGCTGCTCGACTTCGGTGTCGACCACGGCATCGTGAAGAAGTCGGGTGCCTGGTACACCTACGACGGCGACCAGCTCGGGCAGGGCAAGGAGAACTCGCGCTCGTTCCTGATCCAGAACGCGGACATCGCGGCGGAGATCGAGGGCAAGATCCTCGCGAAGCTCGGCGTCGGTGGCGCCAAGGCCGATGCTCCGGTCGAGTCGATCGCGCCGAAGCTGGCGGAGCGCAAGGGCGCGTGACCGGCGCAGACGACCACGACGAGGGCCTCGCACCGGTCACCGACCTGTTCGGTGCGCGGGCCCGTCGTGGTCGACGCACCCCGCCGGCGGAGCCGGAACCTGTCCGATCGAGTCCGTTCGAGCCGGGCACGGCCGAGCCGGGCACGGTCAAGCCGGGGACGGTCGGGCCGGGCACGGTCGAGCCGAACCCCATCGAGCCGAGCCTGAGCCCGGTCGATCTGGCTCCGCGCGCGGAGCGTGGCGTTCCCGGCGGCACCGGGTCGTCCGACGACGGCTGGGCGCCTGAGTCGATGGTGCTCGGTGACGACGAACGGCGGTTCGGCCGGGCACCGACCACCGCGGTGAACGACGAGTCCGCCAGCTCGGGGTCGGCGACGGGGACGCCCGTCGAGGACGACCCGCCGGTGCCGGCCGCGATCCCGTTCCGCGGACAGCAGTCCGAGGCGGAGTGGGTGTCGCCGGTCGTCGGCGACGGCTCCGGTCGGAGTGCACGCGCCGAGCAGCACGGGTACGACGACGACACCGCGGACGCCGCGAGCGCATCGGTGTTCGCCATCGCCAGCGGTGACGAGATCGACCCGGCGGACGCCCCACGACCGCTCGACGAGCAGCGCGCCGATGCCGAGCGCGTGAGCATGCGGGCGCTCGGGCGCAAGGGGGTCAGCGAGTCGGAGATGCGGCAGCTGCTGACGAAGCAGGACCTCGACGACGACGTCGTCGAGCACGAGGTCGCCCGACTGGTGCGCGTGGGTCTGCTCGACGACGTGGCCCTCGCCACCGACCTGGTGGACCGGCTGCACGAGCGCAAGGGCCTCGGCCGCCAGGGCGTGGTCGCCGAGCTGCGACGCCGTGGCATCGACCAGGCGGCGATCGACGCGGCGCTCGAGGCCGCGGAGGACGACGCCGACGACGAGTTCGTCCGCGCGATCGAGCTCGCTGAGAAGCGTGCACGCCAACTCCGTGGGCTCGACCGAGCGACTGCCGAGCGGCGCCTGAGCGGCTTCCTGATGCGCAAGGGGTACGGCTCGGGAGTCGTCCGGATCGCGGTGGAGCGGGCGCTCGACGGTCCGCCGCGACGCTCGCCCTCGGTTGGGGGCACCGTCCGCTTCGAGTAGCGCGGCGGCGGGCTCGACGGCCGTTCTGCGGACGCCGCGGTCGACCTACACTGGGACGATCATGGCCACCGTCGAAGCCCGCCCCAGAACCTACGAGGTCCGCACCCACGGGTGCCAGATGAACGTCCACGACTCGGAGCGCCTGAGCGGGTCGCTGCAGGCGGCCGGGTACGTGGCGTCGGACGGCGAGCAGGCTGACGTGGTCGTCATCAACACCTGCGCCGTGCGCGAGAACGCGGACAACCGTCTCTACGGCAACCTCGGGCAGCTCGCGGGCATCAAGCGCACGCACCCCGGCATGCAGATCGCCGTCGGCGGGTGCCTGGCGCAGAAGGACAAGAACGTCATCCTCGAGAAGGCGCCCTGGGTCGACGTCGTCTTCGGCACGCACAACATGGGGTCGCTGCCGACCCTGCTCGAGCGGGCTCGGCACAACGACGAGGCGCAGATCGAGATCCTCGAAGCGCTCGACGTGTTCCCGTCGACGCTGCCGACCAAGCGCGACTCCACGCACAGCGGCTGGGTGTCGATCTCCGTCGGCTGCAACAACACCTGCACCTTCTGCATCGTCCCGTCGCTCCGTGGCAAGGAGAAGGACCGTCGTCCGGGCGACGTGCTCGCCGAGATCCAGGCGCTCGTCGACGACGGAGCCATCGAGGTGACGCTGCTCGGGCAGAACGTCAACTCCTACGGCGTGGAGTTCGGCGACCGTCAAGCGTTCGGCAAGCTGCTCCGGGCCGCCGGTCAGATCGACGGCCTCGAGCGCGTGCGGTTCACGAGCCCGCACCCGGCCGCGTTCACCGACGACGTGATCGACGCGATGGCCGAGACCCCGAACGTCATGCCCCAGCTGCACATGCCGCTGCAGTCCGGATCGGACCGGGTGCTCAAGGCCATGCGTCGGAGCTACCGGAGTGAACGGTTCCTCGGCATCCTCGACCGCGTGCGGGCGAAGATCCCGGACGCAGCGATCTCCACCGACATCATCGTGGGGTTCCCCGGTGAGACCGACGAGGACTTCGAGGACACCCTGCGCGTCGTGGAGCAGTCGAGGTTCGCCTCGGCCTTCACGTTCCAGTACTCGATCCGTCCGGGCACGCCGGCGGCGACGATGCCGGACCAGCTGCCGAAGGAGGTCGTGCAGGAACGCTACGACCGGCTCATCGCGCTGCAGGACCGCATCACCGCCGAGGAGCACGCGAAGCAGGTCGGTCGGAGCGTCGAGGTGCTCGTCGCCACCGGCGAGGGCAAGAAGGACGAGACCACGCACCGCCTGTCCGGCCGTGCCGAGGACTCCCGCCTCGTGCACTTCGCCGTGCCGCAGGGCTCCGCCGTCCCGCGTCCCGGCGACGTCGTCACCGTCGAGATCACGCGCGCAGCCCCGCACTTCCTGATCGCCGACAACGAGGGCCCCCTGCGGATCCGTCGGACCCGTGCCGGTGACGCCTGGGACCGTGCGCAGGCCGAGAGCTGCGGTGTGCCGACCCCGTCCGCCCCGGGCGCCGGGCCCCGTCCGGTCTCGCTCGGGCTGCCGAGCCTCCGTGTCGGACGCTGACCGGCCGCTCGCGGCGGTCGGACCGCGCCACGACGGTACCCCCGACCTGATCGCGGTCGTCGGTGCGACCGGCACCGGCAAGTCCGAGGTCGCCCTCGCCGTCGCGGAACGGCTGCGGGCGAGCGGCCGTCCCGCGGAGGTCGTGAACGCCGACGCCATGCAGCTCTACCGCGGCATGGACGTCGGCACCGCCAAGCTGTCGGTCGCGGAGCGGCGGGGCATCCCGCACCACCAGCTCGACGTGCTCGCGGTGACCGACGAGGCGAGCGTCGCGGCCTACCAACGCGGCGCCCGTGCGGACGTCGAACGGATCACGGCGGACGGCGGCACCGCGGTGCTCGTCGGCGGCAGCGGGCTCTACGTGTCGGCGGTGCTGTTCGACCTCGCCTTCCCCGGCACCGACCCGGAGCTCCGCGCCGAGCTCGAGCGCGAGCACGCCGAGCACGGGCCGAACGCCCTCCTCGCGCGCCTGCGCGCCCTGGACCCGGCCGCGGCAGCCGACGTCGACTCCCGCAACCCTCGGCGGCTCATCCGGGCTGTGGAGATCGCGAGCCGGTCCGAGGTCGTGACCCCGCGCCTCCCGGCCGCGCCCCGCGCATGGCGACCGGCTCGGGTGCTGCACCTGCACCGCGAGCGCAGCGGGCTCGTCGCGTCCCTGCACGCGAGGGCCGAGCGGATGTTCGACGACGGCCTCGTCGACGAGGTGGAGACGCTCCGCGCGGAGGGGTTGGAGCAGGGACGCACGGCGCGCGCGGCGATCGGGTACTCCCAGGCGCTCGACGTCCTGCACGGCCGAGCGACGACGGCCGAGGCGGTGGAGGCGACGGCCGTCGCGACCCGCAAGTACGCCAGGCGACAGGTGTCCTGGTTCAAGCGGTACGACGCCGAGGTGGTCGACGTCAGCGGCGCCGACGTCGCGGGGCTGCAGGCGGTGGCCCGTAGGATCGTGCCGTGACCGAGCTGCACTTCACGAAGGGCCAGGGGACGGGCAACGACTTCGTCCTGTTCGCCGACCCCGACGCAACGGTCGACCTGACCCCCGAGCGCATCCGGGCCATCGCCGACCGCCGCTTCGGCGTGGGCGCCGACGGTGTCATCCGGGCGGTCCGGTCGGAGGCGATCCCCGAGGGGCGCACGCTCGTCGCCGTCGAACCCGCCGCCACCTGGTTCATGGACTACCACAACGCCGACGGCTCGGTCGCCGAGATGTGCGGGAACGGCATCCGCGTCTTCGCGCGGTACCTGACCGAGTCCGGGCTCGTCGACCTCGCGCCGGGGGAGACGCTCACGGTCGGCAGCCGCAAGGGGCTCGTCGACGTCCAGCGCACCACGAACGGCTTCTCGGCCGACCTCGGGCGCTGGGGCCTCGGCATCGAGGGCGGCGGGGCGAACGACGTCACCGTGCGAGCGAAGGAGCTCGACGGTGCACGACCCGGACTCGGCATCGACGTCGGCAACCCGCACGTCGTCGTGGCCGTGGCGACCGAGGACGAGCTCGCCGAGGTCGACCTGACGTACGTCCCCGTCCTCGACCCGGCGCCCGCAGCGGGCGCGAACGTCGAGTTCGTGCTGCCCGGTGACCCCCTCGTCAAGGACGGCGTGGGGGAGATCACCATGCGCGTGCACGAACGGGGGAGCGGCGAGACGCTGTCCTGCGGCACCGGTGCGGTCGCGGCCGCCCTCGCGACGCGGTACTGGGCGGGGCCCTCCGCGCCGGACACCTGGCGGGTGCGGGTGCCGGGCGGGGTCGTCACCGTGCGGATGTTCGCGGCGGAGGACGGCGAGCACGTCGCGCTGGCCGGTCCGGCAGAGCTCGTGTTCTCCGGGGACCTGACCGTCTGACGCTGCCGCGGTGCCGCGGTGCCGCGGTGCCGCGGTGCCGCGCTGCCCGCGCGAGCGGGATGCCGACGTGCCAGTGGGACGGCGAGGTGGAGACGACGCGCAGGTGTGCTCGTGAGACGCCGGCGTGTTCTCGAGACGCCGGCATGCGTACGAGACGCCGTCGATCTTGGCGGCGTCTCGGCTGTCCGGGGGCGTCTCGCGTCGACGCCGGCGTCTCGCGCGGGTACCGGCGCCGAGCCGTGCAGCCCGTCGTAGCCCGCAGCCTAGCCCGCCGCCCGCGCCCTGCCCAGCCCATCCCAGCCCAGCCCGGTGCAGGCCGGCCCGGCCCAGCGCAGCCCAGCCCAGCCCAGCCCGCCGCCCGCGCCCTGCCCCGGGCTACTCGGCGGTGCGGTGAACCCGGATCACGCGGAAGCCCTTGTCCGTCGTGGCCCGCGACACCGCGAACCCGTCCCCGAGTGCGTCCCCGAGCCACCGCTGCAGGGAGTCCCCGCCGAGGTCCTTCGACACCACCAGCCAGGCGTCCCCGCCGACCTCGAGCCGGGGCAGCCACGTCAGCAGGATGGCGTGCAGTTCGTCCTTGCCCACCCGGATCGGCGGGTTGGACCAGATCGTGCGGAAGCGCAGGTCCGCCGGGAGCTCGTCCGGCAGCCCGACGGTGACGTTCGATACCCCGGCTGCGACGGCGTTGCGCTGCGCGAGACCGAGGACCCGCTCGTTGACGTCCACGCCCCAGACCCGGGCGTCCGGCGACTCGAGCGCCATCGTGATCGCGATCGGCCCCCACCCGCAGCCGATGTCGAGCAGGTCGCCCTCGGGCGCGGGCGGCGGCACGGAGCCGAGCAGCACCCTGGTGCCGCGGTCGACACCGTCCGGGCTGAACACGCCCGCGGCGGTGGACAGCGTGAGCGACCGTCCGGCGAGCGTGACGTGCACCTGTCGCTCACGGGCCTCCGACGAGGGGTTCGCGGAGAAGTAGTGCTCGTTCGCCATGGAAGAACCGTACCGGCGAGCCCGTGTGTCCCGGGCGTGGCGGCGGTACCCTGTGCAGAAGATGACGGAAACCACCATGAACGACGGACGATCCGACGACAGCGCCGAGGGTGTCGTGGAACGCGTTCTCCGCAATGCCGAGACCCGGGCCACGTCGGCGATCTTCGCTCCGGCCCAGGCCATCCAGACACGATCGGTCGACGAGCACGGCTGGTCCGGCGACGGCGACCAGTACGAGCGCGAGGACCGCGCCGCCCTGCGCCGCGTCACCGGGCTCTCCACCGAGCTCGAGGACGTCACCGAGGTCGAGTACCGGCAGCTCCGGCTCGAGCGGGTCGTCCTCATCGGCGTGTACCCCCAGGGTGACGCCCAGGACGCCGAGAACTCCCTCCGCGAGCTCGCCGCCCTGGCCGAGACCGCCGGTGCGGTGGTCCTCGACGGGCTCCTGCAGCGCCGGCCCAACCCCGACCCCGCGACCTACCTCGGCAAGGGCAAGGCCGAGGAGCTCGCCATGGTCGTCAAGGCGACCGGCGCCGACACGGTCGTCGCGGACACGGAGCTCGCCCCCTCCCAGCGCCGAGCGCTCGAGGACGTCGTGAAGGTGAAGGTGATCGACCGGACCGCCGTGATCCTCGACATCTTCAGCCAGCACGCCACCACGCGCGAAGGCAAGGCCCAGGTCGAGCTGGCCCAGCTGCAGTACCTGCTGCCGCGTCTGCGCGGCTGGGGTGAGTCGATGTCCCGCCAGGCCGGTGGCCAGGTCTCCGGCGGTGCCGGCATGGGCTCACGTGGTCCGGGTGAGACGAAGATCGAGCTCGACCGCCGGCGCATCAACACGCGCATGTCGAAGCTCCGCCGTCAGATCGCAGGATTCCGACCGGCCCGGGAGGCCAAGCGCGCCGACCGGCACCGCAACGAGGTGCCGAGCGTCGCGATCGCCGGGTACACCAACGCCGGCAAGTCCTCGCTCCTGAACCGCCTGACGAGCGCGGGCGTCCTGGTGCAGAACCAGCTGTTCGCGACCCTCGACGCCACGGTGCGCCGGACCGAGAGCAGCGCCGGCCGCGAGTTCACGTTCGTCGACACGGTGGGCTTCGTGCGGAACCTGCCGCACCAGCTGGTCGAGGCCTTCCGCTCCACGCTCGAGGAGGTCGGCGAGGCCGACGTCATCGTGCACGTGGTCGACGGGTCGCACCCCGACCCCGCCGCGCAGCTCGCGACGGTCCGCGACGTGATGGGTGACGTCGGAGCGCGGGACATCCCCGAGGTGGTCGCGTTCAACAAGGCGGACCTCATCGACGAGGCGCAGCGACTCGTGCTGGTCGGACTCGTGCCGGACGCGGTGTTCGTCTCCGCCCGCACGGGCGAGGGCGTGCCCGAGCTCCTCGCCGCGATCGAGGCACGGCTGCCCGAACCGGACGTCGAGTTGACGGTGGTGATCCCGTACGACCGTGGCGACCTGGTGTCGTCGCTGCACGACGCGGGAGCAGTCGAGACGACCGACTACGTCGAGGACGGCACCCGCCTGCGGGTGCGCGTCTTCCAGCGCCAGGTCGCGGAGCTCGACCCGTACGTGGTCACGCCGGTCGCGACGGCGTAGTCCCGCAGACGGTCGCGCCACACCCCCGGCCGGGAGGCACGGGTCGGGTCCGGCGCGCCGGTCCGGCCCCTGGGCGGTACGGTGCGGTCGCCTGCTCACGTCGCGCCGTCGGACGGTGCGGCGTGACTTCGCACAACGCGGAGCAGCCCGCGCCACGGAATTCCGTGGCGCGGGCTGCTCCGCGTTGTTCCGGCGTCAGATCGAGCGCAAGACCGCCACGACCTTGCCGAGGACGGTGGCCGCGTCGCCGAGGATCGGTTCGAACGCGGAGTTGCGCGGGAGCAGCCACGTGTGGCCGTCGCGCTGGCGGAAGACCTTGACGGTCGCTTCCTCGTCGAGCATCGCGGCGACGATGTCCCCGTTGTCCGCGGTCTGCTGCGACCGGACGACCACCCAGTCGCCGTCGCAGATCGCTGCGTCGATCATCGACTCGCCGACGACCTTGAGCATGAAGAGGTCACCCGTGCCGACCAGCTGCCGGGGGAGCGGGACGATCTCGTCGACGTGCTGCTCGGCCGTGATCGGCACACCGGCGGCGATCCGGCCGACGAGCGGGACCAGGGTCGTGGCGTCGACGTCGGGCGTCTCGACGTCGGGGGTCGGCTCGTCGACCAGGACCTCGAGCGCGCGCGGACGGTTCGGGTCACGACGGATCCAGCCGCCGAGCTCGAGCTGGCCGAGCTGGTGGGAGACGCTCGAGAGCGAGGAGAGGCCGGCGGCGTCGCCGATCTCCCGCATGCTCGGCGGGTAGCCCCGGCTGGCGATCGACGCGCGGATCGCGTCGAGGATCGCCTGCTGCTTCGCCGTCAACGGCTTCTGGACCCGCAGTTCGTCCGCCACGTCGTCTCGCCCTTCGTCGGTGCCGGGCGGTCGGGCAGGAATGTCAGTGGTCCCCGCTTGACTCGTCCCAGTCGATCGAAACAGTATCCGACCGCTCCGGGCCGGACAAACACCTGTTCGAGCGTGTCGGCAGAAAATCCCGCACAAACCTCTTCCTGGGACTTGTGCGAGGTTGCATTCGAAACTATGTTCGGTACACGACTTCGGTTCCTCCGAACGGGAAGGCAAGAACGACATGAGCACCATCGCCATCGCTGACCAGCGCACCGCGACGCCCGCCGTCCGTACCCGCCTGCGCATCACGCGCCGCGGCCGCATCGTCCTGACGACCGTCGCGGCCCTCCCGGTCTTCCTCGTCGTCGCCCTCTCCGTGCTGAACGGTGGACAGGCCTCTGCCGGCGACTCCTCGCGTGCCGGTGCTCCCGTGCACTTCGAGACGGTCACCGTGCAGCCGGGTGAGACCCTGTGGCAGCTGGCAGAGGAGACCGCCCCGCAGGCCGACCCCCGCGACTTCGTGCAGGACGTCGTGAGCCTCAACGCCCTCGACGGTTCGACGCTGCAGGCCGGCGAGCAGATCGCGATCCCGGTCAAGTACACCGCGGGCAACTGATCCGGTCGGCGCTCGCCTGACCACCGTCCGGACGGCCGGTCGCCGTCGGGGGTCCCGGCCTACGATGGGTCGGTGGACACCACGCTCGAAGACCTCCCGATCCGTGACGACCTCCGTGGGCAGAGCCCGTACGGAGCTCCGCAGAAGCACGTGCGCGTCCAGCTCAACGTCAACGAGAACACGCATCCCGTACCAGAGGCCGTCGCTGAGGACATCGTCGCCTCGATCCGGCAGGCCCTGACGACCGTGAACCGCTACCCCGACCGCGAGTTCACCGAGCTCCGCGAGTCCCTCGCGGGCTACCTGAACGGTGGACTCTCCGCCGGGCAGCAGCTCACCCCTGCGCACCTGTGGGCGGCGAACGGGTCGAACGAGGTCCTGCAGCAGCTCCTGCAGGCGTTCGGTGGCCCGGGCCGTTCGGTGCTCGGGTTCCCGCCCACGTACTCGATGCACTCGATCCTCGCGTCCGGCACCGGCACGCGCTGGATCCCCGCGCAGCGCGACGACGAGTTCCGCATCGCGCCGGAGACGGTCGTCGCGGCCATCCGGGAGCACCGACCCGACATCGTGTTCCTGTGCGGCCCGAACAACCCGACGGGCACCCCGCTCGACATCGAGACGATCCGCGCGGCCTACGACGCGACGGACGGCATCGTGATGGTGGACGAGGCCTACGCCGAGTTCATGCCCTCGGACGCCCCGAGCGCCGTCACGCTGCTGCCCGGCCGTCCGCGGCTCGTGGTCTCCCGCACGATGAGCAAGGCCTTCGCCTTCGCCGGAGCCCGCGTGGGGTACCTGGCGGCCGATCCCGCCGTGGTCGACGCGCTCCGCCTGGTGCGGCTGCCGTACCACCTGTCCGCGCTGACGCAGGCGGCGGCGGTGGCGGCGCTCCGGCACGCCCCGGCGATGCTGGCGATGGTCGACGACATCAAGCAGCAGCGTGACCGGATGGTCACGGAGCTGCGGGCGATGGGGTACCGCACGTACGAGACCTGGTCGAACTTCGTCCTGTTCGGCGGGGTCGCCGACCCGAACGCGGCGTTCGAGGCCCTGCTCGACCAGGACGTCATCGTGCGCGACCTCGGCATCCCGAACCACCTGCGCGTGAGTGCGGGGACGGAGGAGGAGACCACCGCGTTCCTCGAAGCCATGCGCCGCGTGGCCGCCGTCCAGCCGCCGGTTAGGGTTGACGCATGACCGCCCGCACCGCCTCGATCAGCCGGAGCACGAGCGAGTCGAGCATCGAGCTCTCGCTCGACCTGGACGGCACCGGTTCGTCCGACGTCTCGACGAGCGTGCCCTTCTTCGACCACATGCTGACGGCGTTCAGCAAGCACTCGCTCATCGACCTCCGCGTGCGCTCGACGGGCGACACCGACATCGACGTGCACCACACGGTCGAGGACACGGGCATCGTGCTCGGGCAGGCCCTGAAGCAGGCCCTCGGCGACCGTGCCGGCATCGGCCGCTACGGCGACGCGCTCGTCCCGCTCGACGAAGCCCTGGCCCAGGCCGTGGTGGACGTCTCCGGTCGTCCCTTCCTCGTGCACTCCGGTGAGCCCGAGGGGTTCGAGTTCCACCGGATCGGTGGGCACTTCACCGGTTCGATGGTGCGCCACGTGTTCGAGGCGATCACGTTCAACGCCGGCATCACGGTGCACGTCCGTGTGCTCGGTGGCCGCGACCCGCACCACATCGCCGAGGCCGAGTTCAAGGCCTTCGCGCGCGCGCTGCGCCGCGCCGTCGAGCTCGATCCGCGGGTCGACGGCATCCCGTCCACGAAGGGGAAGCTGTGACCGCGAAGCCGAACGTCGTCGTCCTCGACTACGGATCGGGCAACGTCCACTCGGCTGCCAAGGCGCTCGAGCGCGCCGGCGCCGACGTCACCCTGACCGCCGACAAGCAGGCCGCGCTCCGCGCCGACGGTCTGCTCGTGCCGGGTGTCGGCGCGTTCGCCGCCGTCGTCGACCAGCTCGAGGGCGTCCGCGGCGGCGAGATCGTCGACCACCGTCTGGCCGGCGGGCGACCTGTGCTCGGCATCTGCGTCGGCATGCAGGTCATGTTCGCCCGCGGGGTCGAGCGCGGTGCGGACGTCGAGGGGCTCGGCCAGTGGCCGGGCACGGTCGAGGAGATCCGTGCCGAGGTCCTGCCGCACATGGGCTGGAACACGGTCGAGGCCCCCGAGGACTCCGTGCTCTTCGACGGCCTGCACGACGAACGGTTCTACTTCGTCCACTCGTACGGCGTGACGGACTTCCCGCTCGACGCCTACGGCCCGTTCCGTGCGCCGCGTCTGACCTGGGCCGAGCACGGGCAGCGGTTCGTCGCCGCGGTGGAGAACGGCCCACTGACGGCCACGCAGTTCCACCCGGAGAAGTCGGGGGAGCCGGGCATCCGGCTGCTCCGCAACTGGGTCGACTCGCTCTGACCCGGCCGTCCACCGGGCGCACGACCGCTCGACGGACGCACGCCGCGCCTCCCGGCCGTGGCATCCACCGGGGCGGCCGCGCCACACCCCACCGAGAATCGACAGGACCATGACCGACCTCACCTCGACCCCGCCCCTCGTCCTGCTGCCCGCCGTCGACGTCGTCGACGGCCAGGCCGTCCGCCTCACGCAGGGCGAGGCCGGCAGCGAGACCTCGTACGGCGACCCCGTCGCCGCGGCCCGCACCTGGCGCGACCAGGGTGCGGAGTGGATCCACCTCGTCGACCTCGACGCGGCGTTCGGGCGCGGTGACAACCGGGCGGTCATCGCGAAGGCGATCCGCGAGGTCGAGGGCGTCTCGGTCGAGCTCTCCGGCGGGATCCGCGACGACGCCTCGCTCGAGGCGGCGCTCGCGACCGGTGCTGCGCGCGTCAACCTCGGCACCGCGGCGCTCGAGAAGCCCGAGTGGGCTGCGCGCGTCATCGGCGAGTACGGCGAGCAGATCGCCGTCGGCCTCGACGTCCGTGGCACCACGCTGGCGAGCCGCGGCTGGACCGAGGACGCCGGGGACCTGTGGGAGGTGCTCGACCGGCTCGAGGCCGCCGGGTGCGCCCGCTACGTGGTGACCGACGTCACGAAGGACGGCACGCTGCAGGGGCCGAACGTCGAGCTCCTGCGCGAGGTCTGCGACCGCACCGACCAGCCCGTGGTGGCCTCGGGCGGCATCTCGACGCTCGAGGACCTCCGAGCGCTGCGCGAGCTGGTGCCGCACGGCCTCGAGGGCGCCATCATCGGCAAGGCGCTGTACTCCGGCGCCTTCACGCTGCCGGCCGCCCTCGACATCGCCTCGGAGTAGGCACCGTGGCGGGCATCTCGAACGGTCGCGGCACCGGGCCCGAGGCACCGGCGTCGGGGGCGCACGACGACGCCCACACCCCGGGCGGTGCCGCGGACTCGGCGGGGAACCCGTGGGCGGGACGGACCTTCGACGCCCACGACGACGTCTACGCCGACGACGACGGCCTGGCGGACCCGGCGCTCGTCGCCGCGATCACCGCCCTGCAGCAGGGCGGGTCGCAGCGAGAGGTCGTCGAGGCCCTGCGTGGCGCACGACTGCTCATCCCGCTCGTGGCCGAGGCCGGTGACGTCGGGCACACTCCCGACGGGAAGCTCGTCGACAAGACCCAGGAGCTGTCGATCGTCACCGTCGCCGGCCCGGACGGGCGCAGCGTCATGCCGGCGTTCACGTCCGCCGAGGCGATGCGGTCCTGGGACGCCACCGCCCGACCGGTCCCCGCGGACGCACGCCGGGTGGCGATGGCTGCGGCGAGCGAGGAGACGCAGCTCGTGGTGCTGGACCCGACCGCGCCGACCGAGTTCGTGCTCCGTCGACCCGCCGTGTGGGCGATCGGGCAGGACCTGCCGTGGACGCCGTGCTTCGAGGACGCCGAGGTCGGGCAGGCCTTCGCCGCCTCCGTCGTCGACGAGTCCGCCGTCGCACGCGTCGAGCTGTCGCCGGGCGACCCCCTCGGACGCTTCGCCGGTGCCGAGCTGACGGTCGGGCTGGCGCTGCACCCGGGGCTCGACCAGGCTGCCGTCCAGGCGCTCGTCGGCCGGCTGCAGCAGCGGTGGACGGCGGACGCCGTGATCGCGGACCGGGTGGACAGCATGCGCGTGGCGCTGCGACCCGCCTGACGCAGGACCGACCGTGCGGACGGGAGGCACGGCCCGGCGCCGTCCCGCCCGCTGCGGCCCGTGCGGCGGTGCGACCGGGGCCGCTGGCGCCACGCCGGTACGATGACCGGGTGAGCACGAACCCGACGACCACCCCCGGCTCCGAGCAGACCCCGGTCGGCCCCACCGGTCGGCCCGTCCGGCAGTTCCCGGTGCCCGCGCCGCTCGACGGCCACGGCCCGGCTCGCATCATCGCGCTCTGCAACCAGAAGGGCGGCGTCGGCAAGACCACGACGTCGATCAACCTCGGCGCCGCGCTCGCCGAGTACGGCCGCCGGGTCCTCGCCGTCGACTTCGACCCGCAGGGCGCCCTGTCCGCCGGCCTCGGGGTCCGCACCCACGACGTGCCCACGGTCTACGACCTGCTGATGGGTTCCGTGAAGGACCCGCGCGAGGTCATCCGCCAGACGAACGTGCCGATGCTCGACGTCATCCCCGCGAACATCGACCTGTCCGCCGCCGAGGTCCACCTCGTCAACGAGGTCGCCCGCGAGCAGATCCTGGCGAGCGTCCTCCGCAAGGTGTCGAACGACTACGACCTGATCCTGGTCGACTGCCAGCCGTCCCTCGGCCTGCTGACGGTCAACGCCCTGACGGCAGCACACGGTGTGCTCATCCCGCTCGAGTGCGAGTTCTTCGCGCTGCGTGGCGTGGCGCTGCTCATCGAGACGATCGACAAGGTGCGTGACCGGCTCAACCCGGCGCTGCGGCTCGACGGCATCCTCGCGACCATGTACGACTCGCGGACGCTGCACTCGCGCGAGGTCATGGAGCGCGTGGTCGAGACCTTCGACGACCACGTGCTCGACACGGTCATCAGCCGGACGGTGAAGTTCCCGGACGCGACGGTCTCGGCGCGCCCGATCACGCAGACGGCGCCGGAGCACGCCGCGGCGCACGCGTACCGGGCGCTCGCCAGGGAGCTCGTCGAGCGTGGCGCCGTCGCCTGACCCACCGAGGTCGTCGGCCGACCCGACGATGCCGGCCGACCGCAGCGCCGACGGCGGCGCCGTCGACGGCGCACCCGTGGGCACCACGACCGCCCCGGGGTTCCGGGTCCGACTGCGCAACTTCGACGGCCCCTTCGACCTGCTGCTCTCGCTGATCACGAAGCACGAGCTCGACATCACCGAGGTCTCCCTCGGCGCCGTCACCGGCGAGTTCATCCAGTACGTCCGCCAGGCCGAGTCCGCCGACGAGCTCGACGAGGCCAGTGAGTTCCTCGTGGTCGCGGCCACCCTGCTCGACCTGAAGATCGCCGGGCTGCTCCCGCAGGGTGAGCTCGTCGACGCCGAGGACGTGGCGTTGCTGGAGGCCCGCGACCTGCTCTTCGCACGTCTCCTGCAGTACCGGGCGTTCAAGCAGGCCGCGGAGTGGTTCGGGGCACGGTGGCAGCAGGAGTCCCGCCGGCACGTCCGCAAGGTCCGCCTCGAGGAACGGTTCCGCGCCCGCACGCCGGAGCTCGTCTGGACGCTGTCGGTGCAGGACTTCGCCGCGATCGCGACGCTGGCCTTCGCACCGCGGGAGATCCCGACCGTGGGGTTGGACCACCTGCACGCCCCGCTCGTGAGCATCCGGGAGCAGGCCGCGATCGTCGTGTCGATCCTCCGGACCCGCGGCGACGAGGACGTGTCGTTCCGTGAGCTGGTGGCCGGCGTCTCGGAGACGGGTATCGTTGTGGCTCGCTTCCTGGCGATCCTGGAGCTGTACCGGAACGCGTCGATCTCGTTCGAGCAGTTCGAACCGCTGGGGGAGCTGACACTCCGCTGGACCGCCGAGGACTGGTCCGACGAGAGCCTCGCGAACCTGGGAGCCGACTATGACGGATGACACACGTGCCGCCGCGTCGAGTGCCGAGCCCGGGGGAGCGGACGAGGTCGCCGAGGCCCGCGCGGTCGCGCAGGAACTGCACGCCCAGCACACCCCGCACCCGGACCTGCCGGTCGACCGGCAGCTCGAGGCCATCCTGATGATCGCCGACGAGCCCCAGTCGCTCGTGTCGCTCGGTGCCGCGGTGGGCGCGCCGGTGCCCGCCGTCCGACAGGCGATCGAGCGGCTCGTCGCCGACTTCGACGGTGTCGACGGCACCGTCCGTCGCGGCTTCGAGCTCCGCGAGGTCGGCGGCGGCTGGCGCTTCTACGTGCGGCGCGAGCTCGACGACGTCGTCGAGCAGTTCGTCGAGGCCGAGCGGCCGGCACGACTGTCGCAGGCCGCGCTCGAGACCCTCGCGGTCGTCGCCTACAAGCAGCCGATCACCCGGTCGCAGATCGCCTCGATCCGAGCGGTGAACGTCGACGGTGTCGTCCGCACGCTCGTCGCCCGGGGGCTCATCGAGGAGTCGTTCACCGACGCCGAGACCGGGGCCGTCAACTACGTCACGTCCGACCTGCTGCTCCAGCAGCTCGGCATCAACTCGCTCGACGAACTGCCGCTGATCTCGCCTCTGCTGGAGGACGGCGCGGACGGTTTCGGGCACAACGAAGGGATCCCCGATGGCCGCGTTTGAGGACGAACGACGAGGTGGGTCCCGAGGGGGATCCGACGGACGCTCCGGCGGGTACGGTCGCGGTTCCGACCGCTCCGGCTCGGGTCGGTCTGGAGGCGCGGGGCGCGACCGCGCCGCTGGTCCCGGCCGTGCGGACGGCCGGTCCGGTGAGGACCGTGGCGGGTACCGCGGACGCGAGGAGCGTCCGACGGGTGGCGACCGCAGCGGCCACCGCGGGCGCGACGACCGGGCCGGTGGTGACCGTGGCGGGTACCGCGGGCGTGACGACCGTTCGGGTGGCGAGCGTGGTGGGTACCGCGGCGGCTCGGACCAGGGTGGGTACCGCGGGCGTGACGACCGGCAGGGTGGTGAGCGTGGTGGGTACCGCGGCGGCTCGGACCAGGGCGGGTACCGCGGGCGCGATGACCGTTCGGGTGGCGAGCGTGGCGGGTACCGCGGGCGCGACGACCGTTCCGGTGCGGACCGTGGCGGGTACCGCGGCAGGGACGAGCGATCCGGTGGTGACCGCGGGCGGTTCGTGAGCCGCGACACCGACCAGCGCAGCAACGACCGCGGCGGGTTCGTCCGTCGCGAAGACGACCGCTCCGGCGGGTACCGCGGGCGTGACGACCGGTCCGGTGGCGAGCGCGGTGGGTACCGCGGCCGTGACGACCGGTCCGGTGGCGAGCGCGGTGGGTACCGTGGGCGTGACGACCGGTCCGGTGGCGAGCGTGGTGGGTACCGCGGGCGCGAGGACGACCGCCGCGGCGCAGACCGTCGCGACGCCGGTCACCGACCGGACCGCAGCGCCGACCGCCGGGACGACCGCCGTGACGACCGCCGTGACCCAGCGCGCGAGGACCGCCGAACCCCCGACGGCCGACCGAGCACCGTCTGGCACAACGGCCGTCGCTACGTCGGCGGCACGACCACCGCACGCAACGGTGACCGGCCGGGCGCGGGCGCGCGGGGACGCGTGCCGAGCAGCGCGGAGCGCGGGACGACGCCGCGCCCGGAGGGCGCTCGTGACGAGCGCGGCGTCCCGGTGGAGGGCACGCCCGAACGTCCGATCATCCCCGACTGGGACGCGACCGAGGCGGGGTCGTCCGCCGGGGGTGCCCCGAGCCTCCAGGCCGACGGCGAGCGTCTGCAGAAGGTGATCGCCGCTGCGGGCATCGCGTCCCGGCGGGTCGCGGAGAACCTGATCGTCGAGGGTCGCGTCACCGTCAACGGTGAGGTCGTCGACGCCCTCGGACGCCGCGTCGACCCCGAGACGGACGCGATCGCGGTGGACGGCGTGCCGGTGCAGGTCGACAGCTCCCGGCGGTACGTGCTGCTCAACAAGCCGGTCGGGATCGTGTCGAGCCTGCAGGACGAGCGCGGTCGACGCGACCTGTCGGAGTTCGTCGACCGCTACGAGGAGCGCCTGTTCAACGTCGGTCGGCTCGACACCGAGACGTCCGGGCTGCTCCTGCTGACGAACGACGGCGACCTGGCACACGTGCTGGCCCACCCGTCGTTCGGCGTGACGAAGACCTACATCGCGAAGGTCGCGGGCAACGTGAACCCGGCGACCGTGCAGCGACTGCTCGACGGGGTCGAGCTCGAGGACGGACCGATCGCCGCGGACAAGGTCCGGCTGCTGGAGTCCGCTCGCGGTGAGTCCCTGGTCGAGATCACCCTGCACTCGGGGCGCAACCGGATCGTGCGACGCATGCTCGACGCGGTCGACCACCCGGTGCTCGAGCTCGTGCGCCGGTCGTTCGGCCCGCTGCAGCTCGGATCGCTGCCGATCGGCAGGGTGCGCGAGCTGTCCACGGTCGAGCTCGGGGCGCTCCTCCGCATCGCCCGCGACGCGAAGGGTGCTGCACCGGGCGACGCCGACGAGGAGGCTGCCGACTGACGCTCGGTAGGCTGAGGCCCGTGACCGACGCCCCCGCCCCGCTCGCCGAACCGGACATCGACCGGCGGCTGCGCGGACCCGTGCGGGTCGTCGGCGCCGGGCTGCTCGGCGCCTCGATCGGGCTCGCCCTGCGCGAGAAGGGCGTCGACGTCGTGCTCGACGACGTCTCACCGGCCGCGCTGGCGCTCGCCGTCGACTACGGCGCGGGTCGTCGACCGGCCGACGGCGACGAGCCGGAGCTCATCGTGGTCGCGGTCCCGCCGGACGTGGTGGCAGCGGTGGTCGAGCGTGAGCTCGTCGCGTTCCCGCGCGCGGTCGTGACCGACGTCGCGAGCGTGAAGACCGGGCCGCTCGAACGCCTGCGGGCATCGGGCGCCGACGTCAGCCGGTACATCGGGTCGCACCCGATGGCGGGCCGGGAGCGCAGCGGACCGACGGCGGCGCGGGCCGACCTGTTCGTCGGACGCCCGTGGGTGATCGCCGGCCACGACGCCATCTCCTACCAGCGTGCCGCGGTGGTCGAGGACCTCGCCCTCGACGTGGGAGCAACGGTCGTCCCGATGGAGCCGGACTCCCACGACCTCGCCGTCGCGTACGTCTCGCACGCGCCGCAGCTCGTCTCGACCCTGATGGCCGCGCGGCTGCAGGAAGCCCCCGACGGGTCGCTCGACCTGGCGGGCGGCGGTGTCCGCGACGTCACGCGGATCGCCGCCAGCGACCCCGGCCTGTGGGTGCAGATCATCGGGGCGAACGCCGCGAACATCCGGCCGGTGCTGACGGACCTGCGTGACGACCTCGACCGGGTCCTCCGCGCGCTCGACGACCCGGACGGCCAGGGATCCCCCCGGACGATCGCCGAGACCATCGCCGCCGGCAACCGCGGGGTCGAGCGGCTCCCCGGCAAGCACGGTACGACCAAGCGCTTCGCCCAGGTGGTCGTCCTCGTCGACGACACCCCGGGGCAGATCGCCGCACTCCTGCAGTTCATCGGGGAGATCGGCATCAACCTCGAGGACATGCGCCTCGAGCACTCACCGGGCGCACCGATCGGCATCGTCGAGGTGTCGGTCGTGCCCGAGCAGGAACAGCGACTCGTCGAGGAACTCGAGGGGCGCGGATGGAGGATCGCAGCAGCATGGGCATGAACGACGACACGCAGGTCACCGTGAACGAGTCCGGTGTCACCGGGGGACCCGAGGGCCCCGACGCCGGCCTGCCCACCCCGACGCCGCCGGGCGGCGGAGCGGCCGGCGGAGCCGACGGCGGCGCGCTCGGCGGGCCGGCCGGCGGCCTGGGCACCCCCGGCGGCGAGCCGGGTTCGACCAGCGCCCCGGTCCCGTCCGGTCTGCCGCAGGGCGCCTTCGTGGCGAAGACCGTCATCGCGGTCGACGGCCCCGCGGGCAGCGGCAAGTCGAGCGTCTCGCGCGCCGCGGCCCGTGCGCTGGGCTTCGGGTACCAGGACACCGGTGCCGCCTACCGCGCCCTGGCGTGGCACGCACTGCAGCAGGGCATCGACCTCGACGACCCCGCGGCCGTCGTGGCGAGCTGGGACACCTTCGACTACGCGATCGGCACCGACCCCGACGAGTACTTCGTGCGCGTCGGCGACACCGACGTGACCGACGCGATCCGCACGCCGGAGGTCACCGCAGCGGTCGCGCACATCGCGAAGCTGCCCGAGGTCCGCGAGAAGCTCGTGCAGCTCTTCCGGCAGGTCATGCGGAAGGCCGACGCGCAGGGCATCATCACCGAGGGGCGCGACATCACCACGGTCGTCGCACCCGATGCCGAGGTCCGCATCCTGCTGACCGCCGACGAGTCGGTTAGGATGGCTCGGCGCTCGGCAGAGGTCACCACGCAGTCAGCAGCCGAGACCTCCGCCGCACTCGCCCGTCGAGACGCGGCGGACGCGAAGGTCGTCGACTTCATGAACGCCGCCGACGGCGTCACGACGCTCGACTCCACCGACCTCGACTTCGACCAGACCGTCCAGGCGGTCGTCGACCTGGCCCGAGCGGCCACGCACTGACGCACGACCGGGCGCCGCCCGGTCACCACGACCGGGCTGCCCGGTCACCACGGCCGGGGAACCGGCCCGGCCGGCACCGGCCACCGACACCGCGGCTCCGGTCGCACACGAGGAAACCCACCATGGCCCAGCAGGACAGCCACGACAACGACGACTTCCCGGAGTACGACGACGCGCTCGGTGAACGGCTCGCCGGACTCGACGACGCCGAGGCGGACCAGCGTGCGAACGCGCTCCGCGTCGGGCTCGACGAGTACGAGCTCGACGACGAGGACGTCGCGCTCCTCGACGCCGGCGAACTCGGCGAGGACGGCGTCCACTACCTGCCCGCGTACCCGGTGCTCGCGATCGTCGGGCGGCCGAACGTCGGCAAGTCGGCGCTCGTCAACCGCATCATCGGTCGACGCGAGGCCGTCGTGCAGGACGTCCCCGGCGTCACCCGCGACCGCGTGAGCTACAAGGCCGAGTGGAACGACAAGCGCTTCACGCTCGTCGACACCGGCGGGTGGGAGCCCGACGCCCGCGGCATCAACGCCTCGGTCGCCGCCCAGGCCGAGGTCGCGGTCGACCTGGCCGACGCCGTGCTCTTCGTCGTCGACGTCACGGTCGGCATCACCGCCGCCGACGAGCACGTCGTGAAGATGCTCCGTGGGACCGACCGTCCGGTCATCGTCGTGGCGAACAAGGCCGACGACGACCGCCGTGACCTCGACGCCTTCGAGCTCTGGAACCTCGGGCTCGGCGAGCCGCACCCCGTCTCGGCGCTGCACGGCCGCGGTGTCGCGGACCTGATGGACCTCATCATCACGACGCTCCCCGACACGTCGGCCGTCGCCAAGCAGGAGGTCGGCGGCCCCCGTCGCGTCGCGATCCTCGGGCGCCCGAACGTCGGCAAGAGCTCGCTGCTGAACAAGGCGGCGGGCGAGGAGCGCGTCGTCGTCAACGACCTCGCGGGCACCACGCGCGACCCGGTGGACGAGCAGATCGAGCTCGGCGGGCGCGTCTGGCGCTTCGTCGACACCGCCGGCATCCGGAAGCGCGTGCACCTGCAGCAGGGCGCGGACTTCTACGCGTCGCTCCGCACGACCGCGGCGCTCGAGAAGGCCGAGGTCGCCGTCGTCGTGCTCGACGTGACCGAGCCGATCTCGACGCAGGACCTGCGCATCATCGACCTGGTCCTCGAGTCCGGTCGGGCACTCGTCCTGGCCTACAACAAGTGGGACCTGCTCGACGACGACCGGCGTCGCTACCTCGAGCGCGAGATCGAGCAGGACCTGGCGCACGTGGCCTGGGCGCCGCGCGTGAACATCTCCGCCCGGACGGGTCGTCACCTCGAGAAGCTCGTCCCGGCGCTCGAGACCGCACTCGAGTCGTGGGACACCCGCATCCCGACCGGCAAGGTCAACGCCTTCATCGCCGAGCTCGTGCAGGAGCACCCGCACCCGGTCCGCGGCGGCAAGCAGCCCCGCATCCTGTTCGGGACGCAGGCGTCGAGCCAGCCGCCGACGTTCGTGCTCTTCACCTCGGCGTTCCTCGACCCGCAGTACCGCCGCTTCATCACGCGTCGTCTGCGCGAAGTGTGGGGCTTCGAGGGGACGCCGATCAACGTCAACATGCGGGTGCGCGAGCGCCGCAAGCGCACGTAGCGGTCGGACGACGACGTGGCACGGCGAGCACGGCGAGGCCCCCTGGCGGGCCTGCTGGCGCTCGCCGTCGTCGTGTCCGGGCTCGGTGCCGCCTGGCTCGTCACCGGTGACGACGACGTCGTGCGGACCGCACGTGCCACCGACCGAGCGTCGACGGCACCGGACGGAGCCGGACCGCTCGGGGTGTCGAACGCCCTCGGCGCTCCGATCCCCGGTGCCGACCGACGACCGGACGTCCCGCGCAGCGTCGAGGACTGGGTCGGCCGGGTCCTGCCCGTCTCCGGCACCGTGGTGCCCCTGGTCGACGGGGTCGCCGCGACCGTCCGGATCGAGCGCATCGACGAGTCGTCCGTGGCGGTCCGGATCGACGACCTGTCCTCGCCGCCGGGGACGCGCGCGGTCCGACTCGTCCTGTCGCCGGACGCGATGCCCGACCGCAGCACCCTCGCGCACGCCCCCGGCGTCGTGACGGCCCCCGTCGACGAACACACGTCGGGGGGCTTCTCGCTCATCACCGACGGCTCGTCGCTCCAGGCGGACACCCGTTCCGCGGCCCTGGTGGACGACGAGACCGACGAGGTGCTCGGCGTCGCACTGCTCGTCCCCGCCGACTGAGGGGACCCGCGTCGACCGACGAGGACCGGCGCGCACCTCGGACACGTCCAGGATGCGGCACCATTGACGTGTGCGTCTCCCCGTCCTCGCCGACCGTCTCTGGTGCCGGCTGCACCTGGACCGTCTCGCCGGTGGGCGGCAGGCCGACTACGTGATCCGCGAGGACATGCTCGCTCACCCGGACACGGTCCGTTCGTTCCGGTGGATCCGCTGGTTGCTCGTCGCCGAGACCGCGGTCGGACTCGCGGCGATCGTCGTCGCCGTGCTGCTCACCCGTGCGGGGGAGACCGTGGCCTGGGCCGTCTGGTTCCGGGCGACCGTGGTGCTCCTCATCACCCTGACGCTCTACGTGTTCGCGTGGCGGGCGCAGCTCGGCTACTACTGGGCGTACCAGCGCCTCCGGCTCTTCAGCAGGATCTTCCCGGTCGTGACCCTGGTCGTCGCTGCGATCCCCGGGCTCTACCCGTTCTGGATGGTCATCGAGCAGATCCTCTTCTCACTCCTGATGATCGGCATCGGCGACGTGCTGACGAGCGACCACATGCGCGCGACGTTCCCGAAGCCGGTCCGCACGCCGCGGGAGGACCACTCCACGGACTGACCGACGGCGGTCCCCAGGTCGGCGTGCACCCGTACGATGGTCGGCACGGGGGTGGTGTGTGAAACTCAAGGTGACCATCGCGGGGCCACGAGCAGACCGCGACGTCGTGGTGACGGCGGACGTGACGGCGACCATCGGTTCGCTCGCCGACCGGCTGTCCCGTGGGCGGACGGCGGCCGACGGCGTCCCGCTGACGCTGCGCGTGTGGTTCCCCGACCGACCGCAGCCCCGCCTGCTCAACCCGTCCGCGACGGTGCACGAGTCGTCGCTCCGTTCCGGCTGCCGGGTCGAGGTCGTCGCCGCGACCGACCGCCGCCGGGGCGACGACGTCGAGGACGCCCCCGCGGCCGTGGCGCACGTCGTCTCGGGGCCGGATGCCGGCAACGAGTACACCCTGTCCGAAGGGGTGAACCTGATCGGCCGCGACGCGATGGCCCAGGTCTGGCTCGCCGGGGACGACCTGGTCTCCCGTCGTCACGCCACGGTCACGATCGGCGACACGGTCGAGGTCGTCGACCTGAACTCCGCGAACGGGGTCGAGGTCGACGGACGGCTCGTCGCGCGGGCGTTCGTCGACCCGGAGACGACGGTCTCGGTCGGTGACACCACGCTGCGCATCCGACCGCTGCCCGCCGCACCGTCCGTGCCGGGCACGGGTACCCCGGCGTCCGCGGTCCCCGAGGTGGACTTCAGCCGCTCGCCCCGCGTCGAGCCAGCGCACCGCGGCCGGCAGTTCACGCTGCCCGAGATCCCGGTCCCGGGGGAGAAGCCCCGGTTGCCGATGATCGCGATCATCGCGCCGATCATCCTCGGCGCGGTCCTGTTCCTCGTCACGAAGCAGCCGTACACGCTGATCTTCATCGCGCTCTCGCCGGTCATCATGATCGGGACGTGGATCGACCAGCGTGTCCAGGCCCGGCGGCGCCGCCGCGACGAACGCCAGCGGTTCGAGGAGTCGCTCGCCGACTCGCGCGAGCGGCTGGCGGCGGCCCGGACGACGGAGATCGAGGCGCGGACGGCCGAGTCGCCGGCCCCGGCCGTCGTGACGGCCGCGATGCGCGACCGCTCGGCGCTGCTGTGGACCCGGAAGCCCGAGCACACCACCTTCCTCGAGGTCCGCTTCGGTGCCGGCACGCAGCCGTCGCGGTCGACCGTCACGCTGCCCTCCAGGAACTCCGGCAGCGTCGACGACTGGAACCGCGCCGAAGCACTCGCCGACGAGTACGCCACGGTCGGACCGGTGCCCGTGGTGGAGACGTTCGAACGTGCCGGCGCGATCGGTGTCGCCGGCACCGGGCTGGCGGCGGACGACGTCGCACGGTCGCTCGTGGTGCAGCTCGCGGGGCTGCACAGCCCGGCGGACCTCGTGCTCACCGCCTTCGCCGGCGGCACCACCACCGACCAGTGGTCCTGGCTGAAGTGGCTCCCGCACGTCGACTCGCCGTACAGCCCACTGCGGTCCACGGGACTCGTGCACGACTTCGCCGGCGCCTCGACGCTGCTGGCCGAGCTCGAGGGACTCGTGGCGACCCGCCGTGCAGCCGGCTCGGGCCGCGGTGAGCAGGTCCGGTCGCGCATCGACGAGTCCCGCGCCCTCGACGAGGACCACGGCGAGTCCGTCGACCGCCTGCCCGCGACGCCGGCCGTCGTCGTGCTCGTCACCGCCGAGGCTCCCGCCGACCGTGCCCGTCTCGTCGCCCTGGCCGAGGAGGGCCCGGACCTCGGCGTCCACGTCCTCTGGCTCGCGCCCACGCTGCAGGCACTGCCCGTCGTCTGCCGGACGCACATCGTGCTCGACCGAACGAGCGGGTCTGCCACGGTCGGCTTCGTCCGATCCGGGCAGTCCGTGGTGCTCGACGAGCTCGACCGTGTGGACAGCATCGAGGCAGCGACCGTCGCCCGTGCGATCGCCCCGATCCAGGACTCCGGCGCGCGGGTCCTCGACGAGACCGACCTGCCGCACAGCGTGGCGTTCGTCGACCTGTACGAGGGCGACGTCGCCGGTGACCCGTCCGCGATCGTCCAACGGTGGTCGAAGAACGACAGCCTGACTGCCGCGTGGTCACCGGGATCCGGGCGCGAGAGCGGCGGCGTCCGTGCCGTCGTCGGTCAGGGACCGAGCGAGCCGCTCGCCCTCGACCTGCGCGCCCACGGCCCGCACGCGCTCGTCGGCGGGACCACGGGCGCCGGCAAGAGCGAGTTCCTGCAGACGTGGATCATGGGCATGGCGACCGAGTACGCGCCGGATCGACTCACGTTCCTGCTCGTCGACTACAAGGGTGGCGCGGCGTTCGCCGAGTGCGTCGGCCTGCCCCACACCGTCGGGCTCGTCACCGACCTCAACCCCCACCTCGTCCGCCGCGCCCTCACCTCGCTGCGGGCCGAGCTCCGGTACCGCGAGCACCTGCTCAACGACCGTGGCGCGAAGGACCTCGTCACGCTCGAGCAGCGCGGTGACCCGGCGGCACCGCCCGTGCTCGTCATCGTGATCGACGAGTTCGCCGCACTCGCCACCGAGATCCCGGAGTTCATCGACGGCGTCATCGACGTCGCGCAGCGCGGTCGGTCCCTCGGCCTGCACCTCGTGATGGCGACCCAGCGCCCGAGCGGGGTCATCAAGGACTCCCTCCGGGCGAACACGAACCTCCGCATCGCCCTCCGCGTCGCCGACCCGGTCGACAGCGAGGACGTCCTCGGCGTGGCCGACGCCGCCTTCTTCGACCCGGGCACCCCCGGTCGCGCGGCCGCCAAGATCGGCCCGGGACGCGTGCTGGACTTCCAGACCGCCTACCTCGGTGGTCGTTCCGACGACGTCGTGCACGAGCCGGACGTCGACGTGCAGGACTTCCCCTTCGGCCCCGGCAGCACCTGGCCGAGTCCACCGCGGGCACCGCGCGACTCGACGCGGGCGCGTGACATCGAGCGGCTCGCCGCCACGATCGTCCACGCGGCGGACCGGCAGGGCCTCGAGGTCCCACGGAAGCCGTGGCTGGACCAGCTGCCCGATGCCGTCGGCCTGGAGGCACTGCCCGCCTCCGACGGGTCGGCACTGGTGATCGGGACGGTCGACCTGCCCGAGTCCCAGCGGCAGACCCCGTTCCGTCTCGACCTCGACGCGGCCGGCAACGTGGCCGTGCTCGGCGCGGGCGGGGCCGGGAAGTCCGCGGCGCTCCGCGCCGTGGCGGTGGCGGCCTCCGCCGCAGCGGACCGGTTCCCGGTCCGGATCACCGGACTGGACTTCGGCGGTGGTGGCCTGCGCATGCTCGAGGCGCTGCCGACGGTGGGCACCGTGATCAGCGGGCCGGACGACGAACGGATCACGCGCCTCCTGGCCGACCTCGAGTCGACCGTCGCCGACCGCTCCGGGCGGTTCGCGGCCGCCCGGGCCGCGAACCTCAGCGAGTACCGCGACGTGACCGGCATCGCCGAACCGCGCATCCTCGTCCTGGTCGACGGCATGGGGGCGTTCCGCAACGAGTACGAGTTCCGCCTCGGCACCCAGCCGGTCTTCGACCAGCTCGTCGCGATCGCGGCGACCGGTCGCGCGCTGGGCGTGCACCTGGTGATGAGTGCGGACCGCACCGCGGCCTTCCCGTCGAACCTGCAGGCCGCGATCGGCGAGCGCATCGTGCTCCGCCTGGCGACCGAGATGGAGTACCACGCGGCCGACGTGCCGGCGGACGTGCTCGAGGACGCCGTGCCCGGCAGGGGACTCATCGACGAGCACGAGGTCCAGGTGGCGGTGCCCGGTGGCAGCGCCGACCTCGTCGCGCAGGCAGCGGCGGTCGAGGATCTCGCCGCCGACCTGCTGCGCCGTGGGGTCGCGGAGGCCCCGCCGATCCGCCGACTGCCCGAGGACGTCGATCGAGCCGCGCTGCCGGTCGCCGTGGCCGGGCGACCGACGATCGGCCTCGCGGACGACACCCTCGGCCCGGTGGGCATCCCGACCGACGGCCTCTTCGTGGTCACGGGACCCTTCGGCTCCGGACGCTCGACCACCATGCGGACCGTCCTGCGGTCCGTGCGCGCGACGTGGCCGGACCGACCCGCGCACCTGGTCGTCGGCAGGCGGTCCACGCTGCGCGACGCCACCGACTGGGCGTCGGCGGCGCAGGACGCGACGGACGCCGAGGCCATCGCCTCGCAGCTCGCGACCGCGCTCGAGAGCGGTGCGTCGAGCGGGCCGGACCCGGTGATCGTGATCGAGAACGTCGGTGACTTCGAGGGGCTGCCCGCGGAGAGCCAGGTCGCGCGGCTCATCAAGGCCGCCCGCCGTGCCGGGGTGTTCGTGCTCGCCGAGGCCGACACGGTCACGGCCCCGAACGCGTGGCAACTCTTCGCCGAGCTGAAGACCGCGCGTGCCGGGATCGCCCTGCAACCGGAGGAGACCGACGGGCTCACGCTCTTCCGGACGGCGTTCCCGCGGGTGACCCGGACCGACTTCCCCGTCGGGCGCGGCATCATGGTCGACTCCGGGCGGATCACCCGCGTGCAGGTCGCTCGGGACCCCGAGTCCTCCTGATCGGGGACCCGCTCGTCCCCCTCGAACGGGGGTGTGGACATCGCATGGGTGATTTGTTCCGGACCGGTGTTACCGTTGTCGCGGTCGCCGGAGGGGCTGGCGATCCAGTCCACCGTGAAGGGGTGCAACGTGGCCAACATCAACGTCTCCTACCAGGAGCTCAACAGCAACGCCGACCGTCTGCTCGCAGGGCGTGACGAGATCAACGCGACCCTGTCGAAGCTGCAGGCGCAGATCGCGTCGCTGACCCAGGCCGGGTTCCAGACGGACCGTTCCTCCGGTGCCTACAACGAGGCGTACAACCGCTTCACGAGCGGCGCGCAGAACACCATCGGCGGGCTCAACGACCTCGCGCAGTTCCTCCGCACGACCGCGCAGACGCTGGGCGACGTCGACCAGCAGCTCGCATCGCGACTCGGGCGCTGATCGGACGGACATCGTGATCGTGGGTCGGCCAGCACAGCTCGTGCGGGCCGACCCAGTTCTTGGGGGATGTAGATGAGTGGAAAGCTCGAGATTTCCTACACGGCGCTGGAGTCGCTGTCGTCGCGTATCAAGGGGGCGGCGACCAAGGTGGAGCCGGGCAACGAGATCTTCGCGGGGCAAGGAGCGACTGATCTTGCGAGTGACGTCGTCACGCAGGCGCTGAGCCGAGCGACGAGGCAGCAGGTGCAGCGGGCCGAACTCACCGCTGACGCACTCCGCACTGTCGGAGACTTCCCGCTGGCGGTCCGTCAGGCGTACACCGACGCGGATTCGCGAGCAGCGGGAGCGCTGGCCAAGTGACCTGGACCGATGAAGACCCTGGTCAGGGTGATCCTGCGGCAATCCTCGGGCTGGCCAAGCTCCGGACGGCTCGTGCCGAGGAGATCCGCAGGGCTCAGGACACTCTCACGACCGCGAGCGGAGACGCCGGCGTCGGGTGGCGGGCACAGAGCCAGACTGCCTTCGCCGCCGAGGTGCAGAAGACGGCAGGAGACGTCGAGCTCCTGGCTGGTGGTATGGAGAAGCAGGCGACGGTGCTCACGCAGTACGCAGGGCAGCTCTCGCAGTTGAAGGATCGGCAGCGGATCCTCGAACAGCGCCGGGAGAGCGCGAAGAGCTCGCTGGTCAGGGCGAACGCGATGATGCCCGGTGGCCTCTTCGCAGAGCCGACGCCTGCCCCGTTCATGCTCACAGGAGAAGCGGACAGCACCGCCGAGGCCAAGGCTGAGGCAGAGGGTCGCCAACGGGCTGTAGCTGAGTCGAAGATCGCTGCTGCGCAGGGCGACCTTCGCGCGATCGACGCTGAGTGGGACGCCCTCGTTGCTGATCGACGTCGTGTCGATCAGAGTTGCTCGACGGCCCTGGAAGGGGCGGACATCCTCGGAGCCGTTTCTTCGTTCTCCGGTGCCGCTGTGAACGCGGCCTCTCCCGGAGACCTGCTCGACCGACTGTCAGCATTGAGCGCAATCGACCTCCAGGTGCTCCTCGCCGCGCATCCGGAACTCGCCGCGAAGTTGCAGGGAGCGTCGACGGAGGACGTGGCGACGTGGTGGAACACCCTCGGCGCGGAGCATCAACAGACGCTCATCGTGGGCTTACCGAGCATCATCGGATCGCTCAACGGCGTATCGGCGCTCGGGCGAGTGGCTGCGAACCGGATCAATGCCGCGAATCGTCTGGAAGCGATCGAACGGACTCTCGCGGATTGGAAGCGGCAAGCGGCGCAGCCTGGCAGCTTCACCAACGCCACCAGTCAGATCTCAGCCCTCGAGGACGAGATCAAGTACCTGCGCGGCGCGGTCAGTGAACCACCCACGGTCCAGCTCTACCTCTACGACAAGGACGCCGATCGGATCATCGAAATGATCGGCACGCCGTCGCCGGAGACGAAGCGCGTCGTCACCTACACGCCAGGGACGCTGGCGAATCTCGACGGCTTCTACAGCGGAGACACGCAGCGGATCGCGAAGTGGTTGCACGACCGAGATGAAGAGGGCTTGGTGGCGTTCGTTGCGAAGGACGGGCGGTATCCGCAAAATCCCTTGTCCGAGGCGAACGACCAGGAGTACGCACGAGGTATAGCAAAGAACCTGGCGGACTTTGAAGCCGCGGCGTTCTCAGACCCGCTACTGAAGGGCAAAGAGTCGATTGCCATTGGACACAGCTGGGGAGCGGCGAACATCACGGTGTCCGAAGCTCTCGGAGCGCATTACGACAAGGTCGTGTCTCTGTCGGGAGCAGGTGCGCCTGAGGACTGGCGCCCATCGCCGTCTACCGCCTACGCGGACTTCTCGTACGACGACATCCTCCAGTTCGCGCAGCACCTCCGCGTCGGAGACGACGGAGTCGTGTGGAGCGGTCGCAACCCGCGCGAAATCGGTTTCGACCATAGTGCATACTACGATGCGCCGCTCACATGGAAGAGTTTCCCGGGAAACGGGCTCGTGAGTCCGCTTCTCGCTGCTGCTGGCGGTGTCGAGTCACACAATCTCGCTGCTAGCGACTCACCCGGCAACTCCAAGCTTCTCAATGAAATGAAGGCGTTCATCTACGCGTCGGGGAATGAATGATGCTCGTGAAGGTCCTGCCTCTGATCTGTGTGGTCGTCCTACTGAGTGGATGTGCAATGAATAACAACTTGCCGAATGCTCCGGAAGAGCGTCTTGCGTCGGTGAAGGCGATGACTCAGGGGGCGGAGAACAAGATCGTGAAACTTCTTCCTGAGTCCGATGTTGATGATGTTCGTCAACTCAAGGAAGGGACGATACTCCGTTGTGGGAATGATTACCAATGGACCGGGAACGTACGCGTTGAGCTGTCAGCCGACGTTGACGCGGGCGCCGTGAGGGATGACATCGCCACAGACGCAGCGGATCAGGGCTTCACGGTGACTGCGGACGAGACGATCACCGGGGGAAAGCGTTTCGAACTCATTGATGCTCAAGGCGTCCAGCTGTTGCTTACGCGATGGGTCGAGGGCAACGCCATCGACATCGACTCTGGCTCGCCCTGCTTCTCTCTTCCGCGTGACTTCGATGTTCCCGGAGAGTATTGATCTCGAGCGCTACTCCGCGTCGCGTGCGATGCCGCCACTGCCCATCTCCGGCCATGGCGCATGCAGCAGGGCTGCGCGCGCCAAAAGCCCGCATGATTCCTGGTTCTGCCGTTGCGTTCAGTCGCAAATACGCAGCGCTGAGGTTTGCGGGACATTCGAAGAGCACGAAATCGCGAGCGTGATGGATCGCCAGGTGCAGTGGGCGTCGGAGCGACAGGCGGAAGGGTGCGGACGGGGATCGTCGTCACGGCGATGGCGGTCCTGGCCCTGTCCGGTTGCAGTGCATTCCGCACGACTCCATCCAGCACATCGTCCGCTGCGCTGCAGGATTTCACGGGTGGGCATTCGATCGAACAAGCGCGGAACCAGCTCTCCTCGATCGAGGGGCTGTCCGATGTCTCCATCGAAGAAACGAAGACCGTGTCCGGGCTCAACGAACACCATGAAGTCTCGATAGCTGCGACGGTCGAGGACGCCTCGGCGGCCCCCGCCTTCGTCGACCAACTCGCACAGCTCGGCTGGTCCGTGAACGAAGCAGAACCCGACACGGGAGTATTCATCCGTCTGAGGACGAGTCCGCAGCTCGTCATCGGAGATGTGGCAAAGGAACGGGGCTGGTCAGAAGCCGCCTACACGACTTCGACCGCCGAGTTGAAGCAGCTCGTCCTGCTGTCTCCAGACGAACTCAAGGAACGCTTCGGTCCCTGGCCGGGTGAAGCGCCCTGACAGCTTACTCCTACGACGACTTCCTGCAGTTTGCGCAGAAGCTGCCGCTCGGCGAGGGGGCGGTGTGGAGTGGCCGCAATCCTCGTGACATAGGCTTCGCCCACGGGCCCTACTACGATGCGCCCCTGACCTGGAAGAGCTTCCCGGGCAACGGCTTGGTCAGTCCTTGGCTCGCAGCTGCGGGAGGCATAGAGTCGCACAACCTCGCTGCGTCGACGGACGAAGGAAACCAGAAGTTGCTCTCCGATGTCAGCAACTTCATCTACAGAAATTGATCGAATGAAGAAGATCGGCACCTTGATCGCAATCATGGCCGCCTTGCTGTTGACTGGATGTGCTATGAACCCTGAAGCCCAAGATACGCCCGAGCGTCGCTTGCTCTCCGCAAAGCAAGCGACGCAAGCGGCAGAGCGTTCTCTGCTCGATCTCGTCCCCGCGAACGAGGTCGAAAGTGTGCGACAGCCCAAGGACGGCGCCGTTCTGCAGTGCGGAAGCAAGTACCAGTGGTCCGGCAATGTGCGGATCAAACTCGCACCCGGCACGAAAGGCATCGAGGCCCGTGATGCGCTTGCGCGCGTTGCGTCGGACCACGGATTCTCGGTTTCAAAGGACAAGATGTTGTCCGGCGACGTCCGTTATGAGATGTACGACGACAACCGCGTTCAACTGATTGTCACGGTTTGGAATGATGGAAACGATCTCAATGTTGACTCGGGATCGCCCTGTTTCGACCTGCCAAGCGACTTCGATGTGCCGCTGAACTACTGACTCCTTCAAGGAGGTGGTAGTAGCTCCTCGGAAGGTGCTCGAGCGTCACTCGGCCGATGGCCCGGAGCGGTACCGTCTTCTTGACCTGACGAGACCGCCGGGGCGCCCGTCCGAACGGTGCGATTTCCGAAGTCCCAGCGACGAGGTACGGAGACTCTACAGCGCTGACTCAAGCAGTGCGATCGACGCTCGACGTTGTTCCGGAGAGCCGTTACGGCCACGCTCCGGTGAGGCTCACTGGCTTCGCCCTCGGCGGTGCACCGCAGGCGCCGTCGCCGATCAACTGGTTCCTGGGGGGCGGAACCTCGACAGCGAAGGACTACCATGTCGCGCGTGGGAGATGGGGGAGCGACCAGCAGGTTCGTTGCATGCCTCCTCTTGATGGGCCTGATCCTGACGGGATGTGCTGCCACGCGCGGTGGAGCTGATGCGGACGAAGTGGCGACCGCGGTCGAGCGTCATGTGAAGATCACTGATGTGAAGGTGTCTCATCGCGAAATTTCGCAGTCATTCGGCTCAACCACGATCGTCGTCCTCACGGCCGATCGGCCGCGGGACACTGTCGCGAATGTGTCTGGGTTCACCGAGGAATTGCTCAAGGCCGCGTACTCGGTACGCAATTGGAAGCCGAGCGGCGGTGTCCGGGTTGTCCTGCGCGATCACGATGGTGCGCCGCTCGGGAGCGCACTCGAGCAGTCCGGATGGAAAGTCGTCGGTTGGGACGAAAGCGACACGGGCACGGTGTTCGTCTCTTTCTCCGAGCCGCAGGAGAGATACGGAAAGTGGCCGTCAAGGATCGGCCCCGCATGATGATCCTCGCTTCACCGCAACTCCGAGGGCGGCACAGCCCGCTCGGATGGGGGCGATGGCGGGCTGCTGGCTGCCCAGCTCGCCCTGAGGCTGCTGCACCGACGGCGGTGCAGTGCAGGACGAGCTCGTGCGGAGGCTGATCACGGCGGGCGTGCTGCTGTCGCTCATCCCTGCGCTCAGTGGGTGCTCGACGCCCGACCCCGACGCTGACGGGGCTGCATCGCGAGAAGCGGTCGCAGCCAGAATGAGAGCCCTCCCGCGGGTGTCGACTGCGACAGTCGACGAGGAGAAGTCCACGGACGGCCTCTCCGCGCGCTACCGGATCGCCGTCGACATATCGGCACCCGACGCGGGGCGCTCGGAGGCGGACGTCGCCGAGCTGATCGACGAGGTCCTTCCCCTGGCCTGGTCCACGCGGGGGCACGAACCCGACGCAGGCGTCGTCCTGCGGATCAGGACAGAGCCGCAACTCGAGATCGGAAGGATCGCACGGGACGCTGGCTGGCGCGACGTCGGCTTCCCGTCGGACCCGCAGCTCATCGAGAAGATCGGCTACCAGGCGAGCTTCGGACGCCGCTCCCCCGACGAACAGATCGGGCCTTGGCCCGTCGGTGCGGTAGGCACATCGACCGGAGGCCCGCTAACCAGGGGACAACCAGGGCCAGGCACACCGCAGTGATCGGGAGCATGGTCGAACCATGACGACGAACAGCCTGCCCGGCGGCACCTACGACCTCGGCGACCTCGAGGTCACCCGCTTCGGCTACGGGGCGATGCAGCTCGCCGGCCCGCACGTCTTCGGCCCGCCGGCCGACCGCGACGAGGCCGTCCGAGTACTGCGCACGGCGGTCGAGCTCGGCATCACCCACATCGACACAGCGGACTTCTACGGCCCGCACGTCACGAACGAGATCATCCGCGAAGCCCTGCACCCCTACCCCGAGCAGGTGCACATCGTCACGAAGGTCGGGTCGCGGCGGAACGACAAAGGGCAGTGGCCGCCAGCGCGGAAGCCCGAGCAGCTCGTCGAGGACGTCCACGCCAACCTCGACCGGCTCGGTCTCGAACAACTCGACGTCGTGAACCTCCGCGTCGGTGGGTTCGACGCACCGGAACCGGGCAGCATCGCCCCGCAGTTCGAGGCGCTCGCCGAACTGCAGCAGCAGGGGAAGATCCGTCACCTCGGACTGTCGACGGTCACCGGTGCGCAACTCGTCGAGGCGCTGCAGATCGCGCCGGTGGTGTGCGTGCAGAACATGTACAACGTGGCGCAACGCGGGGACGACGACCTGGTCGACCTCACGGCAGCGGAGGGCATCGCGTACGTGCCGTACTTCCCGCTCGGCGGCTTCTCGCCGATCCAGTCGGACGCGCTCGACACCGTCGCCGAGCGGTTGGGGGAGTCCCGTCTGTCGGTCGCCCTCGCCTGGCTGCTCCAGCGTTCGGACAACATCCTGCTCATCCCAGGCACCTCGTCCGTCGAGCACCTGCGGCAGAACGTCGCCGGCGCGGGCATCACGCTGCCGGCCGACGCGGTCCGCGAGCTGGACGCCATCGGCGCAGCCTGACCCGGACCGGATCCGGCACCCGGGTCAGGACGAGAAGTCCGACGAGATGTGCACTCCGGGGTGGTACCAGAAGGACACGGCGACCCAGAGCCCGAGGAGGGTCGCGGCGTTCAACAACGACGGCGCGAGCCACCACCACGACCGGGGCTGACGGCACACACCCACCACGAGCAGGACGACGGAGGCCACGACGAAGGGCGCCGTCGCGACGGTGCCCCAGAACGCGAACCCGGCCATCGCCGGCTGCGTGACGTCGAGGGGCCCGCCGAACATCGTGATGAAGCCGACGCAGAAGACGCCGATCGCCGTGCCGAGGATGCCTACCCCGATCGCGATGATGGCCAGGGCGAGGGACAATCCGCCGAGCGGTCCCGCGTCGCGCTGATGGCCGTCGAGACGGTCACGGACGAGAGCGGTCGGCCCCTGCCCTGCTGCGGACCAGGCCGGAGCAGCGTTCGGACCACGCGGTGCTTCGACCCCTGCCAGACCGCCCGTGATGCGTGGAGTGGCGGACCAGCCCTCGTCGATCGTCGACCCCCGTCGTTCCGTCACCCGCCCATCCTGACACGAGCCGGCGGCACGCACGGTGCCGGTGGACTCACGCCACGGTCGCGAGCGCGAACGGCAGCACGGCCGAGGCGCCGGCACGCCGGAGCTCCCGCCCGGCGACGGTGACCGTCCACCGGCTGTCGACCAGGTCGTCGACGAGCAGCACCGGCCCCTGGTGCGACGCCAACGCCGCAGCCAGCTCCGGGTCCACCACGAAGGTGTCCCACACCCCGGCCAGCCGGTAGGCGCTGTTCGTCGCACCGTCTCCGCGGGGCTCCCCGCCGCTCCGTCCGAGGGTCCCGAGGAACTGCAGCCGCCCGATGGACGACAGCGCCTGCGCCAACGACCCGACGAGCTCCGGCCGCGACCGCGACGACATCGCCACGACACCGGTCGGCCGCTCGGCCCAGGGCCAGTCCTTCAGGGCGCGGATGCACCCGTCGACCAGCTCGCGGGACACGGGTCCGTCCGGAGTGGTGGCCGAGAACAGCGCGCGGAGCGGCCCGCCCCAGCCGAGATCGGTGAGCCGGGCGACGGCGCGGCCCGGTTCGACGAGCTCGCCGGCCGGGATCTTGCCCTTCACGGGCACGCCGAGCGAGGCCATGCCGGACGGCCACTGCGCGCGCGGCGCGATCTCGACGCCGACCCGGTCGAGCGCGGCAGCCGCACCGGAGGTGTCCGACTCCGAGATCGACGTCGGGTACCAGACACCGGCACAGTTGTCGCACCGCCCGCAGGGTTCGGCGGAGGGGTCGTCCAGGTCCTGCTGCAACAGCTGCATGCGGCACGCCGAGGTGGACTCGTACGCGAGCATCGACGCGGCCTCGGCCTCGCGGGCGGCGGCGACCCGCTCGTACCGGGCGGCGTCGTACTGCCACGGCTGCCCGGTCGAGACCCAGCCGCCGGCGACACGGTGCACGGCGCCGTCGACGTCGAGCACCTTCAGCAGGAGCTCGAGTGTCGATCGCTTGATGTCGACGAGGCCCTCGAGCGCGACGGTCGACATCGCCGTGTCGGTGGAGAGCGCACCCAGGACGGCGGAGGCGCGGGCCTCGGTCGGCATCGACGCACTCGCGAAGTACTGCCAGATCTCGCGGTCCTCGCGTCCGGGCAGGAGCAGCACGTCGGCGTTGTCGGTCGCACGCCCGGCGCGGCCGATCTGCTGGTAGTAGGCGACGGGCGACGAGGGAGCGCCGACGTGCACGACGAACCCGAGGTCCGGCTTGTCGAAGCCCATCCCGAGCGCACTCGTCGCGACGAGCGCCTTGAGCTCGTTGCCCTTGAGCTGCTGCTCGAGCTGCTCGCGTTCCTCGGTGTCGGTCCGCCCGGTGTAGGCGCGGACGGCGTACCCGTTCTCGCGCAGGAGTCGGGCGATGTCCTCGGCCCCGGACACGGTCAGCGTGTAGATGATGCCGCTGCCGGGCAGGTCGCCGAGGTGCGCGAGCAGCCACCCGAGGCGCTGTCGGGCGTCCGGCAGCGTCAGGACGCCGAGCCGGAGCGACGCCCGCGCCAGGGAACCGCGGATCGTGAAGACGGGAGCGTCCGGGCCCGCGGTGAGCTGCTCGGCGACGTCCTCGACCACGCGCTCGTTCGCGGTCGCCGTCGTCGCGAGCACGGGGACACCCTGGGGGAGGGAGCGGATGAGCTCGGCGAGCCGGCGGTAGTCGGGGCGGAAGTCGTGTCCCCAGTCGGAGATGCAGTGCGCTTCGTCGACGACGAGCATGCCCATCCGGGCGATCAGCGTCGGCAGCTGCTCGTCGCGGAAGCGCGGGTTGTTGAGCCGTTCGGGGGAGACGAGGAGCACGTCGACCTCGTCACGCGCGAGGGCCGCCTGCGTGTCCGCCCACTCGTGCGCGTTCGCCGAGTTGATCGACACCGCGCGGACGCCGGCCCGCGCGGCCGCGGCGACCTGGTCGCGCATGAGGGCGAGCAGCGGCGAGACGAGCACGGTCGGGCCGCCGCCACGTCGCCGCAGCAGCAGGGTCGCGAGGAAGTAGACGGCCGACTTGCCCCACCCGGTGCGCTGCACCACGAGGGCACGCTGCCGGTGTTCGACGAGCGCCGAGATGGCCTCGAGCTGCCCGGGGTGGAAGACCGCGTCCGGTCGCCCGGTCAGGGCGGCGAGGGCCGCCTGCGCTTCCGCAGCGATCTCGGCGGACGGCGTTGCCGCCGCAGGAGCAGGTGAGCCGACGGACGAACCGACACCGAGACCAGACATGACCCCATGCTGTCAGCACCCGCCGACGCACCGTGCCCCGGCCCTCCAGGCTGTGGACACCACGACAGGACGCGACGCGACGCGACCCCGCTACTGGTACGTGATGAGCGACGGCGTCGGCTGCACGTCGGCCATCGTCTGCTGCGGCGACAGCATCGGCGTGTCCTCGTCGTAGAAGTTCTTCCAGCCCCAGTGCACGCCTTCCGGTGCGTCCTGGTGCAGCGCCTTCCAGGTCGCCTGCTTGTCGGGCTGCGAGCCCTGCCCGTCCACGTGGATGAGGACGTCGAGCTCCGGGTGCGACGCGAGCGACGACCGGTCCTGGATCATCGACAGCCGGAACTGGTGCAGGACGAACGCCTTCGGCGGTAGCCCCTTCGACCGCACCAGGTCGGCGAGCCACGACGAGACCTCGTTCACCTCGGACGCCGACACGCTGCCGATCTGCTGCAGGGGCACCTGGTCGGCGGTCAGTCGCCACTCCGGGTCGAGTGCGAGCCAGACGTTCGGCTTCGCGAGCAGCGACTCGTACCGCTTCGCCTGCGACAGGAAGTCGGACCGCCCCGGCTGCAGGTCGAGGATGACCGGCATCCCGGCGTCGCTCGCCGCGTCGACGTAGGGCTCCAGCGTCGACGCCGGCAGCTCGGTCGAGTAGTCGCCGTCGGCCCCGGCGTCCCCGGCGGCGACGGTCGCGATGACCTCCATCGCAGGCGTCACCGGCTCGTCGCCGAGCCCGTCGTACTCCTTCGCCGTCCCCTCGGCGCGGCGCACGGTCGCCGCGGGGTCCTGCTCGCCCAGCACCCCGAGCACCGGCGCGCCGGGAGCGCCGTACAGCGCCACGTAGCGGTGTCCGTCGAAGGGCCGCTGCCCGCCGTGCGGCAGCTGCCAACCGCTCTCCGCCGCCCGGACCGTCCACTGCGGGTCCGGCAGGTCGCCGAACGCCGAGCCGACCAGCACGGTCGGGTGCTCCGCGCGGTCGTGGAGGGCCGACACGACGTCCGGGGCGGCAGCCGGGTCGGTCACGCCGTCCGGCATCGCGACCACACGGGCGCCGGCAGCCTCCGCCGTCGCCACGGCTGCGGCCTCCGACCGACGGTCGGACACGACCACGGTCGCCGGACGGGAGGCATCGCTCGCCTCGGGCACGTCGCCCCGCTCCGGCGCGTCCTGCTCCGGGACGTCGGTCTCGACCGCCACGTTGCCCTCGGCCTGGTACCAGTCGGCCCCGAGCCGGCGGAGCTCGGCTGCCACCCGGTCACCGTCGCCACCCGCGTCGGCGGACGGTGTCGACGAGGGCGTGCCGCCGTCGGACGTCAGCAGCAGTGGGACGTGCGCCGCACGCGCGGCGCTCGCCGCGTCGCGCACCGCACCCGCGTCGGAGGCCGACGCCACGACCGCGCCGGGAGCCGACGCGAACAGCGCTCGGCTCGCGGCGACGGAGCGCGCCGACGGGTCCTGCTGGGCCACGACGTCCACCGAGTCGGCGGAGGACCGTGCCAGCTGCGCGACCGTCGGCGCGTCGTCGTGGGAGGTGCAGCCGGCGGCGCCGAGCAGGAGCCCGGCGACCGACAGTGCGAGCAGGGTACGGGTGGGACGAGCGCAACGCATCCGAGCCACCCTACGAGGGACCGTCACGACACCCTGTGAGCGCAACAGGTGTCGTCTCGTAGACAGGGTGCATGCCATCCGCGCCGGACGACCACCCGACGATCGGGGCGGTGGTGGCCCCCGAGGTGCACTGCGCCACCCTCAACGTCAGACGTCGGGTGCCGCACGCGCCCGGTCACGCCGACGCGTGGGAACGTCGCCGCGACGCCGTCGTCGCGCTCGTCGCCAGCGAGCAGCCGACGGTGCTGGCCGTCCAGGAGGCACTGCCCGCCCAGACCGCGGACCTCACGGCCCGTCTCGGCTCGCGATGGGAGCCCGTGGTCGTCGGTCGCGGTGCGCGCGGCGGTGGCGAGGCGGTCGGCCTGTTCCTCGACCGGGAGCGCCTCGACGTCGTCGAGCGGCGCACGTGGGCGCTGTCCCGGACGCCGTCGCGCCCGGGCTCACGGTCCTGGGCGACGGCATTCCCGCGGCACGCCGTCGGTGCCGTCGTCGCGGACCGCACCACCGGGCAGGAGTTCACCGCGATCGCGACGCACCTCGACGTCGCCTCGTCCTGGGCGCGGCTGCGCGGTGCGCAGCTGCTCGGACGCATCGTCCGCGAGCGCGGACTGCCGGCCGTCGTGATGGCCGACTGGAACTGCCCGGCCGGATCGGCGCCCTGGCGAGCACTGGCCGAAGCGGGGGTCGTCGACAGCTGGGGACGAGCCTCCCGGCAGGTGGGGGAGGCCTACGGGACGTACCCGCACTACCGGGAGCCGCGTGTCGGCGGCCGGCGGATCGACGGGGTGCTCGTGACCGAGGACGCCGTCGTCGACCGGGTCGCGGTGAACGTGCGCCGACCGGGCGGTGTCTGGCCGTCCGACCACGCGGCCGTGCACGCCGTCGTGCGGTGGACCTCGTGATGCGGTCGCTCGGGCTGACCTTCCTGCGCCGGCGGTTCCTGCCGGCCGACGTGGTGCGGGTCCTGACGCTCCTCAGCATCCCCGTGGCCACGATCGGCTGGGGGAGCACGTCGTTCGCGGTGATGTCGCTCGCGTTGTTCGGGGTGGTCCTGCCGCGGATGCTCGGACTCCGACCGGCGTTCGACCTGGCGGTCTGCGTGCTGGTGCTCGTCGCCGGGTGGTCGAGCGCGCTCGAGTGGTACACGTCGGTGTTCCTCTGGGACAAGCTGATCCACGTCGTCCTGACCGGACTGCTCGCGGCGCTGCTCGCGGTGATCGCCGCGGACCTCCGGCTCGTGCCGCACGCCCCGGACGCCGGGCGCGTGACGGTGTCGCTCCTGGTGTTCACCCTCGGACTCGCGATCGGGTCCGTGTGGGAGATGTGCGAGTGGCTCGGGCACAACTACGTCGACTCGGCGATCTACGTCGGGTACGACGACACGATCGGCGACCTGGCCGCGGACGGGCTCGGCGGGCTGCTCGTGGGGCTCGCGCTGCCGTGGTTGGCGGCCGAGCGGGACGTGGTGCAGCAGCCAGCGCGCTCGCCGCGGGGCTGACGGCCCGGCCCGGCCGATCGCTCCCGTGGAGGCGGCGACGCGCCGTGGCACGAGCAGGGTCCGGCGTCCGCTATGCTTGACGGGCTGCTCGCGCTCCGGTCGGACGCGGGCGGTGGAACGCCGGAGACGGAGTTCCGAGCCTCTCGGGGCTCAGAGCTCGTGAGAGCTCACGGGCTGTGGCGCAGCTTGGTAGCGCACTTGACTGGGGGTCAAGGGGTCGCAGGTTCAAATCCTGTCAGCCCGACCGAAACCGATGAAGCCCCCGGCGAGACACGTTCTCGCCGGGGGCTTCTCCGCGTTCCGCACGGGGGAGCGGTGCCAGCCGCTCTTGCGCTGCCGCTGCTCGGACTCTTAGCGTCGACCGGGATGGACGACGACGATCTGTTCACCGCCCTCGTGCCGTGGGCGCCGGAGCACCTGGCCCGCTGGAACGAGCACTGGCGATCGGACCTGCTGCGGACGGTCGGACCCGACCTCGCACTGGTGGGGGACACCTCGTGGGGAGCGGCGGTCCGCGACGCCGTCGGACTCGCCGTCCCGGACCCGCTCGACTGGGCGAACCGGGTCGTCGAGCTGCCCTCCGGCGGATGGGCCCTCACCGGGATCCGCTTCCGTGGCCGCGACGTGTCGAAGCCGTTCGTCGACGTGATCGCGACCAGCGTGCGCCCCGACGCAGCCGGTCTGGCGGAGCTCGGCTCCGTGCTCGAGGACGCCCGTGCCTTCTCACCGCTCTGCTTCCGCGTCCGACTCCCCGGAGACCTCCTGCGCGTCCGCGCTCTGGCCGGACACGGGTCCTCGGTGGCACCCGACCAACTCGTGGTCGCGGGGCCGGTGTCGGTGATCGCCGGTCGTGAGCAGACGCCGGGAGCCTCCGCGGTCGAACTCGTCCCGACCACGCCCGAGGCTGCGGCGCCGAGGGTCGCCGCGGTCTACGAGACCGTCCGTCGCGTCACGCCCGACCTGGACGAGTGGGCGGCGCCCGCCGACGAGGACGGGCTCGGCGACGCCGACGAACAGGGACTGCTGTTCGAGGTCGTGGTCGACGGACGGGCCGCCGGTGTCGTCGCCGCCGCTCGGGACGACGCGTACGGGTTCACCGGGTTCGTCGTCGAGGAGATCGCGCTCGACGACGACCACCGCGGACAGGGACTCGGGCCGGCGGTCCTCCGGGCCTTGGCACGGCGGCTCCCGGCGACGGAGGCCGACGTGCTCTGGGGACACGTCCACGCCGACAACACTCCCTCGTTGCGTGGCGCCCTCGCCAGCGGTCGGGCGGTCTGCGCCACGTTGGCCTGGGTGACGCCGGACGGCTGGCCCGGGATGCCGGGGTCGCGGCCCGTCAGGTGACCGAGGACCGACCCGGTCGCTGGAGCCGCTGCTGATGCCGGACGGAGGGCGACAGGGCCGGCGCAGACCGCTGCGGTACGCTCCCGCCATGCTCTGGGGGAGACGACGCACGGGGTCCGCCGCGCTCTTGGCCGCCACGCTGACCGGGGTCCTGCTGCTCACCGGGTGCTCCGGCAACGTCAACGCGGGGAGTGCGGGTGCCGAGAAGGCCGAGCGCGAGCTGTCGGCACTCGACGGTGTGCGGTCCGTGCGCGGTTCGGGCACGAACAACCTGCCGTTCGCCGGCGAAGCGTCCGTCACCGTGACCACCGAGGACGACCTGTCCGACGCCGACCTCCGACGCGTGACCCACGAGGTCGGACGCTGGATCCGCGATGCCTCCGGCCCGGGTACGACGTACCGCGGCTCGATGGAGGCCGACGGGTTCGGGTTCTTCCTGGAGGGACGCGCCTCCGAGAACGACCGACTGCTCGCCGTCGTCGATCGGCTCCGCGGCGACGACCGCTGGCTCGGTGGCGACGTCGACGCTCCGTCCGCCTCCGGCACCGGCGGAGGTCGCATCGCACTCACCGTCCGCGATGCCGATGACCTGGTGGCCGGCTGGGAGTCGGTCCGGCGGATCGCCATGTCGTCCGACTGGGACACGGCGTCGACGTCGGCGTCCTGGTCGTCGGCGCAGCAGGACGTCATCCGCTCCGACGACGTGCCGGACCTGCGGATCGCGAACGACATCGCCGGGACGGACGACACCGTCGGTGACCCGACGCCCGAGATCACCGCGTACGAGCGTGTGCGTGCCGCGCACGAGGTGACCCGCGCCTCCGTCACGCCGGGTCGTCTCCTGATGCACCTCGCGGACCTCGACGACGTCGGGGACGCGACGGCGCTCGCACAGCAGGCCGCACCGGACGCGCAGGTCATCGTGGACGGCGGCATCGTCACGAAGGACCAGCCCCGAGGCGACGACGACCTGCCCGACGCCGCCGACTACGCCGAGGCGGACCGGCTCGCTGCGATCGCGGCGCGGCCGGGGGTCGCTGCCGTCGAGCTCACCCCGTCCTGGGTGCGGGTGACGGTCGACGACCCGGACGAGGTCCTCGCGACGGCGACGGCGCTCGCCGCCGCTGCTCCGGCCGATCCGGTGGAGTCGATCCGCGTCGGTCCGCAGGCCGATCCCGCTGACGGCAACGAGGACGCTGCTGACCGGGACGCTGCGGACGACACGGACCGTCTGTCCGTGAGCGGCTCCCCGGCGATGTTGGGCCGGTCGATCGACGTCGGCACGGAGCTGCGGGGCTTCCTCCCGGCGTCGACGGAGCAGTTCGACTCGAACCAGTCGGTCGCGGCCACGCTGTCCGATGCGGGTCAGGTGCCGGCGTTCGTCGCCGCCCTGCGACCGGTGCTGCCGGACGGCACCGGGCTGCACGTGAGCCTCGTCGACGGCGGCACCGACAGCACGACGGAGTTGACGCTCCGCGACGGGGAGCTGACGGCCGAACCGCTCCGTGACGGGGAAGAGCGGGGATCGGACCGCACCGACCTGGAACGCGCGCTGCGGGACGCCTGGAACGGCTGATCCACGACCGACGGCACCGCCGCGACGACCCGTCCCCGGCGTGACGTCGGTCTCCGCCACGCAGGCGCTACTGTCAGCACGTGGGGACCAGGGGCATCTACGTCGAGACCGTCATCGATGCGGACCTCGACCGCGTGTGGGCCGCGACGCAGGACCCCGAGCAGCACGTGCGCTGGGACGTCCGGTTCTCGGAGATCGTGCCCGAGGGCGCGGAGGACGGGGCCCCGACGCACTTCCGCTACGTCCGACGCTCGCCGCTGCACGACGTGCACGGCACCGGTGTGAGCATCGGGGAACGCCGCCGCCCGGACGGTTCGCGCACGTCGGCGCTGCGCTTCGGGACCGGCGACCGCCTCTCGCCGATCCGCGCGGGCCGGGGCTACTGGCGCTACGTCCCGACCGACGACGGGCGCACGCGGTTCATCACCGGCTACGACTACGACGGCGGTTGGGGGCCGCTGGACCTGGTCGTCCGGCCGCTCCTCGGCTGGGCGACCGCGTGGAGCTTCGACCGCCTCCGGATCTGGCTCGAGGGCGGACCCGCACCGGAGGCGTGGCCGCTCACCTCGGTCCTGCAGCCCTGGCGCCGGGACCGGCCACGAGCCTCCAGGACGCTGCGGGCACCCGCAGGCAGCGCCCGACGCACCGACCACCTGCACGATGCGCCGGCGACGCTGGCGACGCTGCCCGACCCGAGGGACGACCGATGACGTCCGTGTTCGAGGAGGCGCTCGGCGCCGACTTCCAGCGACTCCACCCGATGATGCGACGACGCTTCGGAGTCGGCCTCGACGCCGGCGAGGCCTGCACCGGACGTGGCGTCATGTCGTCGATCCGACGCGGCCCGTGGTGGACCGTCCCCTTCCTGCAGATCGGTCGGCTCCGGAACATCCTGGTCCCCGACGTCGGGGAGGACGTGCCGTTCACGATCGAGAACCACCCCTACCGCGACGAGCTCGGCCGCGAGACGGTGACGTTCGTGCGGACGTACGAGACCAGGCCCGGTCGCACGGCGCGCTTCGACGCGACGATGGTGCTCGTCGACGGCAGGGTGCTCGACTACCTCGGCACGCACCAGCACCTGGCGGTCGACCTCGACCTGGCGGTGGACGAGCGGGGCGGGCTCGTGCTGACGTCCGACGCGCAGCGGTTCCACGAGGGGCCGGTGTCGTTCCGGTTCCCGATGCTCCTGAGCGGTCGTGCCACCCTGCACGAGTGGTGGTCGGAGGACGACCAGGCGTTCCACGTCGACCTCGAGGTGCACAACCGCGTGTTCGGCTTCCTGTTCGGGTACCGCGGGACGTTCACGTGCGAGTGGACCCCCGCCACCGACGCGCCGGACCGGTTGAAGCCGGTCCGCACCGAAGCGCGGACCTGAGACCGCCGGGCGTCAGTCCGTCGCCGTTCGCCCGGAACGGACGGCCCGCACGACCTGGACGACCGCGATCGCGACGACCACGACGGCGACCGCACCGGCGGCCCACGACCCGGTGACCCCGAGCACGGGTCCGCTCGTGCATCGACTCGTGCCCGCACCCGGCGCCGCATCGGCACACGAGCTCACCTGCGTGACGGCGAGGAGCAGTGCCGGCACGGCCGTGACGAGTGCCAGCACGACACACGCGATCGCTCGGTCCACAGCCTGCTCCGTCCGCTCCGTGGTCAGGTGCAGACCAGGCTCCCACGGCGCACACCGTCCGACGGTCTCGATCGAGCAACGGACACGGCGGGACGACGGAGGGCCCCGCGAACGGGGTCGCGGGGCCCTCGTCGTGGCCGAGGCCTACTTGACGGTGAACTTCACCTTCGGGCTGGTGCTCGTCGCGAGCTCCGACGTCCCGGCGAAGACGGCGTGCAGCGTGTGCCCGCCCTTCTTCAGCTTGATGGTCGTCTTCGCGAGCCCGTGCTTGACCTGCACCGTGGCGAGCCGCTTCGAACCCTGGTAGATCCGCACCGTCCCGTCGACCTTGGCGCCCACGGTCGAGACGCGCACCGTCGCGACGCCGCGGCTGTAGGACAGCTTGGTGCTCGTCGTCGCCTTCTCGACGGTGAAGGCGGTGGCCTTCGCGGTCGTCGAGTCGGTGCCCGAGAACGTCGGGTCGGCGTTCACGAACGACGCGCTGATCGCGTGCTTCCCGAGCCCGAGCGTGCGCGGCAGGGTGAGCGTGGCCGTGCCGTCGGTCACCTTCGCGGTGCCCAGGGCCTTGCCGCGGTCCGAGAACGTCACCGTGCCCTGCTGGGCGCCGATGCCGCCGGTGACGGTCGCGGTGATCGTCGCCGGCTCCGCGGTCCGGAAGGTCTGCGACGACGCGGAGGTGCTGAGCGTCGTCGTCGTCTCCGGCAGCGTGGCGTGCAGCGAGAACGCGTCGACCGTCGATCCGACCGGTGCCGGGTCCGCGGTGGCGGTCGGTTGGAGGGTCACGCCGCAGGTGTCGACCTTGCCGTGCTGGACGGCCGCGTTGGCGGTGAGGCAGTCACCGGCGCGGATGTCCTCGACCGACAGCTTCTCGTCGGTCACCGAGACCTTGACGAACGAGCGGACGTGCTCCTGGTTCTCGACCGAGTTGGCCCAGTGGCGCTGGCCGGTCGGGTCGAGTGGGTCGGCGCCGTAGCCGCTCTGCGTGGCGTCCGGCGTGGTGAGGTCGTAGTACTTCGACCCCGACGCCGAGTTCGCCGTCATGTAGATGACGCCGCCGGGGCCCGCGAAGACCTCGGGAGCAGCCGGCTGCTCGTCCGGGTTCGCCTTCTTGCCGTTCTTGATGGCGTAGCTGCGCGAGTACGAGTGGTCGTGGCCCTGGAGGACGAGGTCGACGCCGAGGTCCGAGAACGCCCGGGTGAAGTCGAACCGGCGCTGCTGGTTGTCACGGTCGTTCGCGTGGTCGGCCGGCGAGTAGATCGAGTGGTGGTAGACCAGCGTGATCCACTCGGCATCGTCGCCGTGGCGGTTGATCACGTCGCGCACGTAGTTCACGTGCGAGGCGTCGGACCCACCGGTGTAGGCGTTCGAGTTGATGTCGATGAACAGGACGCCCTTGTAGGTGTACCAGTAGTCGCCACCCGAGTTCGCGGTGGTGTTGCCGCTCGGGTAGAAGTCGGGCACCTTGAGCGAGTTCGGCACCTGGTTGTGCTGCTCGTACGCCTTGCCGCCCACGTCGTGGTTGCCGATGGTCGACGCCCACGGGTAGCGCTTGAGGACGTCGCTGCTGTCGGCGAAGGCACCCCACTCGTACTCGTTGTTGGCGTGCTCGACCTGGTCGCCGCCGGACACGAGGAGCTCGGCGTCGGGCTGGGTCTTCGTCGCGTAGTCGAGCGTCGCGGCCCAGCCCGCGCCGTCCTCGTCGACGTACCCCGACGAACCGATCTGCGGGTCGCCGAAGAACAGGAAGTCGAAGTCGCCGGACGCGCTCCCCGTGGTGAACGTGTACGCGGTCGACCAGGCGGAGCCGTCGGCCGCACCGACGCGGTACGTGTACGAGGTGTTCGGCTCGAGGTCCGAGATCGTCGCGTGGGCGTTGATGTAGCCCGACTGTGCGGAGATGCCGGCGATGTTCTTCGTGTTCGAGTCCGTCGTGCTCGTGTCGACCGCGGTGTTCGCGGACTCCGTGGCGTCGATCGTCTGCTTGGCGTCGGTGAAGGCGCCGTCGGTCATCGACGCCGTCTCCTGGATCTCGAGCGACTGCGCGGTGTTCGTGGGGGAGTACCACGACGCGATGCGCTGGCGCTCGGTCGCGCCGACACCCAGCAGGATGTGGAGGGGGCCGCCGGTGGAGACGTTGCTGGTGGGGGTGTCGGTCGCCGCCGTGGCGGCGCCCGTACCGACCGTCGTGGCACCCGCGATGAGCGCGGCCCCGAGGACGGCTCCGCAGACGCGGAGGGTCGTGGTTCTGCGCCGTGTGGTGGCGCCGGACAGGAAGGACATGTGGGCCCGTTTCTCGAACGTGGTGGGGAACAGCACACGTGACTCTGCACGGGCTGTGGAACGACTTCGTGAACGCTGAGTGACCATCGAGCCTGCGTCCTGGTCAGCGCGGACGTCAGCCCTCGACGAGCCGCTGGACGAACCAGACGAGCCCCGTCACGAAGACGCCGGCCGTCACCAGGCCGGTCACCCAGAGCGCGGCGCGGTGCGCCTTGCGGCGCAGCAGCACGAGCACCGGGAACACGACGAGGATGATCCCGAGCTGCACGGCCTCGATGCCGACGTTGAAGACGAGGAGTGACGCGAGCAGTTGCCACGAGAACGCCTCGTGGATCCCGAGGGCCCCTGCGAAGCCCAGACCGTGGATGAGCCCGAAGGCGAACACCACCGCCAGGCGGGACCACCCCGACCGGTCGAGCGCGAACCGACCTCGCGCCCCGACCTCGAGGTCGTCGGCGTGTGAACGGCGCCGCCAGAGCCGCCAGAGGTACCAGCCCGCCACCGCCGCGATCGAGAGTGCGATGAGCGGTTCGACGACGACGGACGGCGGACTGACCACCCCCAGCGCGGCCAGGATGAACGTGATCGAGTGCGCGACGGTGAACGCCGAAGCGGTGTAGACGACCTCGCGCAGTCGTCGCGATCCGGCGATGAGCGCGACGAGGAACAGGATGTGGTCGATGCCCGACAGCAGGTGCTCGGCACCGAGGACGAAGAACTCGCGGAAGCGCTCGCCGGCTGACTGCTCGGTCGAGAACGTCGGTTGCGCTGCGTCGAGCGTCGCCGAGCCCTGCCGATCGTCGACGTCGTAGGTGACGATCGTCTTCGTGTCGCGCACGAAGGACTCGTCGTCCGGGAAGAGCGTCGACCGCACCACGTGTCCGGGCCGCGTCCCGGACGGTGTCGGACAGGCGGAGTCGACCGTCAGGTGCAGGTACGGCACCTCGTCCTGCAGGTCGACCGTCATCCGGCGTCCGACGTCCGCCGTGCACGCCCGCCCACCGGCGGCCTCGACCGAGAAGCGGTCGGTCACGTACGCGGCGATGCTCTCGCGGTGCGCCTCGGCAGCGGCGGCCATGCCCGGGAAGTCGCCGTCGTCCCACGCCCGCTGCCCCCGCTCGTGCAGCGCGTCGTCGTGCTCGCTCGTGGCGACGGACACGAGCAGCAGGTCGTACTCGAGCGCGAGGTCGGTGCGCACCGTCTCGGGGCGGTCCGACGAGACGTCCGCGTGGACGACCGAACTGAAGCCGTGGGCGGACGCCGGCGCGGCACCGGCGATCACCGCGACCGCGACGGAGACGAGCAGGACGGCTCCCGCGAGGATCCGCGCTGGTCCGACGGGGGACCGGTGCACGGTCGGGTGGGGCAGGGAGCGGTGGAGGACGGTCCGGCGGAGGCCGTGGCGGCGGTCCGGACGGACGGTGGAGCGGGAGGTCACGCGCAGACGATCCGGCCCCGGGGCGACCACCGGGTGAACAGCAGGTGACGAGCACCGGACCGGACGCTGGACAGGGCCTCGCACGCCTCCGGCGGCACGGTCGGACGTGTTTCGATGGTCGCCTCCGGGCACGACCGCCCGCACCCCGTCACGACCAGAGGAGACCCCGTGGCCCGCCATGCCGCCCGGCCCACCGTCCTGCTCGCCGCCGCCGCCGTCCTGGCCGCCGGAGCCGTGGCGCTCGCCGCGTGCTCCACGGGCGCGGGCGGCACCGCGGGTGGTCCCGGTGCCGGAGCGTCAGCAGCGTCGACCTCCGCGGGAGCGCTCGGAGCGGGCTTCGCCGACCCCGACGAGCCCCCGGCGCCCGAGGCGACCATCCACCCCGAGCCCGGCTCGTGGGCCGGTGTGCACCCGCCGGAGGGGTACGAGGTCGTGCTGCTCGCCGACGCCGGCGACACCGCCGACGACGCGCCGACCCGGACGCTCGTCCGGACGGTCGAGTCGTGGGCCGCGGACGAGCACGTCGACGTCACCCGCGTGACGGCCGCGGACCCGGATGACCGGATCGGCGCGGTCCTCCGCGCGGTCGACGCCCGGCCGGACCTGGTGATCAGCGTCGGTGACCACATGGTCGACCCGCTCGCGGCGGTCTCGCCCTCGGCACTCCACCAGCAGTTCCTGGTCGTGGGCGCCGAGATCGCCGAACCGACGTCGAACGTGACCGCGGCCGACTGGACGGGCGCCGGCTTCCGTGGCGAGGGCCTCGGGGCGTCGAGCCACCACGACCCGTCGACGTTCACCGAGGACCGCGCGGGCCGGGCACTGCGCGCCGGCGCAGCGGCCGTGCTGCACGACCTCCGCGGCATCGTCGTCTGGGTGCGCTGAGCGGTCCCACCGAACCGTGCGGCGGACGGGAGGCGCGGGACCGGCCCGCCCCGCGCCTCCCGTCCGCCACGGGTTGCGTTTCCCGGACGTGCGCGCGCCGTCCAGGCGTTCTCCCGGTTCCGTGACCTACTGTCGCCGGAAGCGCGGATGCGTGAACTCTCCGGATCGGTCGAAGGATCGCTCACCACAGAAGGTCGGTCCTCGATGACGACCACCCCGCTCGCTCCCGGTTTCACCCGGACCCGACCC
>NZ_JAURUY010000014.1:0-61337 GCF_030803485.1 Curtobacterium sp. 260 | reverse complement strand
CCGCCCCGGTCCCTGGCCGTCGCCCCCCCCCCCCAGGAGCGCGGCGAGGCGCCCCCCCCCCCCCCCCCCCGCGCCCGCCCCCCCCCCCCCCCCCCCCCCCCCCCCGCGGGGGGGGGGGGGGGGGGGGCGGCCCCCCCCCCCCCCCCGCCTCCAGTCCGTCTGCGGTCACGTCCACCGCACGCCGTCAGCAGGCGACGGACCGCGCCATCCGCTCCAGCAGCTCCCGCGCGGACATCGCCGCCGTGAGCTCGACCTCGACCGGGTTGATCCCGATCGCCCGCTCGAACGCCCGGCGTCGTGCCTGGTCGGCGATCGGGACCTCGGGGCGTTGCGGCAGCCGGGCGATCGCGCGTGCTGCAGCGCCGAACGCGCCCTCCGGGGAGCCGAGCTGCTCCCACATCGTCCGCACGTCGTGCGCGACCTGCTCGTCGTCGCCGCCGAACTCGTAGCCTGCGGAGGCCATGGTGGCCAGGCCCTGTGCGACGGGGTCTTCGGGGGTCATCCCGGCATGGTCGCACGGCAGCCCGCGTGCGTGCTCCGGGGTCGTCGCCTGTCCCCCGACATGCTGACACCCGTACCGGGGATGCTGTGTCCCCCGCCACTGCGCTTGGATGGAGGTGCGGACAGGACGTCCGCCGCACGACGGAGGGCACGATGCTCGAACACACCAGCGCCGACACGCAGGCGGCAGCCGCCGCGGCCGCCACCCTGCACCTGCGCATCACGATCGTCGGCGCCACGGTCGACGTCCTCCGCGACGTGCCCTTCCACGAGGCCCACGTCGGCATGGTCGCCGAGCGGATGGGCATCACGACGGAGGAGCTCCGCCAGCACTTCCCGTCCTGGGACGGCCTCGTGCTCGCCGCCGTCGACCGCTGGAACGGCGCGCGACTGGAAGCGGTGGCGCACGAGGTCGGGGACGGCCCCACGGTCGACCTGCTGCGTGCGATCGTCGCCTCGAACGCCGAGGACCCCGCGCTCATGCGGCTGCTCGTCGCACTGCTCTCCGTCGCCGGCAACCCTGCGCACCCCATGGCCACGTACCTGCGGTCGCGCTACCAGCTCTTCTTCTCGCAGGTCCGGCGCGGCCTGGAGCACGACATCGCCGTCGGCCGCGCGCCCCACACGATGGACCCCCGTCGCGGTGCCGAGCAGCTCATCGCGCTGTACGAGGGGCTCCAGCTGCAGGCGATGCTCCGCGCGGAGCTCGACCTGGTGCCGGCGTTCGACCGTGCGGTCGCCCGACTCGAGCGCGGCTGGATGGAGCGGTACGAGCCGCAGGCCGCGCAGCGCTTCTCGACGTGGAGCGACAGCGGGAGCTGGGAGATCTGACCCCTGGCCGCGAGGCGCGTCACCCGGGTCGACCCGGAGCCGCACGGGCGTAGTCGTGGAGGCTCCGACGGAAGGAACCGACATGGCAGCACCGAACCCGATCCAGGTCCAGAAGTACCTCAGCGGCATCGACTACCCCGCCTCGAAGGAGGACATCGTCGCGACCGCCGAGAAGGAGGACGCCCCCGGTGACGTCCTGGACGCCCTGAAGGGGATGCCGGACGGCGACTACGACGCCCCCACCGCGGTGACGAAGGCCGTCTCCGACAAGGGCTGAGGCGCTCGCACCATCCGAGACCCGGGCTGGGCGACGTTCCTCGTGCTCCCGGGCACGAGAGCGATCGCCCAGCCCGGGTCTCGTGTCCGGGTGGTCCCTCAGCGCGGGCGGTGGCCCCGCGGCACGGAGCCGTTGCCCGGGTCGTACCCGGTGTCCCGCAGCACGGGGATCGCCGTCGTGTCGTTGTGGACCGAGTGCACCGTCACCCGACGCGCCCGCCGCAGGGCCCGTCGCGCGCCGGGGGTCGCCACGAGACCACCGAGCACGAGCCCCGCGCCGATGCCGAGTGCCACCGAGACGGCCGCCACGAAGTCGAGCGCGGCGCCGGACGCCCCCGACATGAAGTGCAGCAGGGCATCGGACACCGCGACACCGGGCAGCAGTGCACCGCAGAACGCCGGCACCGCGATCGCCGCCACGGCCGTGCGCATCCGGGCTGCTGCGATGGTCGACAGCACGCCGAGCAGCACCGACGCGATGAACGTCGCTCCCAGCAGCGGCATGCCGAGGTGCCGGAGCTCCCAGAGGAACGCGCCGGCGGTGACCGAGAACACCACCGCGACGGGGATGACCCGGGCACTGGCCTGCTGCACGAAGCAGTTCGCCGCCGCGGACACGACCGTCAGCGACAACGAGGCCCAGAGCGGCAGCGGTTGCAGCACGATGCCGGACGGGTCGACCTCGATGCTGAGCCACTGCAGGACCGCGATGCCGGCCGGGACTCCCACGACGATCGCGGCGATCACGAGCACGATGTAGAACGCCCGGGCGACGGCCATGGCCCGGAAGCCGGAGATCGCGTCCTGGGCCCAGGTGACGAGCGACACGTGGGGCAGCAGCAGGACGACGAGTGCGGCGACCATCGTGGCCGCACCCGTCGCGGTCAGGACGTCGGCCCAGATCGCCAGGGTGCCGATGGCCGAGGCGACGGCTGCCTGCGCACCGGAGACGAAGAACTGCGGGAAGCCCCGGCCGGTCAGCCAGCGGCCGGACAGGATGATCCCGAACATGAGCACGAACGCGCCGACACCGGCGCGCCAGCCACCACCGGCCTGCATCGCGATCGAGGTACCGAGCACCGAGAGGCCCACGTCGGCGAGCCAGGTCGGCCACCGGGTCGGCAGCCGCAGGACGGCGACCAGGGCGCTCACCGCGCTCGTCATGTCGCGCTCGCCGTGCACCAGGTCGTCGACGATCTGGTTCGCGCGGGCGAGCCGGTCGAGGTCGGAGCCGTCGGACTGCACCGTGCGGACCTTGACGAGCGGCGGGTGGTCGGCCGGGGCGTACTGGAGCGTGACCGAGCTGCCGGAGAAGTCGAGGTCGAGGGGCGCGAGGTTCCACTTCGTGGACACCGCGACGACGGCGGTCTCGACACTGCGGGTGTCCGCGCCGGAGGCGAGCATGACCTCGGCCAGGTCGAGGCAGAAGTCGACGATCTGCACCGGCGAGTACTGCTCGCGCGGGCGGGTGTCGGGGGTGACGTCCTCGTAGATCGTGCCGCGCAGGCGGGCGCGGGCGTCGCGGATGTCGTGCTGTGCGAGGTTGCGGACGCGCGGCCGGGGTGGGCGCCCGGGCCGCGGGACGCCGGGGAGGAACTGCTCGGCCATCAGACCATGGTGCCAGCCGCTCGTGCCCGAGTCCGGACGTCCGCTGGACGTTGCCGATGACGGGTCAGTGACGGCCCTGCGTGCTGAGTCGTCCGGCTGTGAAGGCGGTGAGGACCGCGCCGACCAGCACGACGACCTGCCCGGTCAGCTGCAGTCCGGTGGACCGGATCGGCAGCATCGTCTCGCCGGCGAGGGGCGCGTAGGCGAACCACCCGAACGACGGGTTCGGTGCTGCGAGGAGGAGGACGACGCCGGCGACGAGCACGATGATCCCGACCAGCAGCCCCCGGAGCGTCGAGGTGCGGGCGAGGCGAGCGGCGCAGACGGCCGCGACGATCCCACCGAGCAGGGCGAGGACCGCCCCCACGACGAGCTGTCCGGGTCGGTCCCCGCTGACGAACGCGAAGTCACCGCCCGATCCGCCCGCGATCCAGCCGGACGAGTCGAGTCGCCGCACCGCCAGGAACACCACGCCGACGAGGGCGACGAGTGCGCCCATCCACGTGACCACGTGCGTGCGGGTGCGGAAGAGGCGGCGCATGCGCCCCACCGTACCGATGGACGGACGGGAGGCGCGGTGCCAGCTGGCACCGCGCCTCCCGTCCGTACCGGGGTCGCGACTACTGCTCGAAGGTCGCCTTGAGCTCGATGTCGACGCCGGTGAGCGCCTTGGAGACCGGGCAGGTCGCCTTGGCCTCGTCGGCCGCCGCCAGGAAGGCGGCCTCGTCGATGCCGGAGACCTCACCGTTGACGGTGAGGGTGATGCCGGTGAGCTTGAAGCCGCCGGCGCTGTCCGGGCCGAGCGAGACGTCGGCCTTGACGTCGAGGGCCTCGACGGTGCCGCCGGCCTCGCCGAGGATCGCGGAGAACTGCATCGCGTAGCAGGCCGAGTGGGCCGCGGCGATGAGCTCCTCGGGGCTGGTGGTGCCACCGGCCTCGTCCGCGGCGCGCTTCGGGAAGGAGACGTCGTAGGTGCCGACCTTCGAGCTCGACAGCTCGACCTGGCCGGAACCGTCGTTGAGGCCGCCCTGCCAGGCGGTGCGTGCGGTGCGCGTGGGCATAGCCGCTCCTTTCGTTGGGGGAGGCCCCGTTCAGGGCCGACGCCAGTCAATCGGAGAACGACCGTTCTCGCAACCGGCTCTCGGGGAAGACGCAGGATGTCCGGCGACCGAGCTACGCGACAGGTGTAGTTTTGACGGAGATCGAAGGAGAACCCATGCACGCCGTCGTGTTCGAGCAGTTCCGGACGTTCCCCGTCCTGACCGAGGTCGAGAAGCCCGTCCCGGGACCCGGGGAGGTGCTCCTCAAGGTCGCCGGTGCCGGGGCGTGCCACTCCGACGTCGCCGTCTACCGCGAGTTCCAGGAGGGGCAGCCGGGCGCGCAGGCCCCCGGATTCGTCCTCGGGCACGAGACCTCCGGGTGGGTCGAGGCCGTCGGTGACGGGGTGAGCGGCTTCACCGAGGGCGACGCCTACCTCGTCTACGGGCCGGTCGGCTGCGGGCACTGCGCGTCCTGTTCGAAGGGCCAGGACACCTACTGCGAGAACGCTGCCACGAACCCGTACGCGGCCATCGGTCTCGGTCGGGACGGCGGCATGGCGGAGTACGTGACCGTCCCGGCGCGCAACCTCGTCTCGCTCGGCGACGCCGATCCGATCGCGGCGGCACCGCTCAGCGACGCCGCACTCACGCCGTACCACGCGATCAAGGCAGCGATGCCGAACCTGGCGGGCGGCGGCAGGTACGCGCTCGTGGTGGGGCTCGGCGGTCTCGGGCAGATCGCCGTGCAGATCCTCACGGCGCTCACCGGCGCCACGGTCATCGCGACCGACACGAAGCAGGACGCGATGGACCGTGCCGCGGCCCGCGGTGCGGTCACCGTTCCCGCCGGGCCGGACCAGGCCACCGCGATCCGCGAGCTCACCGGCGGCAAGGGCGTCGATGCGGCGTTCGACTTCGTCGGTGCGACGCCGACGATCGCGACCGCGAAGGCCTCGATGGCGATCGGCGGACGGCTGACCGTCGTCGGGATCGCCGGCGGGACCGTCGAGTGGAACTTCTTCACGACGCCGTACGAGTCGACGATCACGAACACCTACTGGGGCACGATCGAGGACCTGCACGAGGTCGTCGCGATGTACCGAGCGGGGCAGATCGAGCCCGACGTCGAGCGGTTCGCGTTGTCCGACGCGCTCGAGGCCTACCGGAAGCTCGAGGCCGGCGAGCTGTCCGGCCGCGCGGTGGTCGTCCCGACGCTGTAGCGGCGGCGGCCGCGGCCGCCGCGGCTGCCCGAGGCTCGGCTGGGCGGACGGTTTCGCGGCCGCTGGGCCGCGAACGTGTCCGCATGCGCGAGCCTCGGCCGCGCGGCCCGCGCGGCCCGTGCGGGCCGTGCGGGCCGCGCCGGGCCGGACCGGCCGGGCCGGGCCGGCCGGTCAGACCGCGGGGCCCGCGGTCCGCAGGGCGTCGGCCTGCTCCGGGGAGGAGCGCGCCGCGTACCCGATGCGGCTCTCGCGGACGTGCCAGGCCATCCGCTCGGCGGCCTGCTCCACGTCCCCCGCGTCGATCGCGGCCAGGATGCGCCGGTGATCGGGCCACAGGCGCTTGCCGCGTGACGAGGTGTCGAGCGCGTAGAGCCACTCGATCTTCCGCGAGAGCTGCCGGAGCAGGGTCGCGAGCGTCGTGCTGCCCGAGAGCTCGGCGACCAGCAGGTGGAAGCGCTCGTTCAGGTCGACGAGCAGGTCGAGCTCGCCCCGCTCGACGGCCGCGTCACCCTCGTCGAGGACGGCCCCGAGTTCGCGGCGCACGCGCCACCAGTCCTCCGGCGGGGCCTCCGCGTCGAAGAGCGTGCGCGCCCGGGTCGCGGCGCGGCGGGCGGTGGCGGTCTCGAGCGACTCGCGGACCGCGAACAGGTCGTCGGCCTCGTCGAACGGGATGTCGGCGATGCGCGAGCCCACGTTCGGGCGCGACACCACGAAGCCCTCGCCCTCGAGCCCGCGGAGTGCCTCGCGGACCGGCACCCGGGAGACCCCGTGCCGCTCCGCGAGGAACGCCTCGGTCACCCGGGTGCCCGGTTGCAGGGCGCCGGTCACGATGTCGTGGCGGATGGCGTCGATGACGCTCGTCCCGTTCAGCACGGTGCCGATCGTGCCACACCGCGCCGGTCGCCCACCCGGGACGCCGTCACGCAGCCGCCTCGGCGAGGGCCCTGCCCGGGATGGCGTCGAGCAGGTCCTTCGTGTACTGCTCCTGCGGGTCGTCGAACACCGCGGCGACCGATCCCCGCTCGACGACCTCACCCCGGCGCATCACCACGACGTCGTCGGCGATCCGCCGGACCACCCCGAGGTCGTGCGTGATGAAGAGGTAGCTCAGCCCGAGCCGGTCCTGGAGCTCCTCGAGCAGCGCCAGGATCTGCTCCTGCACCAGGACGTCGAGCGCCGAGACCGCCTCGTCGAGGATGATCAGCTCGGGTTCGAGCGCCAGCGCCCGGGCGATCGCCACGCGCTGCCGCTGCCCGCCGGACAGTTCGTTCGGCCGGAGCTGTGCGACCTCGCGGGGGAGCGCCACCTGGTCGAGGAGCGTCGCCACCCGCTCGGTGCGCGACGCCCGGTCACCGATGCCGAAGACGCGCAGGGGCTCGTCGATGATCCGCTCGATCGTCGAGGTCGGGTCGAGCGACCCGTACGGGTCCTGGAACACCGGCTGCACCCGGCGTCGGATCTCCCGCCGCTCGGCGCCACGGGCGGTCCCGATGGACTTCCCGTCGACCAGGGCGGTGCCCGACGTCGGCGTCTCGAGTCCGAGCACGATCCGCGCGACCGTCGTCTTGCCCGAGCCGGACTCGCCGACGACCGCGGTGGTCGTGCCGCGGCGCACCGCGAACGACACCCCGTCGGCAGCCTTGAGCGTTCCGGCCCCACGACCGCGGAGCCGGTACTCCTTCACCAGGTCGGACACGACGAGGATCGGCTCGCCCGCGGCCACGGGCTCCGGCGCGACCCCGGACAGCGCGGGGGCCGCCGCGATGAGCCGCTTCGTGTACTCGTGCTGCGGGTCACGGAGGATCGCCTCGGGCGCACCCTGCTCGACGATCTCGCCGTCGAGCATCACGACGACGCGGTCGGTCCGGTCGGCCGCGACCCCGAGGTCGTGCGTCACGAACAGCAGCGTCGTGCCGTGCTGGTCGACGAGGGTCTGCAGGTGGTCGAGGATCTGCCGCTGCACGGTCACGTCGAGCGCGCTGGTCGGCTCGTCGGCGATGAGCAGCTCGGGCTGGCGGGCCAGTGCGACGGCGATGAGGATGCGCTGCCGCATCCCGCCGGAGAACTCGTGCGGGAACTGGTCCGCCCGTCGGGAGGCCTCGGGGATCCCGGCCTCGGTCATCAGTGCCACCACCCGCTGCCGGATCGCCGCGCGTCCCCGCAGCCCGCCGGCCCGCAGCGCGTCGGCGATCTGCGCGCCGACCCGCATCGACGGGTTGAGGTTCGTCGACGGGTCCTGCGGCACGAGCCCGATCCGTGCGCCACGGACGCGTCGCATGAGCGCCTCGTCGGCGTGGGCGATGTCGTCGTCGCCGAGGCGGATCCCACCATCGGTGATGTGCCCGGCCCCCGGCAGGAGCCGGAGCAGGGCCGCGATGAGCGTCGACTTGCCCGAGCCGGACTGGCCGACGATCGCGACGCGCTCGCCGCGGCGGACGTCGAGGTCGACACCGTGCAGGACCTCGCGGTCACCGAAGGCGACCCGCAGGTCGCGGACGGACAGCAGGGTGTCGGTCCGGTCGGTCTGGAGGCGCGGTGCGGCCCCGGTGGTCGTGTCGCCGTCGTGCATGGTCCGGTCCTCAGCGTCCTGCGGCATAGCCCTGTGCTCCTCGCGGGTTGGCGGCGGCGCCCATGACGCCGGTGTCGGGGTCGCGCGTCACGCACGACAGGCGGCCGAGCGACCAGTCGCCGGCGCGGGTGACGACGTGGCCGAGCTCCTCGAGCCCGGCGATGACGTCGTCACCGAGGCGGTCCTCGACGACGAGGCCGCCCGGGGTCCAGGTGCGGGGCCAGAACGACCCCGGGAACGACGTCGTGTGCAGGGCGGGTGCGTCGATCGCCTGCTGCGGGGACCACCCGCCGACGATCGTGCGGAGCAGGAAGAGCAGCTGCCACTGGTCCTGCTGGTCACCACCCGGGCTGCCCATCGCGACCACCGGCTCGCCGTCCCGGAGCACGAGCGTCGGGGTGAGCGTCGTGCGGGGTCGGGCGCCCGGGGTGAGCGTGGACGCGGTGCCCTCCTCGAGCCACGTCATCTGCATGCGGGTGCCGAGGCAGAACCCGAGCTCCGGGATCGTCGGCGACGACTGCAGCCACCCGCCGGAGGGCGTCGCGCTGACGATGTTGCCCCAGCGGTCGACGACGTCGATGTGGCACGTGTCGCCGCGGGTCTCGCCCGTCTCCATCACGATCGGCTCACCGCGGTCCTCGTGCACGGGGTCGTCCTCGGCCGGTGCGGCCACCGCGTCGCCGCGGGCGCCGGGGACGGTGGGCTCGCCGACACCGGCGATCGACTCGCCGCGCGGTGTGTACGTCTCACGCAGCGGGGGCATCGCACCCGCGGGCACCGAGACCGACCCCGGTCGCAGCTCGTGCGACGCACGGTCACCGATCAGGGCGCGACGCGCGTCGGAGTACGCATCGGAGAGCAGCTCGGCCATCGGGACGTCGCCGTCGCCGTAGTACGCCTCGCGGTCGGCGAGGGCGAGCTTCTGCGCCTCGGCGATCGTGTGCGCGCCGAGGACGGTCGACGGGTCGAGCCGTTCGTCGTCCAGCGGGTCGAGCAGGCGGAGGGTCTGCAGGAGCGCCGGTCCCTGGCCCCACGGCCCGGTCTTCGCGATCGTGTGGCCACGGAACTCCGCGGTCGTCGCGGGCTCGGTCGACGCCCGGAACGCCGCGAGGTCGCTCGCGCGGACCACCCCGGCGTGGTCGGTGCCGGACGCGTGGCGGTGCGGGGCGCGGACGAAGGCGTCGACTGCCTGCGCGACGAAGCCCTCGGCCCACTCGGTGCGGGCGGCCTCGATGCGCGCGACGCGCGCGCCCTCGCCGTCCACGGTGCCGGACCCTGCCTGCACGAGCCGTTCCAGGACCGAGGCCCAGGTCTCGTTGCGCACCATCGACCCGGCGACCGGCACCGAGCCTCCCGGCAGCCACCGCTCGGCGGAGGACGGCCAGTGGTCGCGGAACAGGTCCTGCACGGTCCCGATGGTGGCGACCACGCGGGGCGCGACCGGGTGACCGTCGCGGGCGTAGCCGATCGCGGGGGCGAGCACGTCGGCGAGCTCCCACGTGCCGTGCTCGGCGAGGAGGAGCAGCCACGCGTCGACGGCACCGGGGACGGCGGCCGCCAGCGCGCCCGCCCCCGGGACCAGGTCCAGGCCCTCGGACCGGAAGTGCTCCGGCGTCGCGCCGGCCGGGGCCGGTCCCTGGCCCACGAGGACGGTCGGTGCCCTGTCGGACGCCGTCGCGAAGATCGCGGTCACGTCGCCACCGGGTCCGTTCAGGTGCGGTTCGACGACGTGCAGGACGAAGGCGCCGGCGACGGCGGCGTCGAAGGCGTTGCCGCCGCGCTCGAGGACCGACTGCGCCGTCGCGGTCGCGATCCAGTGCGTCGACGCGGCCATCCCGAAGGTGCCCTGCAGGTCCGGACGGGTGGTCTCCGTCGGCGGGGTGGTGAAGGCGGGGTTGGTGCTCATGGTGCTGGTGCTACTTCCGGTCCGAGGCGGTGGGGTCGAGGGCGTCGCGCAGGGCGTCCCCGAACAGGTTGAAGCCGAGGCAGATGACGGCGATCGCGACCCCCGGCACGACGGCGGCCCACGGCGCCTGGCCGAGGTACTGCTGCGCGTCCGAGAGCATGATGCCGAGGCTCGGCGTGGGCGGCTGGATGCCGAGCCCGAGGAAGGACAGCAGCGCCTCGCCGATCACCGCGACCGGCATGATCACGGTGGCCTGCACGATGATCGCCGAGACGCAGTTCGGCAGGACGTGCTGCGCGATGATGCGCGCGCCGCCGGCGTCCAGCGTCCTCGCGCTCGTCACGAAGTCGGCGCTCGTGATCCGCAGGGTCTCACCGCGCACGATCCGGATCATCGCCGGCACGTGCGAGATGCCGATCGCGATCACGGCGTTCGACAGGCTCGGCCCGCTGATCGCCGCGAGCCCGACCGCGATGATGAGGAACGGGAACGCGAGCGCGACGTCGGTCAGGCGGGAGATGATCGCGTCGAGCCAGCGCCAGTACCCGGCGAGCAGGCCGAGCGGGGTGCCGACCACGACGGCGAGCAGCACCGACAGCACGCCGACGACGAGCGAGACCTGGATCCCGTACAGCGTGCGGGACAGGATGTCGCGGCCGAGGTCGTCGGTACCGAACCCGAAGCCGACGGTGAAGGGCACCTGGAACGGCAGGTCGAAGTGCGTCGCGGTCGGGTCGTGCGGTGCGACGATCGGTGCGGTGATCCCGGCGAGCACGACGACGGCGAGCATGATGCCCCCCGTCATGCCGAGCCGGTTCGTCCGGACCTGCTTCCAGATGCGACCGCGGCTCGAGCCCAGGTCGAAGGGAGCGGTGATGGTGGTCATGCGGTGCCTCCGACGCGGATCTTCGGGTTGATGACGGAGTACAGGACGTCCACGGCGAAGTTGATGAGGACGTAGCCCAGGGTGATCACGAGCACGACGGCCTGGATGACCGGGTAGTCGCGGGTGAACACGGCGTCGAGCGTGAGCTTGCCGAACCCGGGCAGGGCGAAGATGCGCTCCGTGACGACCGCGCCCGAGATGAGGCCACCGAGCTGCAGGCCGACGATCGTGACGACGACGATCATCGAGTTGCGCAGGCCGTAGCGGAAGAGCACCCGCGGGCGGCTGAGCCCCTTCGCCCGGGCGGTCCGGACGAAGTCGGTCTTCATCGTCTCGATCATCGACGCGCGGGTCTGGCGCATGATGACGGCCGCGAGCGACGTGCCGAGGATGAGCGCCGGGAGCGTCAGGTGGTGCAGCGCGCCGAGCGGGTCCCGCGTCACCGGGACGTAGCCCGAGGCGGGGAACCAGCCGAGGCCCGCCGCGAGCCAGACGATCGCGAGGATGCCGAGCCAGAAGTTCGGCACGCTCAGGCCGACGAGCGCGGCGGCGTTCGCCATCCACTCGGGCCACCGGCCGCGGTAGCGCTCGGCGAGGGTGCCGAGGGCGACCCCCACGACGACCGCGACCACGATCGCGTAGAGCGCGAGCCACAGCGTGACGGGGAGCGTCGAGCCGAGCAGGTCCGTGACCGGGGAGCCGGTGCGGGTGGACTGTCCGAGGTCGCCCTGCAGTGCGTTGACGACGAAGCGCCAGTACTGCACGACCAGGGAGTCGTCGAGGCCGAGGTCGGCGCGGACGGCGGCGAGCCGCTCGGGGCTCGCCTCCTCGCCGGCCAGGGCCAGGGCCGGGTCGCCTGGCAGCTGCCGGACCCCGAAGAAGACCACGATCGAGGCGAGGACGAGCGTGAGCGCCGCCTGCCAGAGCCGTGTCAGGACGTACCGGGTCACTTGTCGCTGCCTTCCACGAACGCCGCCTGGCTGAGCCGGACCACGCCGTCGGCGAAGGTGGACACCCCGGCGACGTCGGAGCTGACGCCGGTGATGCTGCGGGTCCGGTAGAGGTAGATGATCGGGTCGTCCTGCTGCACCTTCGTGACCAGCTGGCCGTACAGGTCGGCGCGTTCCTGCTGGTCGGTGGCCTGCGCCGCCCGGGCGATGAGGTCGTCGACCTCGGGGTCGCTGTAGCCCGGGTAGTTGTTGCCGCCGCCGGTACCGAGGAACGAGCCGATGTTGCCGTGCGGGTCGACACGGCCCGACCAGCCGAGCTGCAGCGCCTGGAAGTCGCCGCGGGTCTGGTCGTCGAGCAGCGTCGTGTACTCGACCGGGGTGATCGTGATCGCGAAGCCGCCGGCGCGGGCCTGGGCCTGGAGCGCCTGGGCGAACCGGACGGTGTCGGGGGTGTTCGTCACCTCCATCTCGATCGGGAACGGCTGCTCGACCCCCGCTTCCTCGAGGAGCTCCTCCGCGCGGTCGGGGTCGTACTCCGGGCACGCCTTGCTCGCGTCGGTCGCGAAGGCGCTCGTGTCCGGGATCGGGGAGCACGCGACGTCCGCCCACCCGCGGAACACGCTCTGCACGAGCTCGCCGCGGTTGATCGACATGGACAGGGCCTGCCGGACCTTCCGCTCGGTGGCGAGCGGGGTGTCGAGTGGCTCCGGGTCGGTGCCGACGCCGTCCTGGTTGGCGAGGTTGATCGTGATGCCCTGGTAGCCGAGGGAGCCGGTGCGGAGGACCTCCAGGTCCTTCCGCTCCATCAGGTCGTCGACGTCCTGCGTGGAGATCGTGTCGGCGACCTGGACGTCCCCGGACTTCAGGTTCTGCGCGCGGATGCTGGCGTCGGTGATGATGCGGTAGGTGATCCGGTCGAAGTGGGCGCTCGCCGGGTCGTGGTACATCGGGTCACGCTCGACGGTGATCGAGGTCTGCGGCACGCGCTCGACGAACTTGTAGGGGCCGATGCAGACCGGGGCGTCCCCGAACCCGTCGCCCTCCTGCTCCAGCGCCGTCGGCGACATGACCATGCCCGCACGGTCGGCGAGTGCCGCGGTGATCGGGGCGAACGGGGTCGAGTAGCGGATGCGGACGGTGTGGTCGTCCACCGCGTCGATGCTGGAGACCGGACCCATCTCGCTCTTCCGGCTCGAGTCGTCCTTCGTCAGGTTCCGCTCGAGCGTCGTCACGACGGCGTCCGCGTCGAACGGGGTGCCGTCGGCGAAGCGGTAGCCGGTGTGCACCGGGAACGTGACGGTCTTCCCGCCGTCCGACACCGTCGGCAGCTCGGTCGCGAGCATCGGGACGATCGCACCGTCGGCGTCGATGTCGAAGAGCTTCTGGCACATCGTCTCCATGACGTACCGGGTGTACAGCGACGACGAGGTGGTCGGGTCGAGCCGGTCCGGTTCGGCGGAGAGCGCCATGACGAGGTCACCGCCCTCGCGGACCTGCTGGTCGCCGATCGCGACGGTGGTGACGGTGCCGGCGGTGGCACCACCGGCCTTCGAGCGTTGGACCGGCACGCACGCAGTGAGCGCGAGCGAGGCGGCCAGGGCGACGGCGGGCACGGCGAGGAGTGTCCGGCGGCGTCGAGCGGGGGTCTGGGACATCGTGTTCCTGGAGCTGCTGGTGTGCGTGGTGACTCTTGTGGAGTCACGCTCAGGAGTGCGGTGATTGCATACAATCACGACTGACAGCGCTCGTTTGTACACAGTGTGTTTCCGGTGTGTAACAGTTCCGCCGATCGTCGGCGCTCGTCTGCACGATTCCCGCCGCGTGTCATGCCCCCGGTCCGGGGGCTGTCCCGACCGGAGGCCTCCTGCGAACATCGACCCTCGGTGGGTTTCAGGGGCCCGCCGTTCCGAGACACGCACAGCGCCGGCGTCCGACGCCCGCGGCACCACGAGCAGGGGTTCCACCACATGATCAGGGCACGGGCGAAGTTCGCCGCGGCCGTCACCGCCGTCGTCATCGCGGCCGCGGGACTCGTCGCCACCGCGTCGCCGGCGCAGGCCGCGACCACCTACAAGGGCTCGGTGAAGGCCGGCACGACCTTGCAGCCGGGTGACACCATCACCTCGACCAACGGGCAGTTCCGACTCGTGATGCAGGGCGACGGCAACCTCGTCGAGTACGGCATCGGCAACGTCGTGCTCTGGGCGTCGAACACCCCGGAGCAGTTCGGCGCAGCAGCCGTCGTGCAGAAGGACGGCCGCCTGTCGCTCGTCCGGAGCGGTCGACTCGTGGCGCAGTGGGGGTCCGCCGGGGCGTCGAAGGACTTCGGTGTCCGCGCGGACGGCGAGCTGCGGATGCGCAAGACCGACAACGGCATGCTCTGGCGCATCACGGTCGCGCAGAGCAGCGTCCGGTCCGGCAACGAGATCCTGCCCGGCACCGTGCTCCGATCGAACCCGGGCGCCGCGCGGACGTTCACGATGCAGACGGACGGCAACCTGGTGCAGTACGTCAGCGGCAAGCCGGTCTGGTCGTCGCAGACGTTCGGCAACCCCGGGGCGAGGGCCGCCGTGCAGGCGGACGGCAACCTCGTCGTCTACGCAGCGGGCGGGCGGCGAGCGCTCTGGTCGTCCCGCACGTACGGGCGCGGTGCCGGGCAGTTGCTCGTCCAGGTCGACTCGAACGTCGTCCTGTACGGCGGCTCCGACACGCGGACCTGGTCGACGAAGCCCGTGACCGGTCTGCTCTGGCCGGTGAACGGGACGACCATCTCCGGCCGGTACGGTGACGACCGCGGGGCGGGGCACGTCCCCCGGTACCACCAGGGCACGGATGCCCCCGTGCGGGTCGGCACCCCGGTGTACTCGTCAGGTCGGGGCACGGTGACGACGGTGGTCCGCGACAACCCGAGCTACGGCAACTACGTCGTCGTCTCCTACGGCCTGACCACCGTCCTGACCGCGCACCTGAGCGAGATCGGTGTGACCAAGGGCCAGGTGGTCGGCATCGGCAAGCAGCTCGGCAAGTCGGGCAACACCGGGCAGTCCACCGGTCCGCACGTGCACGTCGAGACCCGCGTGAACGGCACGCTGAAGGACCCGTTGTCGCTGCTGTCCTTCCGCTGACCTCCGCGGCGGTCGCGGCCTAGGCTGATCGGGTGCAGCGCCACGACGCCGACTCGGTCCTCGCCGCCCTCGCCAGGACCCCGGGCGACGTCGCGGGTGCCCGGCGCGTCGCCCGACGGTTCGCCGACGTCGACGCCGGGGAGCGCACGGCGCTGCTCTGGAGCGAGGACGCGGGAGCGCGGCTGGTCGCCGTGCTGCTGCTGGTGCAGGCGATGCGCGCGCACCCCGACCCCGAGCTGACCGACGAGTACCTCGCCGCGGCGAAGGCCGAGCGGTTCGAGGACACGGTCCTGGTGGACGTCGCGGCCGAGGAGCTCGTCGGCGTCCCGCTCGTCGGCGCCTCGACCGGCCCGCTGTTCGCGCTCGCGAAGTCCGACGTGGCGATGGTCCGCCGGATCGCCGTCGTCGCGACGCTCGCGTTCGTCAAGCAGGGGGACGCCGAGGTGCCGCTCGCGATCGCCGGTCGGCTGGTCCGGGAGCGCAGCGACACCGTGCAGTCCGCGCTCGGGTGGGTCCTCCGCGAGACCGGGAAGCGCGCCTCGGAGTCGGCGCTCGTGGCGTTCCTCGAGCGGAACGGCCGCTTGCTGTCGACGGCGGCCCGGGCGACCGCGACCGAGCACCTGCCGCCGGCCGAGCGGGACCGCCCGCGCGGCTGACGACTCACCCTCGCGAGACGCAACGACGGCGACTGCTCGCAGCGCTGTACCGCTGCGAGCAGCAGCCGACGTTGCGTGTTGCCGAACCGGCGGGACCCGGCAGGACGGACGGCCGGCCGGGCCGCAGGGCGTCAGCGCGTGAAGACGTCGTCCAGCGTCCAGGTCGCCAGGCCGCGCTCCTCGAGCAGGGCGTGCAGCCTCGGGAGCGCCCCGATCGTGCCGGGGAAGTTCGCGTGCCCGATGACGATGTGCGCCGGCTGGAACCACTGCTCCGCGAAGCCGACGATCTGCTCCGCCGTGATGTCGCCCGAGTCGGCGAGCGTCCCGTACCAGAGCAGCGGGGTCGAGTAGCCGACGGCCGCCGCGGCACGGTCCACCCGGGCGTCGTGGTAGCCGAAGGGCGGTCGGAAGTACGGGCGGGCGTCGACCCCGAACGTCCGCTCGAGGAACGCGTGGTTCCGCATCAGTTCGTCCTGGATCGCCTGGTCGCCGAGCTTCGTCAGCGCGGGGTGGCTCCACGTGTGGTTGCCGAGCTGCACCTGCCCGGAGTCGACGAGCGGCCGCAGCAGGTCGGCGTGCTCGGTCCACGACGGTCGGTCCCCGTTCACGAAGAACGTCATTCGCGTCCCGGTCTCGGCGGCGAAGCGGGCGTAGGCCTCGACGACCTCGGGTGATGCCCCGTCGTCCACGGTCCACGCGATCCCCGGCGTGCCCTCCGGCAGGCCCGTGATCGTGCCGCCGGGCAGGGGGACCCGCGTCAGTGCCGGCCTCGTCGGGGTCGGGGTCGGGGTCGGCGTGGGTGTCGGCGTTGCCGTCGAGCGCGTGGGGGCGGAGGACGTCGGCGCCGCGGGCCGGTCACCACCGGAACAGGCAGCGAGGACCGCGGCCGCCAGGGTGCCGGTCGCCCCGGCGAGGATCGTCCGGCGGGTGGTGCTGTGGTCCATCGGTCCCAGCCTGCCGACCGGCCGGGCGCCGGCGCATCCGCACGCCGGAGGAGTCGCGGTGGCCGACCGGCCACCGGTGCGGACGGGAGGCCCGCCCCACCGCCGCCCGCAGCGCGCGTGGAGGACGGGGCTGGGAGGGCACCACGGGGCGGGCGCGTACCGAGGAGGTCACGTGAGCCGTGCCTCCCGGCCGGCCCGAAGCAACGACGAGAGGAACGCGACGTGCGCGCACTCACCTGGCAGGGCACCGAGAAGGTGTCCGTCGAGACCGTCCCCGACCCGACGATCCAGGAGCCGACCGACGCGATCGTGCGGATCACCTCGACGGCGATCTGCGGCTCCGACCTGCACCTGTACCGGGTCCTCGGCCCGTACATCGACAAGGGCGACGTCCTCGGCCACGAGCCCATGGGCATCGTCGAGGAGGTCGGCTCCGCCGTCACGAACCTCAAGGTCGGCGACCGCGTCGTCGTGCCGTTCAACATCTCCTGCGGGCACTGCTGGATGTGCCAGCACGGCTTCCAGTCGCAGTGCGAGACCACCCAGGTCAAGGAGTACGGCACCGGTGCCTCGCTCTTCGGGTACACGAAGATGTACGGCCAGGTCCCCGGCGGCCAGGCCGAGTACCTCCGCGTGCCGCACGCCGACTACGGCCCCATCAAGGTGCCCGACACCGGCGCCGACGACCAGTGGCTCTTCATGAGCGACATCATCCCGACCGCGTGGCAGGCCGTGCAGTACGCCGAGGTCCCCGAGGGCGGCACGCTCGCGGTGCTCGGTCTCGGTCCGGTCGGCCAGTTCGCCGCACGCATCGGCAAGCACCTCGGGTACCGGGTCCTCGCCGTCGACCCCGAGCAGGTCCGCCGCGACCTCGGTGCGAAGCACGGCATCGAGGTGTTCGACCTCGACGACGACATGGTGTCGAAGCTGATCGACCTGACCGACGGGCGCGGACCGGACGGTGTCGTCGACGCGGTCGGCATGGAGGCGCACGGCAACCCCGTCGCCGGGTTCGCGCAGCGCGCGGCCGGGCTGCTGCCCGACAAGCTCGCGCAGAAGGCGATCGAGACCGCGGGCGTCGACCGCCTGGCGGCGGTGCACGCGGCGATCGACCTCGTCCGCCGCGGCGGCACGGTCTCGCTGTCCGGTGTCTACGGCGGCATGGCCGACCCGATGCCGATGATGACCCTCTTCGACAAGCAGATCACGATCCGCGAGGGGCAGTGCAACGTCCGCCGCTGGGTCGACGACCTCATGCCGCTCGTGTCCGACCCCTCGGACCCGCTCGGCACCCTCGACCTCACCACGCACCGGGTCTCGCTCGAGGACGCCCCGGAGATGTACTCGGTCTTCCAGAAGAAGGAGGACGGCTGCATCAAGGTCGTCCTCGACCCGTCGATGGCCGCGGCCTGATGACCGCCCGTCCGCTGCGGGTGCGCTGATGCGCGTCGTCGTGGTCGGGGCGACCGGCAACGTCGGGACCGCGGTGCTGCGACGGCTCGCGGCTGCGCGGCTCACCGGTGACGGCCGCGCGGGCGACGAGGACGGCCTGCAGGTCGTCGGCGTCGCCCGCCGGGTGCCGGACGCCCGGGTCGCGCCGTACGACGTCGCCGTGTGGCACGCGGTCGACGTCGGTGGTCCGCGTGCCGTGGACGAGCTGACGGCGGTGTTCCAGGGCGCCGACGCCGTGGTGCACCTGGCGTGGGCACTCCAGCCGACGCACGACATCCCGGCGCAGCACCGGACGAACGTCACCGGGACGGCGAACGTGCTCGCGGCGGTCGCCCGGGCCGGCGTCGGGCAGGTCGTCGTTGCGTCGTCGGTCGGGGCCTACCGCGGTGTGGACGTCGAGGGCAAGCGGACCCCGGTGGACGAGTCGTTCCCCGCCACCGGCATCCAGACCGCCACCTACTCGATCCACAAGGCCGCGAACGAGGCCGCTCTCGACGTGTTCGCGTCGCAGCACCCCGGGGTCGTCGTCACGCGGCTCCGACCCGGACTGGTGTTCCAGCGCGGGGTCGCGGCCGAGCTCCGGGGGCTGTTCCTCGGGCACCTCGTGCCGATGTCGATCGTCCGGGCGGCTCGGTTCGCGGTGCTGCCGTTGCCGCTGCCGTTCGTGTTCCAGGCCGTGCACGCCGACGACCTGGCGGACGCGTTCTGGCGGACGATCGACCGACGTGCGGCCGGGGCGTTCAACATCGCAGCGACGCCGGTGCTCACCCCGCCACGCATGGCCCGGGCAGCGGGGATGCTCGGAGCGGTGCGGGTACCGCTCCGACTGCTGCGCGGGATCGTCACGCTGACCTGGCGGCTCCGGCTCCAACCGACGGACGCCGGGTGGCTCGACATCGCCGCCGGGGTGCCGATCATGCGGACCGACCGGGCTCGGCGCGAGCTCGGGTGGGTGCCGCAGCACACGGCGGAGGACGCACTGCGCGAGCTCGTCGGCGGGTTCGCGGACGGGGCGAACGTCGAGGCGTCGGGGCCCCTGCGCGGCTGAGGGACGCGGGCCCGGCCCGTGGCGGGGCCCGGGGGACCTGGTGGAAGCGTGCGTACCTGGTGGGACGGTTCCACCAGGTACGCCCGGAAGCCCCTGGCATGGCACCTGTTCTGGGAAGCACCGGGCGCGCTACGCTCCAGCCCAGGGCGCGACCGTGCCCGGCAGGGGAGGGGCTGACATGGCGATCGACGACTTCGGGGCCCCGGGCGGGGAGACCCACAACCCGCTGATCCCGCCCGTGTACGACCTGGTCTGGACCCTCGTGGCCGTCGGCGGCATCGTCACGCTCCTCGGCGTCGTCGCGGTGATCGTCCTCGTCGTGCACCGGTCCCGGCGGATGGCCGCTCGTGGACAGGACCCCCTGACCCTGCCGGAGGACCTGGCGTACCGCGCGGCGCAGAGCGCAGCGTTCGCTCCGGCGGTCTCCCGAGAGCACCGGCTCGCCGAGCTCGACGACCTGCACCGCCGGGGCCTCATCACCGACGACGAGCGCCGGGACGCCCGGGCTGAGGCGCTCCGCGCGTAACCTGGCGGGGTGCTGCCGACGAGCCCGCTGCTGCCGACGGACCTGCTGGGCGACTGGACGCTCCGCCGGACGGTCGACGACCGCCTCGCGGGTGTGACCGGCGCCGTCACCGGGTCGACGACCCTGACGCTGACGGCCCCGGACGAGGTGCGCTGGGACGAGTCCGGCACGATGACGTTCGACGGCCGCGTTGTACCGGTGTCCCGGACCCTCGTCGTGCGCCGGGGCCCTGACGGCCGGTGGACGGTGCACTTCGCCGACGGCCGGCCCTTCCACGACTGGGTGTGGGGCACCACGGTCGAGCACGCGTGCGCGCCCGACGACTACACGGGCGTGCTCGACGGGGACGCCGAGCGCTGGACCGTCCGGTGGCGGGCACGTGGTCCGGCGAAGGACCACCGGCTCGACAGCGTCCTGCAGCGTCGGTCCACCACGGCAGACTGAGCGCATGGCACGCTCCTCGACCGGTACCGCCGCCCCCCGGATCAGCCCGATCGACCCGCGGGACCTCGACGAGTGGGCACCGGCGCCCGGTGACGTCCTGACCGGGGACCGGATCGACGGCAGGCGCATCGACGTGCTCGACCTCGCGGGCGAGCGCCTGCCCGACCTCGAGCTCGAGGAGTGCGTGGTCGACACGCTCCGGGCGGACGGCACCGACCTGCGCGGACTGCGCATCCGCGACTCGGTGGTCGAGACGCTCGACGCGCCGGTGTTCCGCGCCTCGAGCAGCGCCTGGCGCGAGGTCCGGGTCGCCGGTGGCCGGGTCGGCTCCGCCGAGCTGTACGACGCGACGCTGAACGGGGTCGAGTTCGTCGGCATGAAGCTCGGGTTCGTCAACCTGCGCGGCTCGACGCTCACCGACGTCGTGTTCCGCGACTGCGTGGTCGACGAGCTCGACGTCGCCGACGCCCGGCTGCTGCGCGTGGCCTTCCCCGGCACCCGGATCCGCTCCGTGGAGGGCTCGGGCACCCGCATCGAGCACGTGGACCTGCGCGACGCCGACCTCGACCGGGTGGAGCGGCTCGAGGGCCTCCGCGGGGCGACGATCGGCACCGACCAGCTGTTCGCCCTCGCGCCGCTCCTAGCAGCGCAGGCCGGCTACCGCGTGGAGTGACCGGCGGGCTCCGCGTCGGCGGCCAGCGCCGCCGCGATGTCGGCCTGGACGAGGTCGCCGTGCACCGCGGCACCGGCCTGGGTCCCCGCAGCCGCCGACGCGATGACGGTGGCCATCGGTGACGTCACGTTGCCCGCGGCGTACACCCCGCGGACGCCCGTCTGGCCGACCGCGTCGACGGTGAGCCCACCGCCGAACCGGAAGCCGTTCACGACGACGTCCTCCGCGTGCAGCCCGAGCCCCTCGAGGAACCCGACGCGTGGCTCCGCCGTGCTCGACGCCGCGAGCGCGTCGAGCGCGACGACCTCCCCGGAGTCGAGCTCGACACCGGTCAGGACGCCGTCCGAGGAGCGGACCCGCGTGATCGACGCCTCGACCACCTCGACGCCGCGGGCCCGGAGACCGGCGAGCGCGGTGTCGTCGACCAGTGCGGGGTCCGTGACGAACGCCGTGACCCGGTCGCTCAGCGCGCGGAACATCTGGGCGTGGTGCGCACCGTTCGGTGTGGTGACGAGGACACCGATGCGGCCGTCGCGGACCTCCCACCCGTGGCAGAACGGGCAGTGCACGACGCCGCGTCCCCACTGCTCGGCGAGGCCGGGGACGTCCGGCAGCACGTCGACGGCGCCGGAGGCGACGACCAGCCGGCGCGACGTGACGACCGCTCCGGAGTCGAGGGTGACCGAGAAGCCGACGGGGTCGACACCGGTGCCCGCGGTGGCGGACGTGGCCACGACCCTCCCGGCCGCGACCTCGACGCCGTACGCGGCGACCTCCTCACGGCCGATCCGGGTCAGCTCCGCGGGTGCGACGCCCTCGCGCCCGAGGTAGTTGTGGGCGCCCTCGGCGGGCGCGTTCCGGGGCTCACCCGCGTCGACGACGAGGACGGAACGGCGCGACCGCCCCGTGATGAGTGCGGCGGACAGGCCGGCGGCCGAGCCGCCGATGACGATGACGTCGTAGTGATCACGCATGACCGCAGCATGGCCAGTGGTCGGCAACAACGGCAACGAATCTTGCCGGTGTGGCAACATGGCGGCATGGTGCACGGCCGGGAGGAACGGATCACCCCACCGACGACGGCGCAGGTCGTCGACGCGGTCGGCCCGCGGCTGCGGTCGCTGCGGGAGCGACGACAGGTCACGCTCGCGGCGCTCGCCGCGGAGACCGGCGTCTCGGTGTCGACGCTCTCGCGGCTCGAGTCGGGGCAGCGTCGACCGACCCTCGAGCTGCTGCTGCCCCTCGCCCGGGCGTACCAGGTCCCGCTCGACGACCTCGTCGGCGCACCGCAGACCGGCGACCCGCGCGTCCACCTGCAGCCCGAGCGGCACGGCGGTCGCGTGGTGATCCCGCTGACGAAGCGCACCGGGGGCGTGCGGTCGTTCAAGCAGCTCATCCCGCCGATGCCGGCGAACGGCGACCGGAGCCTGAAGACGCACGAGGGCTACGAGTGGCTCTACGTGCTGTCCGGGCGCCTGCGCCTGCTGCTCGGCGACCGCGACTTCGACCTCGGGCCGGGCGAGGTCGTCGAGTTCGACACGCACACCCCGCACTGGGTCGGCAACACCACGGACGAGGTCACCGAGGTGCTCTGCCTGTACGGGCCGCAGGGGGAGCGGGCCCACGTGCGGTCACGGCCGGCGGGCTGAGGCTCAGCCGAACACGTGCCCGACGACGTCCTCGAGGAGCCCGTCCGTCGGCACGTTCGACTGGGCGATGCGGATGCCGATGTCGCCGCGGGTGAAGTAGGTGTCGCCGTCGGTCACGGGGTACTGCGGGTTCTGCGTGACCTTCTGGCACCGGAGCCCGTCGTCGACGGACGCGCAGTCGAAGCCGGACAGTCCGCGGAGCGCCTCCGTGGCACGCGACGGGACGACGTTCTCGACCTGGATGGTGAGGTTCGTGAGGTCGGCCTCGGGGTCACGCCAGACGCAGTACAACCGTTGCCCGCTCGACTGCCGTGCCGGGGTCAGAGCGGTGCGGGGGACCTCGAGGTCACCGACGACGGCGGGGTCGTTCAGGGCGGCCTCGTCGGTGTAGTCGAACGCGCCCGGCGTCACGAGGTCGTCGCACATCTCGGGCACCGTGCCCGTCGCGGCGGCCGGTGCGGTGCTCGACGGCGGTGACGACGTGTGCGTCGCCCCGGTGTCGGGCGTCCGTGCCGGGGTGGCGCCGTCGGCCGGGGTCGGCGCACCCGACGTCCTCGACGACGCGGACGTGGACGTGCTCGCGGTCGGGGTGGCGCCGTCACCGCCGTCGCCGGTGCACCCCGACAGGGTGAGCGCGAGGCTCGCCCCGAGTCCGATCGTGGCGAGCAGTGTCGTGGTGCCTGTGTGCCGCATCGTTCCCCCGGGTGCATCGTCAGGTGTCCACCCGACCTCGTGGTGCCGACGGTAGTCGTCGACCCTGCCTGGTGCTCCGCGGATCGGTGTTCCGCGGACCCGGTGCGCCGGTCAGCGCCGGCGGGTCCAGCGAGCGCGGACCCGGGCCCGGAGGGCCACGCGGCCCCGTCGCGCCCAGCGCCGCACCGGGTTCGCCCGTCGGCCGTTGACCCGGAAGGTGTGGAACGCGCGCCGGGTCCGCCGCGCGACGGAGGTCGCCCCGGACAACGGCCTCGCGGACACCTCGACGGTCAGCGCACGATCGACCAGGACGCGCCAGGCGGGGTCGAGCTGCATCGAGAGGTCGACGTCGTCGTGCACCTCGGGGTCGTCGCGGTGCACGCGGCCGCGCACCGCTGTCCAGGTGTCGCGCCACATCACCGTCGCAGACCCGAAGAGCGGCGGCCGTCCGAGCGCGGACCACATCAGCACGAAGTACGGCCCCATGTAGAGCGCGTCCCACAGGCGGCGGAGGGCCCGGCCACCCTGACTCGGCCGGCCCGGGCCGGTCACGGCCACGACGCCCGGCGTCCCGAGCAGGCGCACGGACTCGGCGATCCACCCGGGCGGCGGAACCGAGTCGGCGTCGAGCCGCGCGATGACGTCCCCCGAGGCGCGGTCGTACCCACGAGCCGAGGCCGACGCGATGCCTCGTACGGGTTCGTGCAGCACGGTCGCGCCCGCGGCCCGGGCGACCTCGACGCTGTCGTCGGTGCTGCCGTTGTCGACGACGAGGACCTCGTGCACGGGGTGCGTCTGCGCGGCCAGCGCCTCCAGGCAGCGTGCGAGGTGCTCGGCATCGTCGAGCACGGGGACGACGACGGAGACCTGCGGCACCCTGCCGATCCTGCCGGAGGCGCGCTGGGCGGACCGTCGGCCCCCGCTGCAGTGGTCGACCACGGCCGTCCCTCCGCGTTCCGTGGACGGACCGACCGCGCAGATCGACGTTCCTGTGCCGCAGCGCAGCGCCGGTCGCGCACGGTCGGGTCCAGCGCGACGGGTGCCGTACCCGCCGCGACCGAACCGGAAGGCCGACCATGACCACGAACCCACCCGGGAACGACTCCGGGACGCCCATCCACGACCGCACCGCGGCTGCCGAGGGACACGAGGTGCACCCGGGCGTGACGGTGCCCTCCTTCGGCACCGGCGTCCCCGCGCCGCGCGACACCGACCGCGACTTCGACGACGTCCTCCGGCCCGACGGCTTCGACGACGTCGAGCCGCTCGACGCGCTGCCCGCCGACGAGCAGCTCCCGGCGACGCCGTCCGCCGCCGGTGCGTCGGCACCGCTGCACGACCCCACGACGACGAGCACGGGCACCGGCACCTCCACCGGCTTCGTTCCGCCCGTCGGCGGGGCCGCCTCGAGCACCGGTTCCGGTGCCGGCGGCGGCAGCAGCGACGGCGGCAAGGCCGACGCAGCCAAGGGCGCCGCGCAGGACGTCGCCGGCGACGCGAAGGACAAGGCCGCGGACGTGGCCGGCACCGCGAAGGAGCAGGCGTCGAACGTCGCCTCCGAGGCGACCGACCACGCCAAGCAGCTCTACTCCCAGGCCTCCGACACGCTCAAGGAGCAGGCCGCAGGACAGCAGGAGCGCGCCGCCGGGGGCCTCCGCAGCCTCGGCGAACAGCTCGGGCGCATGGCCGACAAGGACGACGAGCAGGGCATCGCCGCGAAGGTCGTCCGCGACCTCTCGAACCGCGCGGGCTCCGCAGCCGGGTACCTCGAGAACCGCGACCCCGGCTCGCTCCTCGACGAGGTGAAGTCCTTCGCCGCGAAGCGTCCCGGCACGTTCATCGCGCTCGCCGCGGGCGCCGGCATCCTCGCCGGACGCCTGACGAAGGTCCTCGCCACCGAGGTCAAGCACGAGAAGGAGGCCGGCGAGACCTCGACCGGCACGGGGAGCGGCGTATGAGCCACACGGTCCCGGGCGCGACCCCGCTGGGTGAGCCGACGCCCGAGGAACGCGCCGCCACGACGCCCCTGGGCGAACTGCTGACCGACGTGTCGAAGGACCTGTCGTCGCTGTTCCGCCAGGAGGTCGCCCTCGCCAAGGCGGAGCTCACCGAGTCCGCCAAGAAGGCGGGCAAGGCCGGCGGCATGTTCGGCGGCGCCGGGCTCACCGCCCTGCTCGCCCTGCTGTTCCTGTCGATCGCCGCGTGGTGGGGTCTCGGGTACCTCATCGGCAACGCGTGGTCCGCCGTCGTGATCGCCGTGGTCTACGCGATCGTCGCCGCGATCCTCGCCGTCCGGGGGCGCAAGGAGATCAAGGAGATCCAGGGCGCCCCGCAGACGGTCGAGACCGTCAAGGAAGTCCCCGAAGCACTGAAGCCGAACACCGGGAGGAAGCCATGAGCACCCCAGAAGAGATCCGTGCCGACATCGAGCGCACCCGCGGTGCCCTCGGGTCCGACGTCGACGCCCTGGCCGACAAGGTCAACCCGTCGTCGATCGCGCACCGCCAGACCGACCGGGTGAAGAACCGTTTCCAGGGCGTCCGCGACTCGGTGATGGGCTCGGCGCACTCCGCCGGCTCGAGCGTCTCGGGGTCTGCCTCGGGTGCGACCGACCGGGCGAAGGACGTCGCGCACGAGGGCGTCGAGAAGGCCAAGGGCAACCCGCTGGCGGTCGGGCTCATCGCGTTCGGCGCCGGGTGGCTCGCCTCGTCGCTCATCCCGACGTCCGACAAGGAGGAGCAGCTCGCCGGTGAGCTCAAGGACAAGGCGGCGCCCCTCGTCGAGGACGTCAAGTCCCAGGCGAAGGACGTCGGTTCGCAGCTGGGCGACGTGGCGAAGGAGCACGCGCAGGACCTCAAGGGGACCGCGCAGGACGCCGCGCAGACCGTCAAGGACGAGGCGCAGGGCGCCGCGTCCGACGTCCAGGAGCACGCGAAGGGTGCTGCGGACGACGTGCGCAGCAGCTGACGTCACCCCGTGACGGACGGGAGGCCCGTGGCGACGCCGCCACGGGCCTCCCGTCCGTTCCGCGGTAGCGTCGGGGCCCATGGACCCGATCGACGAACTCGCCGCCGAGTTGCGCCAGTCGATCGGCCGCGTCGTGCGCGCGGCCCGTCGCGAGGGCGACAGCCTGCCGCCGGCGCACTCGACGACGCTGGGGTTCCTCGGTCGCGAGGGGCCGATGACGATCGCGGAGCTCGCCCGTCGACGCGGCGTGAAGCACCAGGGGCAGTCCCGGACGGTCGCGGAGCTGACGCGCCAGGAGTACGTCGAGCGGACCGTGTCCGAGACGGACCGACGGGCGTCGGTGATCCGCATCACCGACGCCGGCCGCGCCGCGCTGCAGCGGGACATGGACGGGCGCGCGGACTGGCTCGCGACCGCTGTGCGTGCGGAGCTCGACGACGACGAGCGCGCCCTCCTCGCCCGGTTGCCCGACATCCTCGAGCGTCTCGCGCGCCGGGCCGACTGACGGCCCCTCCGGCAACCGGTCCCATTTGTACAACAGCGTTGTACAGTTGGCGGCATGCAGCTGACGAAGTACAACCACGCCACCGTCGTCCTCGAGCAGGACGGCGCCTCGCTCGTCATCGACCCGGGCTCGTTCACGCCCGAGTCCGCCGACCTCGTCGCCGGGGCCACGGTCGTCCTCGTCACCCACGAGCACGCCGACCACTTCGCCGTCGATGCGATCCGTGCGGGTCTGGAGCGCAGCGCCGACGTCGTCGTCCACGGCCCGGCGTCGGTCGTCGAGCAGCTCGGCGACCACGACGGTCGCGTCCGCACGGTCACCGCGGGCGACACGGTCGAGGTCGGGCCCTTCCGCGCCCGGGTCTTCGGGGAGGAGCACGCGGTCATCCACCGCGACATCCCCACCATCGCGAACGTGGGCTACCTGGTGAACGACGCCGTCTTCCACCCGGGCGACGCCTACCTCGTGCCGGACGTCCCGGTCCGGACCCTGCTCGTCCCGACGAGCGGGCCGTGGGCGAAGACCGGCGAGGGTGTCGACTACGTCCGCGCGGTCGCACCGGAGCGCGTTGTGCAGATCCACGAGCTGCTCCTCAGCGAGGGCGGTCAGGAGATGAACGTCCGGATGTTCGGCACCGAGGGCCTCGGTGGCGTCCCGGCGTCGATCCTGCCCGTCGGTTCGTCGATCGAGGTCTGATCGCGCGACCCTGGGTCGCACCGGTGGTCGTGGGAGCAGGCTGGGCGGATGCCTGATGCTCCCTCGACCGCCGTCCTCTTCGACATCGACGGCACCCTCGCCGACTCGAACTACGCGCACGTCGACGCATGGTGGCGAGCGTTCCGAGCCGCCGGCGAGTCCGTCGACGCGTGGCGGATCCACCGGGCGATCGGCATGGACTCCGGGCGCCTGCTCGAGGAACTGCTGCCCGACGCCTCCGACGAGGTCCGCGACACCGCGAAGCAGTTCCACACCGCCTACTACTCGGAGCACATGCCGCAGCTGCGGCTGCTGCCCGGGGCGCGTGAACTGCTCGAGGCGGTCGCCGACGCCGGCCACGCGGTCGTGCTGGCGACGAGTGCGCCCGAATCGGAGCTGTCGGTGCTGCGCGAGCTGCTCGACGCGTCCGCGTGGGTGACGGCCGAGACGAGCTCGGAGGACGTGGAGCAGGCGAAGCCGGACCCCGGGATCATCCAGGTCGCGCTCGACGAGGTCGGCGTCGCTGCGGATCGCGCGGTGATGGTCGGTGACGCGATGTGGGACGTCGAGTCGTCGGGGAAGGTCGGGCTGCCCTGCGTCGGTGTGATGACCGGCGGGATCGGCGGCGACGAACTCCGCGGAGCCGGTGCCGCGGCCGTGTACGACGACGCAGCCGCCGTGCTCGCCGCGTTCCGAGCGGGCGAGGGGCCCATCGCCGCGCTGGCCTGAGTCCCGTCCCCGTGCGTGCGAGGATGGACGATCGTGATCACGATCGAGCGCGTTGCCTGGGACGACCCCCGTGGAGTTGCCCTCCGCGCCACCATGGACGACGAGATGCACGAGCGTTACGGTGACGGGCACGCGGACGAGGACCCGGCCGTCACCGCCGAGCGGAACCGTGTGCTGGCCGTCGACCCGGCGACCGTGATCACCTCGTTGCTCGCGATCGACGAGGACGGTTCCGCCCTCGGGCACATCGCCGTCCGGCACCTCGGCGACGAGGTCGAGCTGAAGCGCCTGATCGTCCTCGCCGCCGCCCGCGGCAAGGGCGCCGCCACCGCGCTGCTCACCGAGGGCGAGCAGGTCGCACGCGAGCAGGGCGTGTCCCGCGTGATCCTGCAGACCGGCGACAAGCAGCCCGAGGCCGTCGCGCTGTACCGCAAGACGGGGTGGCAGCAGATCGACGTCTACGAGCCGTACGCCGCGACCATGCCCTGGTCGTTCTGCTTCGCGAAGGCGCTGTAACCCGTCCTCCTGTTGCACTCTCAGCATCAGAGTGCAATTCTTGCTCGGTGAGCCCCACCGAACGCACCCGCACGCTGCGCCGACGCATGGTCGTCGAGGCACGCCGGGCCACGATCGAGCACGGTCTGCACGGCTTCACCATCGAGCAGCTCTGCGAGACGGTCGGCGTCTCACGGCGCACGTTCTTCAACCACTTCGCGTCGAAGGACGACGCCGTGCTCGGCATCGAGCAGGGCGCGATGTCGGAACTGCTCGCGGCGTACGCCGACGGCTCGCTCGTGCCGATGGACCTCGACCCGCTCGGGTCGATCGTCGCGCTCGCGATCGAGCAGATGCACGTCGTCGGGCTCGACCGCGCCGACGAGGCACTGGTCCGTCGGGTGTTCGACGCCGAGCCGCTGATGGTCGCGAAGTTCCTGGCGGCCGCGGACGTCCAGCTCGCCGCGGTCGGACAGGCCGTGCGGGAGCGCTTCGGGTGGATCGACCCGGACGATCGACGGGCCCAGCTGGTCGCCGAGGCGGCCGCGGGCCTGCTCAAGGTCACCGCCGGCACCTACTTCGACGACGCCTTCGACGAGTCGACCGGGCCGTCGTTCGACGCGCTGCTCACCGACAACCTCCGCCAGCTCAGGGCGGCCATCACCACCACCGGACAGGACCACACCGCATGAGCGCCACCGCGCAGGGCACGAAGCGTGCCCGACCCGGATCCGACGGACCGCTGCTGCTGACGCAGCGACGCATCTGGATCATCTTCTCCGCCCTCATCGCCGGCATGCTCCTGTCGAGCCTCGACCAGACGATCGTGTCGACGGCGATGCCCACCATCGTGGGTGAACTCGGCGGCGTCGCGCACCAGGCCTGGCTCACCACCGGCTACCTGCTCGCTTCGACCATCGTGATGCCGATCTACGGCAAGTTCGGCGACGTCCTCGGGCGTCGCAACCTGTTCCTCGTCGCGATCGCCCTGTTCACGATCGCGTCCGCCGGCTGCGCCTTCGCCGGCGACTTCACGCAGCTCGTCGTCTTCCGCGCGATGCAGGGCCTCGGTGGCGGCGGCCTGATGATCCTGTCGCAGGCGATCATCGCCGACATCGTCCCCGCCTCGGAGCGCGGCAAGTACCTCGGCCCGCTCGGCGCGATCTTCGGCCTGTCCGCGATCGGCGGCCCGCTGCTCGGTGGGTTCTTCGTCGACCACCTCACCTGGAACTGGGCGTTCTACATCAACATCCCGGTCGGCATCGCGGCGTTCTTCGTCGCCTGGTTCGCGCTGACCCTGCCGACGAAGAAGGCCGAGAAGCGGATCGACGTGCTCGGCGTCGTGCTCATGTCTGCCGCGACCACGTGCCTCGTGTTCTTCTCGGAGTTCGGCGGCAGCAGGGACCACGGCTGGGACGCCCCCGAGACGTGGGCCTGGTTCGCCGGACTCGTCGTCTCGGCCGCGCTGCTCGTGCTCGTCGAGTCGCGCGTCGAGGACCCGGTGCTGCCGATGTCCTTCTTCCGCAACCGCACGTTCCTGCTCGCGACGGGCATCGGCCTCGTGCTCGGCATCGGCATGTTCGCCGCGATCGGGTTCGTCCCGACGTTCCTGCAGATGGCGTCGGGCACCTCGGCCGCGGTGTCCGGCCTGCTCATGCTGCCGATGATGGTCGGCCTCATCGGTACCTCGATCGCGTCCGGCAACCTCATCACCAAGACCGGCCGCTACCGGGCGTTCCCGATCGTCGGCACGGTGCTGGTCGCGCTGGCCATGCTCGCCATGACGCAGCTCGCCGCAGACACCCCGATCTGGCTCATCTGCGCCTACCTGTTCGTGTTCGGCGCGGGGCTCGGGCTCATCATGCAGGTGGTCGTCCTCGTCGCCCAGAACGCCGTGCCCGCGGAGCAGGTGGGGACCGCCACGTCGACGAACAACTACTTCCGCGAGGTCGGCGCATCACTGGGCACCGCCGTCTTCGGCGCGCTGTTCACGGCACGGCTGACGAGCGCGCTGACCGACGTCTTCACCTCGGCCGGCGGGTCCGCCACCGACGCGGCGTCCTCGGCGGGCAGCATCGACCCGGCCACCGTCGCGAAGCTGCCCGAGGCGGTGCAGGACGGCATCGTCAACGCGTACGCCGACTCGCTCGCGCCCGTGTTCTGGTACCTGCTGCCGTTCATCGCGGTCGCGTTCCTGCTCGCACTGTTCCTGCCGCAGATCCGCCTGTCGGACACGGCCGGCATGGTCGCCCGTGGCGAGGCGGTCGGCGGCGCCGAGGCGGACGAGCTCGAGCGTGCGCAGCGGGCCGGGACGGCCGGGTCGGCCGCGGCTCCGTCGCCCGGCCAGGCGTCGGAGCGCGGCGAGACGCCGGTGTCGGGGCGGGACACCTCCGCCTGACGCGGGCGCTCCGTGCGCCGAGACGCCGGCGTCGGCGCGAGACGCCCCCGCGCGTGCGAGACGCCTCCGGAACCGGGGGCGTCTCGCGTGTTCCGGTGCGTCCCCGGCAGACGCCGGCGTCTCGCGGTCCGACACCGCGTCTCGCCGGCGGAACGGGGCCGTGTCGCCGGAACGGGGCCGCGTCGCCGGACGTGCGCCGCGTCGGACGGGAGGCGCGGTGCCGGCCGGTGCCGCGCCTCCCGTCCGGTGGATCGTTCGGAGGCGCCGTCAGGCGCCGGTGCTGGCGCGGGGGACCAGGCGGGCCGGCAGGTCGACGGGCTCCACCGCGGTGCCGTCGATCGTCGCGAGCAGGCGCAGGGCGGCGGTGCGGCCGAGCTCGGCTCCCGGGAGGGCGACGCTCGTCAGGGCCGGCGCCGTGACCGACGACGAGGGCAGGTCGTCGAAGCCCGCGACCGCCAGGTCCTCGGGGACCCGGAGCCCCATCGCGCCCGCGACCCGGAGCACGCCGTACGCCAGGGTGTCCGCCGCCGCCACGACCGCGGTGACGCCGTCCTCGTGCCACGCCTCGACCACGTGCTCGGTCGCCAGCGCGGCGGCGTCGACCGTCAGGTCCGCGCGGGCACCGATCTCCGAGACCGTGATCCCGGCGGCGGCGCAGGCCTCGTCGAACATCCGGTGGCGGATGCCGAACGTGGCGACCCGAGCGGTGCCGTCGAGGTACGCCACGTGGTCGTGTCCGCGGTCCCGCAGGTGGGCGACGAGCGCGTCGATGCCCGGAGCGAGGTCGTAGTCGACGGCGGTGGTGCCCTCGGCGGCGTCGGGGGCGTCGAGCAGCACGACGGGCACGCTCGCGTCCATCGACTCGCCGGCTGCCGGGGCGTCGACCAGGATCCCCGCCGGCCGCAGCCGCTCGAAGCGCCGGAGGTCGGCAGCGGTGGGCTGTGCGCCGCGCTCGGTGACCGAGAGCACGAGCTGGTACCGGTCGCCCAGGGTGTCCCGCACGCCGCGGATCACCTCGGCGAAGAACGGGTTCGACAGGTCGGGTGCGATGAGCACGACCAGGTCGCCGGTGCCGCGGGCGAGGGTGCTCGCCGCGTGGTCGACGACGTACCCGAGGGCTTCCACCGCGTCACGCACCCGCTCCGCGATCGGCGGGGACACCCGCCCGCGCTCCTTGCCGTTGACGACCAGGGAGACCGTCGCGATGCTCGTGCCCGCGCGTTCGGCCACCATCGCCGCGGTCACGCGACGGCCGTGAGCGGCGGGGGAGGGCACCCGACGAGCCTACCGACCGACGAGGGCAGGCGGTCGGACGAGGATCGCTCAGAGTTGACGTCAAGCGCTTGACGTGTTCGAATGTCAAACGCTTGACGCGCCGCGCTGGAGTTGGTTCCTCCACGGTGCGGACCCCACCGCGTCGAGCACATACCTCCGTCCGGCGCTGCCGGACACGACGGGCTGCGAGCAGCCCGCCGACGCCGATCCCCGACGAAGTGGAGCGCCCCAGGTGCCCGATGCAACGACGCAGAAGATCATCCTCGACTGCGACCCCGGCCACGACGACGCCGTCGCCATCCTGCTGGCACACGGCAACCCGACGATCGAGCTCCTCGCCGTCACCACCGTCGTCGGCAACCAGACCCTGCCGAAGGTCACCCGCAACGCCCTCGCCGTGGCGCGCATCGCCGGCATCACGGGCGTGCCGTTCGCCGCGGGCGCCGACCGACCGCTGCTGCGCGAGATCGAGGTCGCCCCGGAGATCCACGGCGAGAGCGGCCTGGACGGGCCGATGCTCCCCGAGCCGTCGTTCGGCCTGGACGAGCGGCACGCGGTCGACCTCATCATCGACACCGTGATGGCGCACGAGCCCGGCACCGTGACGATCGTCCCGACCGCCGGCCTGACGAACATCGCCCTCGCCGTCCGCAAGGAACCGCGCATCGTCGAGCGCGTCAAGCAGGTCGTCCTGATGGGCGGCGGCGTGCACGTGGGCAACTGGAGCCCGGTCGCCGAGTTCAACATCGTCATCGACCCCGAGGCAGCGGACATCGTGTTCCGCGCCGGGTGGGACGTCGTCATGGTCGGGCTCGACCTGACCCACCAGGCACTCGCCACCCCCGAGGTGGCCGCGCGCATCGCCGCCGTCGGCACCGGGCCCGCAGCGTTCGTCGGCGAGCTGCTCGAGTTCTTCGGCAAGGCCTACGAGGACGCCCAGGGGTTCGACGCCCCGCCCGTGCACGATCCCTGCGCCGTCGCGTACGTCATCGACCCGACGATCGTCCGCGCGGTGCGGATGCCGATCGCGATCGAGACGACGGGCACCCACACGCTCGGCATGACCGTCGCGGACCTCCGCGGTCCCGCGCCCGAGGACTGCCGCACGTCCGCGGCGATGGAGCTCGACCACGGGCGCTTCTGGGACCTGGTGGTCGACGCCCTCGAGCGGATCGGCGAGACGCCCGACACCGGGTGGTCCCCGCGCGCCGCAGCCCGGGCCGTCGAGTCCGCCGACACGACCGTCACCCCGGAGGCCTGAGCACCGTGACCACCACCTCGACGACGAAGTCGATCGGCGCCCTCACCGCCGCCCTGCTCGCCGCGTGCGTCGCGTTCCAGCTCAACGCGAGCATGCTCAGCCCGGCGCTCGCGACGATGGCGGACGAACTCCGCACCGACGACGCGACCATCGGGCTCTCGCAGACGCTGTTCTTCACGATCGCCGCCCTGTTCTCGCTGTTCCTGCCCCGGCTGTCGGACATCGTCGGCCGCAAGCGGGTCCTGCTCGGCATGCTCCTCGTGATGCTCGTCGGCAGCGTGGTCGCCGCCCTCGCCGTGAACGTGCCGATGCTCTTCGCCGGCCGCATGATCCAGGGCGTCACCGGGCCGGTCGTCCCGATCGGCCTGCTCATCCTGCGCAACGAGATCGCCGACCCCAAGCGCTACGGTGCAGCCCTCGGCCTGCTCACCGCCGTGAACGGTGGCATCGCCGGTGTCGACGCGCTGGCCGGCGGCTGGATCGCCACCCACTTCGGCTTCCGCGGCATCTTCTGGGCGATCGCGGTCGTCACGGTCCTCGCCGCGCTCATGGTGGCGGTGTGGGGCGTCGAGTCGAAGCCGTCCGCCGGCACCCGGATGGACTGGTGGGGCGTGCTCCCGCTCGTCGTCAGCGTCGGCGCACTGCTCACGGCGTTCAACGAGGCCGGCAAGCTCGCCCAGGCCGACTGGGCGCTCGTCGTCGGCGGGATCGTCGTCGCCCTGGTCGCGTTCACGGTCTTCTGGGCGGTCGAGTCGCGGGTCCGCGAGCCGCTCGTCGAGACCCGGTACCTGCGGCGTCGCGGGACCTGGGCGCTCCTCGTGACGACGCTGCTCACCATGACGGGGGTCTTCGCCGTCGTGAACGGGCTGGTCACGAGCCTGGCCCAGAACGACGAGGTCGGCTTCGGCATGGAGGCGGACGTCGCATCGCTCGCGTTCCTCGTGCCGTACGCGCTGGTGGGCTGGGTCGTCGGACCCTTCTCCGGCCGCCTCGCACCGACGCTCGGCTACCGCGCCGTGCTCCGCGTCGGCCTCGTCGGCAGCATCGTCGCGACGCTCGTCATGGCGTTCGTCGGCGTCCACTCGCTGCCCGTGCTCGTCGCCGCCACCGTGCTCATCGGCATCACCTACGCGGGCATCGCGAACATCGTGCTGAACGGGCTCGGCATCGTGCTCTCGCCGGACTCGAACCCCGGCTTCCTGCCGGGCCTCAACGCGGGCGCGTTCAACCTCGGTGCGGGCATCAGCTTCGCGGTCCTCCCGGCGCTGCAGATCGCACTCGGCACCGGCGGGTCAGCGGGCACCGCCGGCTACTCCGGTGGCATGCTCCTCGGTGCCGCGATCACCTGCGCGGCACTCGCCACGTCCTTCCTCATCCCGCGCCCGGCCTCGGCCGAGACAGGAGCCACCGCATGAGCGGCATCGTCGTCGTGGGCAGCCTCAACGCGGACCTGGTGGTCCGCACCGAGCGTTTCCCGAAGCCCGGGGAGACCCTGCAGGGGTCCGACCTCGCGATCCTGCCCGGTGGCAAGTCCGCCAACCAGGCGGTGGCAGCCGGGAGGCTCGGGGGCACCGTCCGCATGATCGGTGCGGTCGGCGACGACGGGAACGGCACACTGCTGCGCGAGTCCGTCGCATCGGCCGGCGTGGACACCACGCACGTGGCGGTCCGGCAGGGCGTCGCCACCGGGACGGCCGTCATCACGGTCGACGCCGCGGGGGAGAACACCATCGTGATCTCGGGCGGCGCGAACGCCACGCTGACCCCGGACGACGTACCCGCCGACGCCCTCGACGGCGCCGGGGTGCTCGGTCTCTGCCTCGAGGTCTCGATCGACGTCGTGCTCGCCGCCGCGCGGGCCGGCCGGGCCGCCGGAGCGACGGTGCTCACGAACCTGTCGCCGTTCGGCGCCGTGCCGCAGGAGCTCCTCGACCTGACCGACGTGCTGCTGGTCAACGAGCACGAGGCCGCCGAGCTCGGGGACCACGGCGTCGCACGCTCGATCGTGACCCGGGGCGGCGCGGGCTGCACGGTGCACGACGGGGATGCCGCGCCGGTCGACGTCGACGCCGTGCGGGTCGAGCCCGTCGACACCACGGGCTGCGGCGACGCGTTCATGGGGGCGGTGGCGCTCCGACTCGACGCCGGGGACTCCCTGCTCGAGGCCGCGCGCTTCGCCGTCGGCGTCGGCGCGTACGCCGCGACCAAGCCGGGCGCGCAGGCCTCCTACCCGACCACGTCGGACCTGGAGTCGTTCCTGCGGCCGTAGCCCGGGCCTCCCCCGCCCGTCCCGTCCCGTTGCGTCCCGCGGGAGACAACGGCCGCTAGCGTTGGTGCATGCGCGTCGGAGTCCTCGACATCGGGTCCAACACCGGCCACCTGCTCGTGGTGGACGCCCACGGCGGAGCCGCGCCCCTGCCGGCGTCGTCGTCCAAGCAGGCCCTCCGGCTCGCCGAGCACCTCGACGAGTCGGGTGCGGTGACCGCGGTCGGGGTCGACGCGCTGACGACCTTCGTCGCCGATGCCGTCCGCGTCGCCGAGGAGCGCGGCTGCGAGGACATGCTCGGCTTCGCGACCTCGGCCGTCCGCGACGCCGTGAACTCCGACGAGGTGCTCGCGCACGTCGAGCGGGAGACCGGCGTCGAGCTCGCGGTGCTGTCCGGCGAGGACGAGGCGCGCCTGACCTTCCTGGCCGTCCGACGCTGGTTCGGGTGGTCCGCCGGACGCCTTGCGGTGTTCGACATCGGCGGTGGCTCGCTCGAGATCGCCGGCGGTGCCGACGAGGCCCCCGACGTCGCGTGGTCGATGCCGATCGGCGCTGCCCGACTCGCGCGCCGGTACTTCGCGGCGGGCACGCCCTCGGAGGACGACGTCCGCCGCATCCGCCACGAGATCCGCGTCGCGATCGCCCGCGACGCCGGACTGCTGCTGCGTGCCGGGCGGCCCGACCGGGCGGTGGCGACCTCGAAGACCTTCCGGTCGATCGCCCGGATCTGCGGCGCCGCGCCCTCGGCCGCGGGACCGCTCGTGCCGCGGTCCCTCGACGGCGTGGTGCTCCGCGAGCGGCTGCCGTCACTCCTGACGATGTCGCTCGACCAGCTGGCCGACCTGCCGGGCGTCTCGCCGAGCCGGGCGCACCAGGTCGTCCCGGGAGCGCTCGTCGCCGAGGCCTGCCTGGACATCTTCGACCTGCCGGCGCTCGAGATCTGCCCGTGGGCGCTGCGCGAGGGCGTGATCCTCGAGCGGCTCGACCAGCTCTCCGTGCTCGGCTGAGACCCGACCCGACCCGACCCGGCCGGGCGGTCGGGCTCGGACGGGGCCTAGCGCTGCCGGGCGGGTCGCGGGGGAGCGAGCAGCCACGGGCGGATCAGCCCCGTGACGACGGGCAGCACCCAGAACGTCATGATCGGCGTGAGCACGAGCGTCGTGACGAGCACGCGGGGCAGCACGGCCAGGTGCCCGAACGCCGGGACGAGCCAGCCGACCAGGTAGGTGAAGGCGAGGTTGACCGGGAAGAACCCGAGCCAGATGCTCACGGCCTGCTTCCAGCGGGGCGGGGCGCTCGACGCGGGGGCGTCCTGCGGGGCGTCGAACCAGCCCTCGATGCCGGTGCGCTTCTCCACCCGGGACTCCACCACGAGGTCACGCCCCTGGTCGAGCCAGCGGAGCCGGTCGTCGGAGTTCTCCCACGTGGCGAGCTGCTCGTGGTCGGCGAACCGGTAGAGCATGTGCCACTCCCGACTGGTGGCGTGCGACCGGACCCACCCGGAGCCGAGGAAGCCCGGGTAGCGGTTCGCGAGGTTGACGCCGGACTGCACCCACGCGGTGGCGTCGGGGATGCGGTCGGGCTCGACCAGGCGGGTGATGGACACGGTGACGGGCGGGCCTGCGGTCACGGATGACGACTGCAGGCTCCCTGGCTCTTGTGGAGTCATGCGGACAGTCTCGCGGAGTCGTGTTTCCGGCTCGTGTCGGCACCGTGGGTCCGGCGCAGTAGGTTCGGCGCATGAGCGACGTCAGCGGTGCAGCACAGGACACCGAACGGGGGCGACACGAGACCCCGACCGAGCGGTGGGACCGGAACTGGTCGGACATCCAACAGGAGCTCCGGATCGTGCAGACCGGGACGCAGATCCTGGCCGGGTTCCTGCTGACGTTGCCGTTCCAGCAGCGGTTCACGATGCTCAGCACCAGCGAGGAGGTCGTCTACCTCGTGCTCGTCGCGCTCGCCGTGGTGATCACGGTCGTCGCGCTGTCCGCTGTCTCCGCGCACCGTCTGGTGTTCCGGCAGCGCCAGAAGCACGATCTGGTGCGTGCCGGCAACGCGCTGCTCATCGCGGCACTCGCGGCGAGCGCGCTGCTCTTCTCGGGCACCGTGCTGTTCGTGTTCGACGTCGTGATCGGGGACGTCGGCGGGATCATCGGCGGGGTGGTCGTGTTCCTCGGCACGGGTGCGCTCTGGGTCTCGATCCCGCTCGCGCTCCGCCGGACCCGACGCGACGGCTAGCTGGCCTGCTTCCTCGCGGGGGGCTTCTTCGCCGGAGCCTTCTTCGCGGCGGGCTCCTTCGCCGGGGTCTCCTTCGCGGGGGTCTTCTTCGCGGGGGTCTTCTTCGCCGGTGCCCTCTCGGTGGGGGCCTTCTCCGCCTCCGCGTCCCCGTCCGCACCAGCGGAACCGGACGACGACCGTGCGCCGGACGACGAGCGCGACCCCGAGCCTCCGGACCGTGACGATGACCGTGACGAGGACCGCGACGACCCCGACGGACCCGACCGCTTCTTGTCCACCGAGGCCCGCAGGGCCGCCATCAGGTCGATGACGTCCCCGCCGTCGCCGTCCTCCTCGTCCTCGGAGCGCTCACCGAACGTCTCCGCGGTGTCGACGTCGTCGCCGGCCTCGAGCTTCGCGTCGATGAGCTGCTGCAGTTCCTCCTGGTAGGAGTCCGTGTAGCGGTCCGGGTCGAAGTCGGCGGACATGCTCTCGACGAGCGAGGACGACATCTTCAGCTCGTTCGCGCTGACCTTCACCGACGCGTCGAGGGCCGCGAAGTCAGCAGCCCGGACCTCGTCGCCCCAGAGCAGCCCCTGCAGCAGGATGACGTCCTCGTTCACCCGCAGCACGCCGAGCCGGGTCTTCTGCCGCAGGGTGAACTGCACGATCGCGAGCCGGTCGGTCTTCGACAGCGTCTCGCGGAGCAGCACGTAGGCCTTCGGCGAGCGGGAGTCCGGCTCGAGGTAGTACGACTTCTCGAACATCATCGGGTCGACCTGGTCGACGGGCACGAACTCGAGCACCTCGATCTCGTGCGACTGCTCCTCGGGGAGATGCTTGAAGTCGTCGGACGTCAGCACGACGGTCTTGTCGCCGTCGTCGTAGGCGCGCTGGATGTCGGCGTACTCGACCTCGTGGCCGAACTCGCACACGCGCTTGTACCGGATGCGGCCCTTGTCCTCGTCGTGCACCTGGTGCAGGGAGACGTCGTGGGTCTCGGTCGCCGCGTACACCTTGATGGGCACGTTGACGAGCCCGAACGCGATGGAGCCCTTCCAGATCGACCTCATGGGCACATGATGCCCGTGAGTGCGGCGACGGGCCCTCAGTTCCGGGCGGATCGCCAGCCGCGCCTGGCGCCGGAGGGCGTACCGTGCTGCACATGACGGGGGACCACGAGACGACGACGGCCAGCGCGGCGACGGCGATGACGACGACGGACGACGACCGGATCGGCGCGTCGGGGTGGTGGCAGCTCGTCGCCCTGACGGTCACCGGGGCGGTCGCACCGGCGGTGTTCTTCGCGCTGCAACCGCGACCGGTCCCCTGGGTCGCAGTCGTCGTGCTCGGCCTCGCGCTGGCGGTCGTGCTCCCCGCGCTGCAGGTCTGGTCCTGGGCGCGACGGGGCGGTCGTGCCGCCGTCGTCGCGACGCGACGGTGGGTGGACGAGGGACGCGTCCCCGCCGAGGTCCCGGACGCGGTCTGGCGTCCGCGGGTGCAACGGTGGCTGGCGGACGCACGGCAGCGACGCACCAGCGGGTGCGTGTTCGTCGGGTTGGCCGCGCTGTGGGCGATCCTCGCGGCGTCGGGGACCGCAGGCGACTGGGGTGTCGCGGTCGTCTGGGCCGTACTGGGGGTCGGCACCCTCGTGCAGGGACGCGGCGACCGGGTCGGTGCGGAGCAGCTGCTCGCCGCCCCGGTGCGGACGACGGTCTGACGGCCGACGGTCCCTGCACAGCTCCGGTGTCAGGACGACCCGTCCACGGAACAGCCCGGTCCTGAACCGTCGTGCCGCCACGGCGAGCACCATGGGCCCATGAGCCAGCTCGACAAGCAGGACCCGCGTTCGCAGTACGCCCGGCCGCCGTTCCCGCCGCAGACCCAGCAGGGGTCGGGGCTGGCGAGCGCGATGGACCCGGCGCCCGACCACGGCGAGACGACCTACCTCGGGACGGGGCGGATGCCCGGGTACCGGGTGCTCGTGACCGGGGCCGACTCCGGCATCGGGCGCGCTGCCGCGATCGCGATGGCGAAGGAAGGAGCCGACGTCGCGCTGAACGCCCTGCCCGAGGAACGCGAGGACCTGGAACAGGTGCGCGACGTCGTCGGCGACCTCGGGCGCAGGGCCGTGCTGCTGCCGGGCGACCTGACCGACGAGGCGTTCTGCGACACCCTCGTGCGCGACGCCGTCAGCGAGCTCGGCGGCCTCGACGCGCTCGTGCTCGTCGCCGGACACCAGCAGGTGCACGAGGACGTGACCGAGCAGTCGACCGAGGACTTCGACCGCACCATGAAGGTCAACCTCTACTCGATGTTCTGGTTGGTGCGAGCGGCCGTCCCGCACATGGCGCCCGGCAGCGCGATCGTCACCACGAGCTCGGTCTCGGCGTACCAACCGCAGGACCGGATGATCGACTACGCCGCCACGAAGTCCGCCATCATCACCTACACGAACGGACTCGCCCGCCAGCTCGCGGCGAAGGGCATCCGGGCGAACTGCGTCGTGCCGGGGCCGGTGTGGACGCCGCTGCAGCCGATCAGCTACCCCGGTGACGAGATCGCCGCCTACGGTCAGGACACCCCCTTCGGCCGTCCGGCGCAGCCCGTCGAGCTCGGCAGCGCCTACGTCCACCTCGCCGGCCCGGAGTCCTCGTACACGTCCGGCAGCACCCTGACCGTGGCGGGAGCGACCGGGGTCGCGCTGTGAGCCCCGTCGCCCGGAAGACCACCGTCACGGTCGGCGACCGTCGGATCGCCCTGACGAACACCGACAAGGTGCTCTACCCGGCGACCGGGACGACCAAGGGCCAGGTCATCGCGTACTACGAGCGGGTGGCCCCGTGGATGATCCCGCACGTCAAGGACCGCCCCGTGACGCGGAAGCGCTGGGCGAACGGCGTGGACGGCGGGGTCTTCTTCGAGAAGAACCTGCCCGACTCGGCGCCCGACTGGGTCCGTCACCACACGATCGCGCACAAGGAGCACGACACCGAGTACCCGATCGTCGACGACCTGCCGACGCTCGTCTGGACGGCGCAGCAGGCGGCGCTCGAACTGCACGTCCCGCAGTGGCGGTTCGGTCCCCGCGGCGCGCAGCAACGTCCGGACCGGCTCGTGCTCGACCTCGACCCCGGCGAGGGTGTCGGGCTGCCGGAGTGCGTCGAGGTGGCGCTCGCCGCACGCGAGATCCTGCACGGCATGGGGCTCGACCCGTACCCGGTGACGAGCGGCTCGAAGGGCATCCACCTGTACGCGGCGCTCGACGGGCGCGCCACGACCGCACAGGTGTCCGACGTCGCGCACGAGCTCGCCCGGGCGTTGGAGCAGGACCTGCCCGACCTGGTGCTGTCCTCGATGAGCCGCGCCGAGCGACGGGGCAAGGTCTTCGTCGACTGGTCGCAGAACAACGGCAACAAGACGACGATCGCGCCGTACTCCCTGCGCGGCCGTGACCGGCCGACCGTCGCCGCGCCGCGGACCTGGCGGGAGCTCGAGGAGCGCGGGTTCGCCCAGCTGGAGTTCGAGGAGGTCCTCGACCGCCTGGAGGCCCACGGCGACCTCCTGCACCCGGTCGCCTCCGCCTCGCTGGCGGTGGGCAGGACCGACCACGGCCACTGGGACGGCGACCGGACCCAGCGTGCGAACGAGGCAGAGCAACCGGCTCGCGACCGCCTCGCGGCCTACCGCGCGAAGCGCGATGCGTCGCGGACGCCGGAGCCGGTGCCCGAGGGCGCACCGACCGTGCGGAAGGACGGCACGCCGACGTTCGTCATCCAGGAGCACCACGCGACCAGGGACCACTACGACTTCCGGCTCGAGCACGAGGGTGTGCTCGTGAGCTGGGCGCTGCCGAAGGGCGAGCCGACCGACCCCGGGAAGAACCACCTGGCGGTGCAGACCGAGGACCACCCGCTCGAGTACGGCTCGTTCGAGGGGACGATCCCGCAGGCCGAGTACGGCGGGGGGACCGTCACGATCTGGGACGACGGCACCTACGAGCTCGAGAAGTGGCGCGACGGCGAAGAGGTGATCGTCACGCTGCACGGCCGCACGAACGGCGTCCGTCGGCTGGCGCTCCTGCACACCCGAGGGCGGGGCCGCGGGAAGGACGGCGACGAGCAGAACTGGCTCATCCACCGCACGAAGGACCAACCGGACCGTCTCGCCGACGGGGGTGGCGAGGCGGATGCGGGTCGAGCCTCCCGGACACCGTCGCCGAGCGCTGCGGAGCGGCAGCGGATCGGACGTGCCGCGCCCGCGACGACGTCGCCCGCCGAGCGTCGGGCCATGCTCGCGAGCCCCGTGCAGGGGGAGCCTCGTCTCGACCCGGCGGCCTGGGCGTTCGAGATGAAGTGGGACGGCGTCCGTGCCCTGGCGACCGTGCGCGACGGACGGGTCACCCTGCGCAGCCGCAACGACAACGACCTGACCGCGCAGTACCCGGAGCTGCAGGAGCTGGGTGAGCGGGCCGGGGTCGACGGGGTCTTCGACGGCGAGGTCGTGGCGCTGGACGAGCGCGGGCGTCCGTCGTTCGGTCTGCTGCAGGACCGCATGGGACTGACCGGGGCTCGTGACGTCGAGGCTGCTCGGCGCCGGACACCCGTGCGCCTGCTGCTCTTCGACGTGCTCGAGGCCGACGGACACGACCTGACGCGGCTCGGCTACGACGCCCGGCGCGAGGCGCTCCTGACCGTCGTCGAGCGGGGTGGGGTGATCGACGTGCCCCAGGCGGTCGACGGTGACCTGGACCATGCCGTGGCGGCGTCGCGTGAGCGGGGGCTCGAGGGCGTCGTCGCGAAGAAACGGTCGTCGCGGTACGCCGAGGGCCGCCGCTCCGAGGCCTGGGTGAAGATCAAGCACCACGTCACGCAGGAGGTCGTCGTCGGTGGGTGGCGGCCCGGCAGGGGGCGCCGGGCCGGTGGCGTCGGATCGCTGCTGTTGGGCGTACCCGGCCCGGACGGACTCGAGTACGTCGGCAGGGTCGGGACGGGGTTCAGCGACCGCGACCTGGACGAGATCGGGGAGGCCCTCGGGAAGACGGAGCGGAAGACCTCGCCGTTCGTCGACGTCCCTCGCCCGGATGCTCGCGACGCCCACTGGGTCACACCGCGTCGGGTCGGTGAGGTCGAGTTCGCCGAGTGGACGGCTGACGGTCGGCTCCGACAGCCGTCGTGGCGCGGGTGGCGGCCGGACAAGGGGCCCGAGGACGTCGTCCGCGAGTCCTGACCTGGTCGGCCTCGGCGATCCCGGGCAGAGGCGGTCCGTGCGCCGGATCAGGGGACGCACGGACCGCCGCCGGTGCACCGCGGTCGGCGATCAGGGGTGGCCGACCACGGCGCGTCCGCGGCCCGGGATCACCAGAGCCCGGGCGTCCGGAACCCCCACGGTTCCGGGGTCCACTGGTGTGACGGGTCGACTCCGGGGTTCGTCACGCCGTTCGTCGGATCTCTTCCTGCAGAGCCGCTGAGGACACGAGGAGACCGTCCGGGAGCTCGGCTCCCGGACGGTCTCCGTGGTCCTCGGCGGGCCCGTTCAGGCCGCCGGCGCGGGACCGTCGGCGGGCTTCGCGGTGTCCGCGGCGGGCAGGTCCTCGTCGATCAGGTCCTCCTGCTCGGGCAGGTCGACCTCGGCGGCTGCCGCCTTGGCCTCGTCGATGGACTCCTGCGAGCGCCGGAGGAGGTCGTCGTCTGCTGCGTGATCCGTCATGCGCCCGACGCTACGCGGGTGCGCCTGTACCCGCGTCGGTCCGGGGTGCCGGTCGATCGAGCGGAGGTGCGGCGACGTCGAAGTCGACGGCGGAGGTCGGGGCAGGCGTGGTCGGCATCGCCGGGGCAGCGGGCTCGTCCGCGGCGTCCGCGGCGTCGAGCACGGCCCGGGTCGCGGCCACTGCGGTCCGGAGCGCGTCGGCCAGGGGCATCGCCCGGTGCGCGGCCGTCCGGACCTCGACACCCCAGGGCTCCTCGTGTCCGAGCCCCCGGAGCACGCGGACGAGCCCGGGCAGGTCCCATGCGCCCGATCCCGGCAGGTGCCGGGCACTGCGGGACTCCTCGGCGAGGGTGAGTCCGGACGGGGTGTGCAGCAGGCCGTCGCTGAGCTCCACCGCGGCGAGCACCTCCGGCGCGACGCCCTGGGCGATCGAGGCGAGTGTGGAGCCGCCGCGGAGCGTGTGCATGGCGTCGAGGAGCAGCCCGGCGTTCGGGTGGCCGGCCGCGGCGACGAAGCGCGATGCCCGCTCGACGGTGGGCAGGTTCGACCAGGGCTCCGGTTCGAGGACCAGGCGGGCACCGACCTTCTCGGCCTGCGCGGCGAGGTCGACGAAGTCCGCGGTCATCGCCGCTGGCGTGACCGGGTGGGCACCGGTGTCGGCACGGACGACGACCTGCCAGGCGCCGAGGGTCGCTGCCGCTTCGAGCACGACCCCACGGTCGGCCTCGTCGTCCGTCGAGCGTCCGCCGTGGCTCCACCAGCGGTCGAGTGGGCCGAGCTGCACCCAGACGATCCCGACTCGGTCGAGAACACGTCGCAGTGCCGCGAACCCGGTCGTCGCCCGCACCTCGTGGAGGTCGTCGAGTGACAGTGACAGGCCGGAGAACCCGGCATCCCCGACGGCTCGGACCCGGTCGGCGATCGGCTCGTCGCCCGCCCAGGTCCAGGACGTCGCGAGCAGGTCGTGTTCCTGCACGGCGCACCTCCTCGGTCGGGACACGCACCCGCCCCCGGCGCGCTCGGCGTCGAGCACGCTCGCGGTGTCCCGTGGTCTGGCGCCGATGGTCCCCCGGCGTCACCGACCGGTGTACGCCCCGGGGCTGCGGACGTTCCCAGCGGTGCGTGGTCGCGCACCGTCCGGCCGCGCCCGGAGGTCAGACGATGCGGGTCGTCACCGTTCCGACCTCGGCGACGAAGCCGGTGACGACCTGGCCGCGTTGCAGCGGCCCGACGCCGTCCGGGGTCCCGGTGAACAGCAGGTCACCCGGGGCGAGGGCCACCCACCGCGAGAGCTCGGCGATCGTCTCGGCGACCGACCAGACCTGGTCGGCCAGGTCACCCGACTGTCGCAGTGCGTCGTCCACGCGGAGGCCGATCGCGCCGGTGGTCGGGTCGACCCCGGCGGCCGGGACGAGCGTCCCGACCGGGGCCGAGGCGTCGAAGCCCTTCGCCAGGTCCCACGGCCGACCGAGCCGCTTGGCCTCGGCCTGCACGTCGCGACGTGTCAGGTCGATCCCCACGCCGTAGCCCCACACCAGGTCGAGGGCGTCCGCCACGGCGACGTCCGACCCGCCACGACCGAGCGCGACGACGAGTTCGACCTCGTGCTCGAGGCGGTCGGTACCCGGCGGGTAGGGGGTGTCGGCGCCGTCGGTGACCAGGGCACTGGCCGGCTTCGTGAAGAAGAACGGCGGCTCGCGGTCAGGGTCGTGGCCCATCTCGCGGGCGTGGGCTGCGTAGTTGCGGCCGACGCAGTACACCCGACGGACGGGGAACCGACCGCCGGACGTCGTCGGCAGCGTGGGCTGGTCCGGAGCGGGGATGACGAGGTCCTGCACGTGCCCAGCCTGGCACGTCAACCCGCGGTGTCGGCGGTCTCGTGCTCTGACGCTCGGTGGCGGGCCCGTTCCTGGCGCTCCCGCCACTCCTGGCGGAGGTCCTCGATCAGCTCGGCCTCGTTCTGCTCGGACCAGCGCGACCACCGCGCTCACCCATCCGACGTCCGTGCCCCGAGCCTCACGGCACAGGACCGGCCACGCGACGGGCGTGACCGGTCCTGTGGACGGTTCGCAGCGCCTCCAGGCTGTGCAGGAAGAGCGCGCAGCAAGAGCGCGCAGCGAGCGCGTGCAGGAAGAGCGGCCGGGAGGAGCCGACGGAGGCGGGACGTCAGTTGCCGGGGGCAGCGCCCTCCGTCTCGCCGGCGCCCGGGTCGCCCCCGGTCCCGCCGTCGGTCGGCTCGTCCTGCGGCCACCCTCGGAACTCCCAGCCCGACAGCGACGGGTGGTCCTCGCCCTTCGAGTAGGCGAAGGTCCGCGCGGCGTCCCGCGCCTCGGTGAGCTTCGCGAGCAGGTCAGCGTGCGCGTCGGCGTCGACCCGCGACAGTGCGTCGTGCGCCAGCGAGAAGCGGTCCATCTCGTTCAGCATGAGCATGTCGAACGGCGACGTGGTGGTGCCCTGCTCGAGGAAGCCGTGCACGTGCAGGTCGTCGTGGCCGTTCCGGCGGTACGTCAGCTGGTGCACGAGCGACGGGTAGCCGTGGAAGGCGAACACCGTCGGCGTGCCGGGCAGGAAGACCTCGTCGTAGCGCTCGTCGCTGACCGGGTGCTCGTGCTTCCGCGGGTCGCCGAGGGACAGCAGGTCCACGACGTTCACGAAGCGGACTCCGACCTCGGGCGCGTGCTTCCGGATGATGTCCGCGGCGGCGACGGCCTCGACCGTCGGCACGTCACCGGCGCTCGCGAGGAGCACGTCGGCGCGTCCGACCGTCTGCTCGGTGCCGGCCCAGTCCCAGACGCCGAGTCCGGCTGCCGCGTGCGCGACGGCGTCCTCGAGGGACAGGAAGACCGGCTCGGGGTGCTTCCCGGCGACGATCACCTCGATGCGGTCCGTGGTCTCGAACGCGTGCGCTGCCACGGCGAGCAGGGTGTTCGCGTCCGCCGGGAGCTTGATGCGCACGAGGTCCTGCTGCTTCGAGGCGACGACGTCGAGGAAGCCCGGGTCCTGGTGCGAGAAGCCGTTGTGGTCCTGGCGCCACACGTGCGACGACAGCAGGATCGACAGGTTCGACACGGGCGCGCGCCAGTCGATGTCGGTCGACGACTCGAGCCACTTCGCGTACTGCCCGACCATCGAGTCGATGATGTGCGCGAACGCCTCGTAGGTGTTGAGCAGCCCGTGGCGGCCGGTGAGCACGTAGCCCTCGAGCATCCCCTCGAGCAGGTGCTCCGACAGGACCTCGATGACCCGGCCACGAGCGCCGAGGTGCTCGTCGCCGGCCGCGCGACGGGCACGCCACACCCGGGAGGTCACGTCGAACACGGCGTCGAGCTTGTTCGACACCGTCTCGTCGGGCCCGAACAGGCGGAAGGACGACCCGTTCCGCGAGGTCAGCTCCGCGAGCCAGGGCCCGAGGGTCGCGGTCGAGCTGGCGTCCTCGCCGACGGGGACCGCGTACGGCTCGAGCGGCGGACGGTCGAGCGCGGTGCGGATGCGCCCGCCGTTGGCGTGCGGCGTGGCGCTCATGCGGAGGTCGCCCTGCGGCCGGATGGTCGTGAGGATCCCGGTCGGCTGGCCGTCGGCGTCGAACAGCTCGTCCGGGCGGTAGCTCCGCATCCACTCCTCGAGCTGCTCGCGGTGTCCGGCGTCCTCGCGCACGGCCGGCAGCGGGACCTGGTGGGCGCGGAAGGTGCCCTCGACGCGCTCGCCGTCGACCTCCTGCGGGCCGGTCCAGCCCTTCGGGGTACGGAGCACGATCATCGGCCAGCGTGGACGCAGGTCGGCTGCGCCTGCCGGCTGTCCGGCTGCGGCCCGTTCGGCCTGGGCCCGAGCGGCGGCCTGGATGTCGTCGATGCTCGCGAGCGCGCGGCGGAGGGCACCGTCGAACAGCGCGTGCACCGCGAACGGGTCGTGGTCCACGCGTGCGGAGTCGACGACGATCGGCTCGTACCCGAGGCCACGGAAGTACGCGGTGAGGTCCTCGTCGGGGATGCGCGCGAGGACGGTCGGGTTCGCGATCTTCCAGCCGTTGAGGTTGAGGATCGGCAGCACGGCTCCGTCGGACACCGGGTCGAGGAAGGTGTGCGCCTGCCAGGAGCCGGACAGGGGACCGGTCTCGGCCTCGCCGTCACCGACGACGCACGCCACGACGAGGTCCGGGTTGTCGAGCGCCGCGCCGTACGCGTGCGCGAGCGAGTAGCCGAGCTCGCCGCCCTCGTGGATGGATCCGGGCGTCTCCGGGGCGGCGTGGGACGGGATGCCGCCCGGGAACGAGAACTGCTTGAAGAACTTCCGGAGCCCCTCGGGGTCCGGCGTGATGTCCGGGTACAGCTCGCCCCAGGTCCCCTCGAGCCAGGCGTTCGCGTTCATCGCGGGGCCACCGTGCCCGGGCCCGCACACGTAGAGGAGGTCGCGGTCGGTCTCGGCGATGAGCGCGTTGCAGTGCGCGTAGACGAGGTTCAGCGCGGGGGAGGTGCCCCAGTGCCCGAGCAGGCGCGGCTTGACGTCGTCCGGGTCGATGGGACGGGTGAGCAGCGGGTTGTCGAGGAGGTAGATCTGCCCGACGGTGAGGTAGTTCGCGGCGCGCCACCAGGCGTCGATCGCCCGGATCCGGTCGGTGCTCGGGATGTGTACGGGGGCCATGTCTCCACGCTACGGAGCAGGGGGCCGGAGTTCCCCAGGAACTTCGTCCAATCCGATCGGGCGAGGGCCCCGAATCCCTTGCATCAGCCGGGAAACACCCGGAGCGCTCACCAGCCGCAAGTAGCTGGTTCTCCACCCCTCTTCGGGGTGTGTTCGGCGCGCACACAGGGAATCGCGCCGAGCGCGACAACGGAAGGAACCCACTCATGCGCAAGTCCATGAAGACCTCGATCACCCTCGCCACCACCGGCGCCCTCGTCCTCGGTGGTGCCGCGTTCGGCATCAGCACGGCGAACGCCGCGACCCCGAACGTGCAGACGGTCTCGTCCTCGTCCGAGGCCTCGAAGATCCCGGCCCCGGTCGCATCGGTCCCCGAGGTCAAGGGTGGCAACACCGCCGTCGCACTCGACAAGGGCTTCACCGACGCCCTCACCTCCCTCGGGCTGACCCCGGGCGTCTCCGGCGACGCGAAGCTCGAGGACGGCTCCGTGTCGTTCCCGATCACCGCCGGCTCGGTCACCTACTGGAGCCCGGACGGTAACTACCGCCCCTACGTGCAGGGCCTGCTGGACCACAACGGTTCCGGTCTGACCCTCAAGGCCGGCGACACCACGGTCACGCTCGAGAACTTCGTCGTGAACCCGGGCTCGTCGAAGCTCTACGGTGACGTCCTCGTCAACGGCGAGGTCGCCGCTTCGAACGCCTACCTGTTCTCGCTGCACGGTGGCACGCTCAAGCCGCTGCAGCTCGAGGGTGACAACGCCATCCTGACCGGCACCACCGTCCACGTCTCCGACGACGCCGCGAAGCTGCTCAACAGCACCTTCAAGACCGACGCCGTCAAGGGCGGGCTGCTCGTCGGCACCGCGACCATCACCGCGCAGATCAAGTAACACCCCGCGGCACACCCGCCGCACCCGCACCACCACGAGAAGGCGCCGCTCCCCACCACGGGAGCGGCGCCTTCTGCACGTCCGGGCCGGCAGCGCAGGCGGGTGCGGTCGATCGGGTCGGCCTGGAGGCACGGCCCAGCGCCGCGACACCGGCCGCGGTCCGGCACGGCGGACGAGGACACGGTGCGCGCCTCGTGCAGCCCAGGTCACGCCCGACGCCACCACCGACGCGGCCGTGCCGCCTGCTCCGCAGCCGCACGGTCGGCGGCCGCCCGCTCGTCCGCGGCGCGGCGGGCGTCCCGCCGCTCGCGCCACCGCTCCACCTCGACGTCGACGTCGCGCATCGGCGTGACGACCGGCGGTCCGCCGAGCAGCTGCCGTCGGGCCTCCTTGACGCGGGCGTTGAAGTCGACGAGGACCGCGCGGACGTCGTCCTCGGTCGTGAGCGCGTCGAGGTGGTCGTCGAGCTCGGCGTCCTCGGTCCGCAGCGCCAGCGCCGGCGGGGCGATGCCGCGGATGTCCTCACGTTCGATCTTCGCCTTGATCCACCAGTCGGGGTCGTGCCGTCCGTCGTTCCCCGGCAGCGGTTTGCCGTGGTACGGGTTCCCCTCGAAGACCCCGCGGCGCTCGGCCTCCTCGATGCGGGCACGAGCGTGCCGTTCGACGTCCTGCAGCCGGAGCAGGCGTCGTTCCTCGCGGACCTCGTCCGGGTCGAGGGAGCCGCGTTCGATCTCGCTGTCCACGAGCTGCTGGTACCGGTACCGGGCGGCTCGCCGCAGCCGGTCCATCCGTGCATCGACGTCGTTCATCGCCCGTCCATCATGCGCCGCACCGCCGACGGTGTGCTCAGCGGCCGTCCACGCTGGCCGGTCGCCGTCGAGCCGTTCGGCGCACACCTCGGAGCGGTCGCGGCCGTCGGGGGCCACGGTGAGGGCATGGGATCCCTGCCGCTCTGGATGCTCGTCGTGATCTTCGTGGCCGGTGCCGCGGTGATCTGGGTCGCAGGCATCCAGCTCTCGAAGACCACCGACGTCCTCGACGACCGACTGCACCTCGGGAGCGCGCTCGGCGGGCTCATCGTCCTGGCCGTCGCGACGAACCTGCCCGAGATCGCCATCACGGTCAGCGCGGGCCTGTCCGGCAACATCGAGGTCGCTGCCGGCAACATCCTCGGTGGCATCGCCCTGCAGACCGTCGTGATCGCGATCCTCGACGCCTTCGGCCGACGGGGCAAGGGGGTGCGGCCGCTCACCTACCGTGCTGCGTCGCTGACCCTCGTGCTCGAGGCGGTCGTCGTCGTCGCGGTGCTCGCCGTGGTCGTGGCCGGCAGTCAGCTCCCGCCCGACCTCGTGGTCGCACGACTCACACCGGACGTGGTGCTCATCGCAGCCATCTGGGTCGTCGGGCTCCTGCTCGTGCAGCGCGCCGGCAAGGGGTTGCCGTGGCACCAGGACGGCCGGGCGCCCGACGCGTCACCGCACGCGTCGGGGCACCGGACACGGAAGCAGGACCCACCGCGGATGAGCACCCGGAAGGCGGCGGTCGTCTTCACTGTGTCGGCCCTCGCGACGCTGGTCGCCGGTGTCGTCCTCGAACGTGCGGGTGATGCGGCGTCGGAGCAGATCGGGTTGTCCGGGGTGCTCTTCGGCGCCACGGTGCTGGCCCTCGCCACGAGTCTGCCGGAGATCTCCACCGGCATCCAGGCCGTCCGGCAGGGCGACGACAACCTCGCGATGTCGGACATCTTCGGTGGCAACGCGTTCCTGCCGGTGCTGTTCCTGGTCGCCACGGTGCTGTCCGGCAAGGCGGTGCTGCCGCAGGCGAACGCGAGTGACGTGTACCTGACGGCCCTCGCCGCGCTGCTGACGCTGGTCTACGCGGTCGGCCTGGTGTTCCGGCCGGGGCGGCGGATCATCGGCATGGGCGTCGACTCGTTCGTCGTGGTCGTGCTCTACCTGGTCGGGGTCGCCGGCCTCGTGGCGATCACCCTGGGCTGAGCAGCGTACGACCGTCGCGGTCGGGCGGGCACCACTGACCCGCCCGACCGGGTCCGCGCCCGGTTCACGACTCGGCGGCGACCTCCTCGATCGTCAGCGCCGCCTGGATGAGCGCGAGGTGGGACAGCCCCTGCGGGATGTTGCCCATGAACGCCCCGTCCTCGGCGCTGAGCATCTCGCTGAACAGGCCGACGTCGTTCGCCTGCGCCACCATGTCGTCCATCAGGGAACGGGCATCGTCCACCCGACCGGTGCACGCCATGGCGGCCGCGAGCCAGAACGAGCACGCGACGAAGGGCGACTCCTCCTGGTCCATGCCGGAGTACCGGTAGACCAGGGGGCCGTGCTGCAGCTGTTCCTCGATCGCGCGGATGGTCGACGCCATGCGCGGGCCGCGGTCGAACGACGACATCGCGTGCAGCAGGATCGAGGTGTCGATCGCGTCGGACCCCGGGTACATCACGTAGTACCCGCGCTCCTCGTCCCACCCGTGTTCGGCGACCCACTGCTCGATGAGTTCGCGGTTCTCGATCCACTTCTCGCGCGGTCCGTCGATCATGCCGGCGTCGTGGAGCTCCACCGCAGCGTCGAGCGCCTGCCAGCACCCGACCTTGCTCGACACGTAGTGCTGCGCCTCCTGGAGCTCCCACATACCGGAGTCCTGCTCGGGCCATCGGTGGCAGGCGTCGTCCGCGAGCCGCTCGAGCACGCTCGCGGTCTGGCGGTCGAGCACGTTGCCCGCCTTGACGTACTGACGGAGGATCTCGAAGACGTCACCCCAGACACCGAGCTGCAGCTGGTCGCCCGCACGGTTGCCGATCGTCACCGGACCGATGCCGTTCCACCCGGGGACGTCGCGCTCCTCGACGCCGTCGGTCTTCTCGCCGTTCAGGTCGTAGAAGATCGGCATGGTCTCGTCGTGCTCGGCGATGGTCCGCATCACCCAGGACACCGCCGCGTGCGTCTCCTCGCGGAGCCCGAAGCGGGTGAGGGCATGCACGGTGTACGACAGGTCTCGGACCCAGGCGAACCGGTAGTCCCAGTTCTTGCCGCCCGTGCGGTCCTCGGGCAGGCTCGTCGTCGGCGCCGCCGCGATCGCACCCGTGGGCGAGTAGATGAGCAGCTTCAGCGCGAGCGCACTGCGCTGCACGGCGTCGGCCCACGGGCCGTCGTACGAGAAGGTCTCCGACCAGGTCGACCAGTTCTCGATCGTCCGGTCGACCGCGTCGAGCGTGCGCTCCGGCTCGGGCATGAAGATCGGCTCGTTCTCGGTACCGACGATCGTCAGGATCGACTTCGACCCCTCGTTCGTGGTGAAGCGTCCGGAGAACCGAGGCCCGTCGTCGTGCACGGGCTCGAAGCCGTGCTGCACGATGCCGATGGTCACGCCGTCGATACCGATCACCGTGCCGTTGGCCGTGTCGATGCGTCGCGGCTCCGCCGTGTTCAGCAGGGTGCCGGGGACGACCGCCCACTCCATCTCGACGGTGCCGGAGACACCCTGTACGCAGCGGCCGATCTCGGCCCACGGCAGCCGACCGGCGACGCCGGTGACCATCGCGTCCGTGACCGTGCAGGACCCGCTGTCGGTCGTCCACGTCGTGACGAGCACGTTCGTGCCCGGCAGGTACTCGCGCTCGACGCTGGCGTCGCCGGTGGGACGGAGTGCGATGTGCCCCCCGTGCTCGGCGTCGAGGATGCTCGCGAAGACCGGTGGGGAGTCCATCGAGGGGATCGGCAGCCAGTCGATCCGGCCGTCGCGTGCGACGAGCGCGACCGTGCGGCCGTCACCGATGGCTCCGTAGGAGCGGAGCGGCACGTAGCCGTCGGTGCGCTCCTCGTTGTCGTTCGCGTCGGGGGTGTCGCGGGTCCGTTCGGTCATACCACCAGCCTGCCCGGCCCGGCGGGGCGACCATCAGCCGGGCGTACCCCGCTGTGGACGGTCGTGGTGTGCCTCCCGACCGTGCAGGAACGGCTGAGAGAACCGCGACACGCCCGGGTGAGTTGTGCGGCCCGGGCGTGTCGCACTACTGTCGGTCCTCCTGCCCGTCGGGCAGGACCGCCCGCCCCGGGCACCCACGGAGGGACCGCGATGCACGCCCAGCAGCACAGCAGCCGCCTCGAGCGCCAGCTCGATGCGCTCGTCGTGCTGCCCGCGGTGCAGTACGCGAACCCGTCCCTCCGCGAACCCACGTAGGCACGCGCCGTCCCCCGACGTCCCGTGCCCACCCGGCCCGGGGCGTCCCTCCCGTCGTTCCTCCACAGGTGCACTGCACCGAGCCGGAGGCGCAGGATCCGTCCGCCCCGGACCGTCACCACGACGGCCACCCGGCCGTCACCACGACGGCCGCCCGGCCGTCACCACGACGGCCACCCGGCCGTCACCACGACGGCCGCCCGGCCGTCGATGACCGTCACGACGAAGGACGAACACCGTGGAGAAGATCAACGACCGATTGCTCAGCTGGGCCTCGATGCTCGAGGAGAACACCGAGCAGCAGGCCCGCACGACGGCCCGGATGCCGTTCGTGTTCCCGCACCTCGCGCTGATGCCCGACGCGCACCTCGGTCTCGGCGCCACCGTCGGCTCCGTGATCCCGACCCTCGGCGCCGTCATGCCGGCGGCCGTCGGTGTCGACATCGGCTGCGGCATGATCGCGGTGCGCACGCAGTTCGCTGCCGCGGACCTGCCCGCCGACCTGCAGCCCCTCCGTGAGCAGATCGAGCGCGCGGTCCCGCTGTCCGCCGGGGCGTCGAACCGGAAGGTCGTCGCCACCGCCGAGCCGCGGATCGCCGAGCTCGAGGCGATGGCCGCGGCCGCCGGGTTCGACCCGGCCGGAGCACACGGCGGCTGGCGGAACCAGCTCGGCACGCTCGGTTCGGGCAACCACTTCATCGAGGTCTCGCTCGACGAGCAGGACCGGGTCTGGCTCTTCCTGCACTCCGGGTCGCGCGGCGTCGGCAACAAGATCGCCCAGCGGCACATCGCCGTCGCCAAGCGGATGATGCAGCGCTGGTGGATCGAGCTGCCGGACCCCGACCTGGCCTACCTCGTCGAGGGCACCCCGGAGTTCGACCGCTACATCGCCGAGCTCCGGTGGGCGCAGCACTTCGCGCTCCTCAACCGCGAGGAGATGATGGACCGGGTCGTCCGGCAGCTGTCCGAGGTGCTCGGCCAGCCGGTGGACGAGCAGGAGCGGATCAACTGCCACCACAACTTCACCCAGCGTGAGACGCACTGGGGCAAGAGCGTGTGGGTGTCCCGGAAGGGTGCCATCCAGGCGAAGGCAGGGCAGCCCGGTCTCATCCCGGGATCGATGGGGACCGCTTCCTACGTCGTCGAGGGGCTCGGTGACAAGCCGTCGCTCGAGTCCTCGCCGCACGGCGCCGGTCGGCTGTTCTCGCGGTCCGCTGCCCGGCGGACCTTCACCCACGAGCAGCTGCGCGAGGCGATGGCGGGGATCGAGTACCGCGACACGGACGCGTTCCTCGACGAGATCCCCGCGGCCTACAAGCCCATCGACCAGGTCATGGCGGATGCCGTCGACCTGGTGACGGTCCGGCACACGCTGCGGCAGGTCGTCAACGTCAAGGGTGATTGACACCGGACGGGGAGGCGCGTGGCCGTCCGCCACGTGCCTCCCGTCCGGCGCTCGTCCCGACACGCGGTGCGCCCCGCTGCGGACAGCGGTCCGTGCGTCGGGCACGCTCGAAGGGATGAGCGACCAGGCGGAACGAGCAGCACGCGAGACCGGACGACAGGCGAAGCGTGTCGCCGACAGCAGGTGGTTCGAGCTGACGGCGCGGGCCGGGTACGTCGGCAGCGGTGTGGTCCACCTGCTGATCGGGTACCTCGTCGTGCTCCTCGGGATCGGGAACGCGTCCGGGGGCAGCGAGACGGACCAGTCGGGAGCGCTGCGGCAGCTCGCCGAGGTCCCCGGAGGCGTGGCCCTGCTCTGGGTCGTCGCCGTCGGCACCGCAGCGCTGGCCCTGCGGCTCCTGCTCGAGGCGGTCGTCGGCGGCCGGTCCGACAGCGCCCGCGGGTGGGCGGCACGGGCGAAGGACGTCGGCAAGGCGGTCGTCTACGGCGTCGTCTCGTACTCGGCCGGGTCGTTCGCGCTCGGGGCCGGCACGAGCTCCAGCGGGTCGACCCGGAGCGCGGCGGCAGAGGCCCTCGCGACGCCCGGCGGGGTGTTCCTGCTGATCGCCGTCGGTGCCGTGGCGATCGCGATCGGTGCGGCCCTGGTCGTGCAGGGGTGCCGTCGCTCCTTCTGGAAGCAGCTCGTCCGGCCGCGGCAGCCCCTCGACCGTGCCGTGACCGTGCTCGGGACCGTCGGGTACGTCGGCAAGGGGATCGCCGTCGCGGTCGTCGGGGTGCTGATCGTCGTCGCCGGCGTCCGGAGCGACCCGGACCAGGCGACGGGGCTCGACGGGGCGTTCGACGCGCTGCGCGACCTGCCCGCCGGATCGGTGGTGCTCGTCGCGGTCGGCATCGGGTTCCTGGCGTACGGCGTCTACAGCTTCTTCCGCGCCCGGTTCGCGCGCCTCTGACCCGAGCGCGCGTCGGTCGGTGCGGACCACTGCGAGCCGTCGGCATCGGTCCGTGTGGACCGCTGTGAGACGCCGGCGTCGGTGCCGGACGCACCCGAGTCGTCGAGACGCCGCCGGATCCGACGGCGTCTCGCCGGGATGAAGGCGTCTCCGTCCGACGCCGGTGTCTCGGGCGGTCTCCGGCGCCCGCGGTCCGACCGAGTCCGCCGCATCTCGCTGGCAGGTCGTGCACGCCGGCCCCGGTAGACGGGACGCATGCACACCGACGCCGTGACCGGGCCCGTGACCGTCTTCTGCGACGAGCAGGCGGTCCTCGCCGAGAGCATCGTCTGGGACCCGACCAACGAGCGGCTCCGCTGGACCGACATCACCCTGGGCCTGCTCACCACCGCCCGCGCGGACGGCACGGTCGAGTCGAGCGTCGCACTGCCGCCGCCCCTGGCGAGCTTCCAGCCACGCGCCGCCGGCGGGTTCGTCGCGGCGTTGGGCGACGCGGTCGTGCTCACCGACGAGCGCGGCGTCGTCGAGCGCGAGCTGGTGCGGGTGCGGCACGCGACCACCGAGATGCGGTTCAACGAGGGCAAGTGCGACCCCTTCGGTCGGTTCCTCGTCGGCAGCATGGACCTCTCCGACCAGGACCCGGCGGGAGCGCTGTACTCGGTCGAGCCCGACGGCACGACGCGCGTGCTCCGCGGGGGCTTCGGCGTGACCAACGGCATCGAGTGGTCGGCCGACGGCAGCGTGATGTACGTCACGGACACGAGCACCTCGACGATCTACCGCGGCTCGTACGGCCCCGACGGCGTACTCGGCGAACTCGAGCCCTTCGTCAGCGGCGCCGCACACGACGGGCTGGTCCGCGACGACGAGGGCTGCTTCTGGACGGCGGTCTACGGCGCCGGCCGGGTGGAGCGCTGGGACGCCGAGGGCCGACACCTCGAGACCGTCGAGGTGCCCGCGCCGAACGTGACCTCCGTGGCCTTCGGCGGACCGGACGCGTCGACGCTCTTCGTCGCCACGGCGCGCGAGAACAGCACCGAGGAACAGCTCGAGCAGTACCCGCACTCCGGGGCGGTGTTCGCGGTCCCCACCCGGGTGCACGGCGCGCCCGCTTCCGCGTTCGGCGGCTGAACGGCGGGTACGGTGGGAGGTCGCCGATCCCAGGAGGCCCCGTGACCGAACAGGACGACCAGGACGACCGGACCCCGCCGCCCGCACCCGACCCCGCCGGTGCGCTCGCGCGTGCCGAGGACGCCGACGTGCAGGTCGAGGTCGACCGGATCGCCGTCGACGGCACCTACGTCCGGGTGAGCTCGATCGGGCAGCCGGGCGACCGTGCGTTCGTCCTCGTCGCCGGTCTGGGCATCGCCGCCACCTACTACGAGCGGCTCGCGCCGCACCTCAACGAGAACGGCCCGGTGCACGCCCTCGACCTGCCGGGCTTCGCCGGGGTCCCGCGCTTCCGTGGTGCCGTGTCGATCGAGCGCTACGCCGACGCGGTCGAGCAGGTCATCCGCGAGCTGCGGCTCGAGGACCCGGTGCTCGTCGGGCACTCGATGGGCACCCAGGTCGTCACCGAGGTCGCCGCGCGCAACCCGCACATCCGCGACCTCGTGCTCATCAGTCCGGTCGTCGACAGCCGCGCCCGGAGCATCCCGATCTCGGCGCTCCGCTTCCTGCGGTCGTCGCTGCACGAGCCCGCGGCCGTCCGCTGGCACGGGATCACCGCCTACGCGCTCTGCGGTTGGCACTGGTTCCGGAAGGTGCTGCCGGAGATGATCGCGTTCCCGATCGAGGACCGCGCCGCCGAGGTGCGGGCGCGCACCCTGATCGTCCGCGGTGAGCACGACGCGATGGTGCCCCGTGACTGGGTGCGGTCCCTCGCCCGGGTGTTCCCGCACGCGGTCCTGCGCGAGGTGGTCGGCGGCGCCCACTCGGTCATGCACGCGCAGGCGGACGCGGTGGCCCGCCTCGCGGTGGCCCTCGTCGACGGGCGGATCACCGACCGTGGCGTCGGCTCGCTGCAGCGGGTGCGCGACGACACGACCTCGTCCGACCTGGCCCGGCTGGGTCCGAAGGATGCCTGGCTGGTCGTGAAGTCGCGCTTCATCGAGCTCTTCGGCATGGCGAAGGGCGACGACGAGCAGCTGGAGCGGGCGAAGTCCGCGCACGCGGTCGCGATGGCCGACGGCGACGACATCCCCGTGGACCCGGACGACCGCCGCGAGGTGGTCGACGACGTCGCACCCGAGGTGCGCGACCGGTCCTGACCCGGGCACCGCGCACACGGCGACGGCCTGGAGGCGCGACCCGACCCCGTCAGGTCGAGCCGCGCCTCCAGGCCGCCGGCGTCAGGATCCGCGGGTCACGGCGTGATGCGGCCCGGCAGCATGTCCCGGGTGAGCCCGTTGGCGTCGGCGAGCACCCCGCGGGCCTCGTCCGTCTTGTCGGAGACGTTCCAGAGCAGGACCCCGCGGACCGTGTCGTCGTCGTCCAGGTAGTAGACGACGCCGGTGGTGAGCGGCTCCTGCCAGTCCTCGACGGTCTGCAGCTCGGTGGACACCTGGCCGACGGCCTCGTACCCCGTGTCGAAGACGTTCGAGTAGAACATCGGCGTGTGGTCGTACGTCTCGTCCGCGTCCGCGAGGTTCCGGCCTGCCTGCCGGCCCTGCTGCTTGGCGTTGTCGACGTGCTCGACCCGGCGCGTGCCGAGGATGCGGTCCGGGTACTCGGCGACGTCGCCGGCGGCGAACACCGACTCGTCGTCCGTCACCAGCGTCGACGACACCACGATGCCGTCGCGCACGGTCAGACCCGCGTCGGCGGCGAGCTGCGTCTGCGGCTCGATGCCGAGTCCGGCCACGACCGCGTCGGCCTCGAGGACCGACCCGTCGTCGAGCGTGAGGCTGACGCCGCCCTCCGACTCCGTGCCCTGGTCGACCCGTCGTCCGGTGCGGAGCTCGACGCCGTGGTCGACGAAGCGCTGCTGGAAGGCCCGGGCGAGGTCGTCGGGGAACATGTGCCCGCCGAGGACCTCGTCGGGCGTCACCAGGGTCACCCGGGCGCCGTTCTGCACGATGCCCGCGGCGATCTCGGTGCCGATGTAGCTGCCGCCGACGACGGCGACGTGCGCTCCGGCGTCCGCGAGGGCGCGGAGTCGGCGGTAGTCGTCCGCGCTGCGGAAGTCGAGGACCCGCGACGAGGGCGACAGGCCGGGCAGGCTGCGCGGTTTCCCACCGGTCGCGAGCAGCAGGCGCTCGTAGCCGTGGGTCTGGCCGTCGTCCGTCGTGACGGTCCCCGCCTCGCGGTCGATCGCCGTCACGACGGTCCCGAGCACGAACGTCGCCCCGGTCTCCTCGGTGTGCAGGTCGACCTTCTCGTCCCAGCTGAAGTCCGGGTCGGTCCAGAGCTTCTTCGACAGGGCCGGACGGGCGTACGGACGGTCGGTCTCCTCGCTGACGATGCCGATCGAGCCGTCGGCGTCGATCTCGCGGATCCCGCGTGCGGCAGCGTCGGCGACCATCCCGCCTCCGACGATCAGGTAGCGGAAGTCGCTCATGGTCCTCCTAGATGGTGGCGACCGAGCCGGAGTCGACCCGGTAGTTCGACCCGTTGACGAAGCTCGCCAGGTCGGAGCAGAGGAAGGCGACGACGTTCGCGACCTCCTCGGGCTCCCCGCGGCGGCCGAGCTCCATGTACGGACGCTGCTCGTCGAGGAAGCTGGAGATCGCCTCGTCGAACGAGGTCCCCTGCTCCTTCGCGCGCTTGTCCATCATGGCGTCGGTCATCGGGGTGTGGATGAAGGCCGGGCTCACGGTGTTCACGAGCAGGCCCTCGGACGCGTAGGACCGCGACAGGCCCTTCGCGAACGACAGGACGCCGGCCTTCGCGGCACAGTAGGGGAGCTCGTCGTCGTAGGGCTGCGAGGCGTCCTCGGACACGAGGTAGACGATGCGACCCCAGCCGCCCTTCCGGAGGTCGCCGATGAACTCCCGCGTGATCCGCACCGGGCCCATCAGGTCGACGTCGATGGTGTCGAGCCAGCCCTGCTCGTCGATCTCGTGGAACATGCCCTGCGCACCGGTGATGCCCGAGGACTGCACGAGGATGTCGATCTCGCCGACGGCGTCGCGCACCTTGCCGTGCAGCGCGGCGAGGGACTCGGCCTCCGTCACGTCCGCGGCGAAGGCGAAGAGCTTGCCGTGCGGTGCCTCGAGCTGGTCGGCACTCGTGTCGAGCCGGCCCTGGTCGAGGTCGGTGACGACCACGGTCGCACCCTCCGCCAGGAGGATACGAGCCGTGTTCCAGCCGATGCCGGAGTCGCCACCGAAGACGAGCGCGACCTTGCCGGTGATGCCGAGGTCCACGTCGCGTCCCCTACTCGTGCTCGGAGGCCTCGGCGACAGCCGGGGTCGTGGCGGCGGCGAGCGGCGTCCGCGGCTCGCGGTTCTCGGCCGAGACCATCCAGGCGAGCTGCTCGAGGCGCTCGATGAAGCCGTGGAGCAGGTCCGCGGTCGTCGGGTCCTCGTCGTCGACCTCGTCGTGCACGTCGCGCATGGTGCCGGTGGCCTGGTAGAGCCGGAGCGTGATGGCGTCGATGGCGTCGTGCGTGTCGATCTCCCCGTCCGGGAAGGCGTCGAGGTGCGTCCCCGCGGCGACCGTAGCCGAGCGGCCGTCCGGGATCGCGTAGAGGGCGCGCATGCGCTCCGCGGTGTCGTCGGCGAACTCACGCGCGGCGTCGACGATCTCGTCGAGCTGCAGGTGCAGGTCGCGGAAGTTGTGTCCGAGGATGTTCCAGTGGGCCTGCTTGCCCTGCAGGTGCAGGTCGACGAGGTCCACCAGGACGGCCTGGAGGTTGGCGGCGAGCTTGTCCGATGCGTGCATGATCGGCTCCTTTCGCGGTCGGTGTCCCTTCTGGTCTACGCGGTCGCGTGCTCGGCGTTCCCAGTGCGCGTGCACCCTGGCGTCCCCCGTGGGGTGGCCGGACGCGCGGACCGCACCGAGGTCAGTGCTCGAGCGCGGGGTCCACCTGGTCGACGGCGTCGCGCATCCGCTCGAGGAACGTCGCGACGACACGGGCGTCGGAGGCGGACAGCCCCTCGGCGATCGACATCATCCGCCGGTGCATGGTCCCGAGGGTGGCGCGGACCTCGTCGTCGGTCTCGGTCGTGGGGGTGATCACCAGTGCGCGACGGTCGGTGGGGTGCGGCTCGCGGCGGACGTGGTCCGACTTCACCAGGCGGTCGATCAGGATCGTCGTCGAGGCCGACGAGATCTTCAGGTAGGCGGCCAGGTCCTTCGGCTTGACCATCCGGCCCGCACGCTGTGCCTGCAGCAGGTAGCGGACGGCGAGCAGGTCGGTCTCGCCCATGCCCATCGAGTCGCGGGTCCGTCGCCGCATCGCGGTCTCGGCGGCGCGGTAGCGACGCAGGGCGTTCAGCACGGCGACGCCGCGCTGTGTGGCGTCGTCGTCGGGGAACCAGTACCCCGACGCCTCCGTGATCTCCTGCGTCGACATGCCGTTCAGGGTAACCCGTGTGGTATCTCGCCTGCCTAGCGGATCCGCGTGCTGTGGACGAGTCCTCGGTACTGCCCCGGACGGAGGGGAGGCGCGGGGGCGGCCCGCCCCCCCCCCCCCCCCCCCCCCCCCCGGGGCCCCCCCCCCCCCGGCCGGTTCCGGCGGGCCACGGGCGGCCCCACGCCCCGCCCCGGGGCGCGCGCCCCCCCGGCCGAGCACCAG
>NZ_JAURUY010000013.1:0-77801 GCF_030803485.1 Curtobacterium sp. 260 | reverse complement strand
CCTCCTCTGCCCGCCCCGCCCCCCCCCAGCGGGGGGGGCCGCCCCCCCGCCGCGGGCCGGGCCCCCCCCGCTCCGGGTTGTGCGGAAGCGCGAGGCGCCGCGCGCGGCGCCTCGCGCTGCCGCGCGTCAGTCGCGCCGGGCGCCCTGCGCGGCGTGCACCGTGAACACGGTGGGCTCGCGGTACCCGGCCGAGGCGAAGGCGGACGTGACGGCGTCCGTGATCGCGCCACGGGCCTCCCGGTCGACCAGCGCGATCGCCGCACCGCCGAAGCCGCCACCGGTCATGCGTGCGCCGACAGCGCCGTGCGCCATCGCCGTCTCGACCGCCAGGTCGAGCTCGGGCACCGAGATCTCGAAGTCGTCGCGCATCGATGCGTGCGAGGCGACGAGCAGTTCGCCGATCGCGCGCGGACCCTGCTCGCGGAGTGTGCGCACCGTGTCGAGGACGCGCTGGTCCTCGGTGACGATGTGCCGGACCCGTCGGAAGGTCTCGTCGTCGAGGAGCTCCTGTGCGCGGGGCAGGTCCTCGACGGCGACGTCGCGGAGTGCCTCGACGCCCATGGCCGCAGCGCCGCGCTCGCACGAGTCGCGCCGGGCCTTGTAGCCGCCCGTCGCGTGGGCGTGCTCGACGCGGGTGTCGATGACCAGGACCTCGAGCCCGTTGGCCTCGAGCGCGAGGTCGACCACGGCGGTGTCGAGTGTGCGGCAGTCGAGGAAGACGACCGCGTCCTGCTCACCGAGCAACGAGGCGGACTGGTCCATGATGCCGGTCGGGGCGCCGACGGCGTGGTTCTCGGAGTACTGCCCGACGCGGGCGAGTGCCTTGCGGTCGAGGCCGAGCTGCCACAGGTCGGTGAAGGCGAGCGCGACGCCGCACTCGATCGCGGCGCTCGACGACAGGCCGGCGCCGACCGGGACGTCCGACTCGATGAAGACGTCGAAGCCGGTCTTGTCGGACAGGTCGGCTCCGGCCTGCTCGCGGAGCGCCCAGGCGATGCCGAACACGTAGGCAGACCAGCCCTCCATGTTCTCCGGTGACAGCGCGTCGAGCGAGAGCTCGTGCACCGCGTCCGGCTCGAAGGCCGACGCGACCCGGATCAGCCGGTCGTCGCGCTGCGCGATCGACGCCACCGTCCGGCGGTCGATCGCGAACGGCAGCACGTAGCCGTCGTTGTAGTCGGTGTGCTCACCGATCAGGTTGACGCGGCCGGGCGCGGAGTACCGCACCGCCGGCTCGTACCCGTAGACCTGCTGGAACGTCATGCGCGTTCGATCCCTCCTCGGATGAACTCGGCCGCCTTCTCGGGCACGAGGTCCCCGATCCAGGCGCCCATGGCGGCCTCGCTGCCGGCCAGGAACTTGAGCTTGTCCGCCGCGCGACGCGGGGACGTGATCTGCAGCATGAGCCGCACGGTGTCCCGCGCGGTGTGCACCGGCGCCTGGTGCCACGCGGCGATGTACGGCGTCGGGGTGTCGTAGAGCGCGTCGAGCCCGCGGGTGAGCCGCAGGTGCATGTGCGCCAGCTCGTCCTTCTCGGCGTCGGTCAGGCCGGCGAAGTCGGGGACGTGCCGGTGCGGCAGCATGTGGATCTCGATCGGCCAGCGTGCTGCGAACGGCACGAAGGCGGTGAAGTGCTCGCCCTGCAGCACCACGCGCTCGGAGGCGCGCTCGTTCGCGAGGTGCTGCTCGAACAGGTCGGGACCGAAGCGCTCGATCGACGCGAGGAGCCGCTGCGTGCGGGGCGTGACGTACGGGTACGAGTAGATCTGCCCGTGCGGGTGGTGCAGCGTGACGCCGATCGCCTCGCCCCGGTTCTCGAACGGGAACACCTGCTGGATGCCGGGCATCGCCGACAGCGCCGCGGTGCGGTCCGCCCAGGCCTCGACCACGGTGCGGGCGCGTGACTCGCTGATGGAGGCGAACGAGCCGCTCGTCTCGGGGGAGAAGCACACGACCTCGCAGCGACCGACGCTCCGGAGCTGGCGGTTGAGCCCGACGTCGGACAGGGACTCGAGGGACTCCGGGCCGTCCTCGGCCTCGAGCAGGGGTCCGAACGAGGGCGAGCGGTTCTCGAACACCGCGACGTCGTAGCGGCTCGGGATCTCCGACGGGTTCGCGGCGGTCTGCGGCGCGAGCGGGTCCTGGTCGGCCGGCGGCAGGAACACGCGGTTCTGCCGGCTCGCCGCGATGGACACCCACTCGCCGGTCAGGACGTCCTGCCGCATCCGAGCCGTCTCCGGTCGGGGGTCGAGGACACGCTGGTCGATGCTGCGCTCGGCGGGCAGCTGCGTGTCGGCGTCGTCGAAGTAGATGAGCTCGCGGCCGTCGGCGAGCGTCGTCACGCGCTTGGTGATCACCGACCCACCCTACCGCGCTCGTGAAGCGTTGCGAAAGGCTCCGTAAGTGCGCGAAACTCGTGCCGTGGACGACGACCTCTCCTTCCTCGCCGGGTCGCTGCCCGCGCCGCTGCGGCAGGACCGCATCGTCTCCATCGTCGAGGGCGCGCCCGGGCTGGTCCGGACCGCCGCCCTCGCGGCGGCGCTGGCCACGAGCGAGGTGACCGTCCGCCAGGACCTCGCCCTGCTCGACCAGGAGGCCCGCATCCGGCGGGTGCGCGGCGGTGCGGTCCGCCTCGGGGTCGGTTCCACCGAGCGCCCCTTCGAGGAGACCGCCGTCGAGCACCAGGTGGCGAAGGCCGCGATCGGCCGCGCTGCGGCCGACCTGGTCCGGTCGGGGCAGTGCGTCGTGCTCGACGTCGGCACCACGCCCGCGGCGGTCGCGGAGGCCCTGGTGGCGCGGTCCGACCTGGTCGACGTCACCGTCGTCACGAACTCGCTCACCACCGCACTCGCGCTCGAGCGGGCGGTCCCGCGCTTCACCGTCGTCGTCACCGGAGGCACCCTCCGGCCGCTGCAGCACTCCCTCGTCGCGCCGTTCATGGGCGCCGTGCTGCCGATGATCGCCGCCGACCTGGTGTTCCTCGGGGGGACGGGACTCGACGTCGGGCACGGCCTGACGAACGTGAACCTGCCCGAGACCGAGGCGAAGCGGATGCTCGCCGCCGCGGCCCGGCGTACCGTCGTGGTGGCGGACGGCTCGAAGTTCGGCCGGGCCCACCTCGGTGTCGTCCGTCCGCTCGAGGACATCGACGTCGTCGTCACCGCCGGGGTCACGGCGGACGCGGTCGCTCCGATCCGGGCGGCCGGCGTCGAGGTGGTCGTGGCGGACGAGGACGGCCGTGCAGCACCAGACGGAAGGAAGTCGCAGCCATGACAGCAGCAGCACCCACCGGAGCGCAGTACCACCTCCGGCACGCAGGACCGGACGGGGTCGTCGAGGCCGTCGTCACCGAGGTCGCCGCGGGGATCCGGGAGCTCCGGGTCGCCGGGTTCGACCTGACCGAGCCGTTCCCGGTGACGTCGCTGCCGCCGGGCGCCGACGGCATCGTGCTCGTGCCGTGGCCGAACCGCGTCGCCGGTGCCGTCTGGGAGCTCGACGGGAAGCGGCAGCAGCTGGACGTCTCCGAGCCCAAGTACGGCAACGCCTCGCACGGGCTGCTGCGGTTCTCGCCGTACCGCGTGGTGTCGCAGACCGAGTCGTCGATCGAACAGCAGGCGACGATCCACCCGCAGCACGGCTGGCCCTTCACGCTCGAGACCCGCGTGCACCACGAGCTCGTCGACGACGGGGTCCGGGTGACCCACACCATCGTCAACCGCTCCGGCGTCCGCGCTCCGTTCGCGGTCGGCGCCCACCCGTACCTGCGTGCGGGCGACACCCCCGCCGAGGACCTCGTCGTCACGCTCGACGCCGCCACGGCGTTCACGGTCGACGAGCACAAGATCCCGGACGGCACGGTGTCCGTCGAGGGCACGCCCTACGACCTGCGGTCGGGACGTCGCGCCGGGGACGCCGACCTCGACACCGCGTACCGGGACGTCGCCGCCGACGAGCACGGCGTCCGGCGCACGACGCTGCACGGTCCGGAGGGCGACGGCGTCGAGCTCTGGCAGGACGAGTCGTTCCCGTACGTGCAGGTCTTCACGTCCCGCGAGTTCCCCCGCGGCGACGGCACCGGGCTCGCCGTGGCGGTGGAACCGATGACCGCGCCCGCGAACGCCCTGAACTCCGGCGAGGGCCTGCGCTGGCTCGAGCCCGACGAGTCGTGGACCGGCACCTGGGGCATCCGCCGCGTCTGGTCCTGAGCGCCGCGGTCTCGCCTGGGACCGCTCTGCCGGATCCGGACCCGGACCCGGACCCGGACCCGGCCGGACTCGGTCGTGGTTCCTGGTCGCGAGACATGCCGCTCAGGTCCTCGGCCAGCGGCACGTCGTGCGACCGGAACGATCTTGGGCGGCGCGTTGTGCGACCAGGACGGCGGGCACGAGACCTGCGAACGCGAGATGCATGCGCAGCACGTGAGCGACCACGAGACCTCCGGACACGACGAAGGCCGCCCCGTCCGGGGCGGCCTTCGTCGTACGTGCTTCCGGTGCGTCAGGCGCGGCGCATGCGCAGCGCCTCGACCGCGAGGGACTCCGTGCCGTAGCGCCCGATCTCCTGCGCCCAGGCCGGGTCGTCGCCGCGCAGGGCCGTGTACTCCTTGCCCTGCCGGCACACGTAGCCGAGGACGGCGGTGGCGGTGGCGACCTCGACGAAGTCGGTGCGGATGTGCCGCGTGGTGACGCGGGCGTTCCGGCGGAGGGTGTCGAGGAGGAGCTGGTTGCTCATCGTGGTGTTCGTCGCTGCGGCGAGCTCGACGATGCGGCGCGCGTCACCGGTGGTGCTGGCCTGCGTGGCGTCGATGGGCTCGGTCACGGTGTACCCCGTTCGTTCTCTGGTGCTGCGGTGCTGTTCGGTCCGTGGATCAGGACCGGGAACGACACTATCGGCGCTGTGCAGGCAAACCGCTGAACAGGGTCTGGACTGTGCACAAGACGCACCATGAACATCCTGTGACGGAGTTGTACCCCGGTAGGCGTCTCACGGAAGAGGAGGTGGGCCCCGTGGGGCTCGAACCCACGACCCTCGGATTAAAAGTCCGGTGCTCTACCGACTGAGCTAGAGGCCCTCACCCGCAAGGCTAGCGGGTGAGGGCCTCCAGACGAGAACCAGTGCTGTCGGTCAGCTGCGGCGCCCGGTGAGCGTCCGCAGGAGCCACATGACCACCGCGATGACGAGCAGCACGATGCCGACCCACAGCAGGAACTTGAGGCTCGCGGTGAAGCCACCGACGAACAGCAGGACGACCGCGATCACGGCCAGGATGACGAGCAGGGCGTTCATGGAGTCTCCTCTTCTCAACGTCCGGGAGGAGTGCCTCCCTGCCGGAGCACGGTACCCGTGCGCGCCCCGTTGCGTTCGTGGCGAACGGGGGACGTGGGCGTCGGCGGCCGCGCCTACACTCGCCGGGTGCCTCGCGATCACCACCGTCCCGTCCACTTCACCGACCAGGAGTTCGCCGCGATCCAGGGCGGCGAGGACCCGGCACTGGTGAACCGTGTCGCGCACGAGACGGCGAACGCGCTGCTCCACCGCGTGCGGCAGGACCCGGACCCGGCGGTGGTCGAGCGTCTCGTGACGTACACGGACGTGCACGGCATCGATGCGATCGCCGAGCTGTGGGCCCGCGTGGGCGCGCACACGCTCCCGGGGGCACTGTGGCGCATCTACCTGGTGCGGGTCGTCATCCGGCAGAACCCGGAGGAGATCGCGTACTTCTTCGAGCGGGGCACGGAGCGGATCGGCACGATCGACGAGGCCGTCGCGGGTGCCGAGCAGCCGACGGGTCCTGCGGAGATCCTGACCCTGGCGGACCACATCCTGCACGGCCTCTACACGGGGGACCTCGCGGTGGCGCTCGACCGCGGCGCGGCGTTCTGCCGGCTGACCGCGGCGGGCGCGACCTCGGTGGCGGACGACGCCGACCTGACCGCGGGGGACCGCGCGAGCGAGCTGACGCGTCGGGCGCTGCGCTTGACGGAGCTCGCGGCCGACCTGACCGAGGCGGCGGCGCTCTGGCGTCGCGACAGCCTGGACTGAGCGAGGGGCGGGGCGGATCGACGCCGCGCCTCCAGACCGGCTACCGCCCACGCCCGATCGCGCCTCCGCTCGGACGTCACACGCCTGAGCACACGGGGCGACGTCCGGGCGAGGGCGGGGCGCAGCGACAGACCGCGACGGCGGACGGCGACGAGCAGGGCCTGCGACGGTGGACGGCCTGACCCGACCGCCCCCGGACATGCGAAGACCGGGCCGCAGAAGCGCCTCTCGGCGCGAGGCCGCTCGAAGCGGCGAATTTTGGAGCCCGGGGCTTGCTGCGGCCCGGCGATATCGATTCTACGAGACACGTCCTGTGCACGTGGCCGTGTTCACTCTCGGTGGACACGTTGCGCGGTCGGGCGCGTCACGGACACACGCAGCCGCAGCGCACGCAGCCGCAGCGCACGCAGCCGCGCAGACGTCCCAAGCGCACAACCGCGCATCCGCACCCTGCACACCGGGCGGGCGGACGCGCAGCAGGCGACCAGCAGACACGAGCCGGACACAGTTCCTGCACCCGGGACGGGCACGTCGCCCAATCCGCTCGGGCGACGGTGCCGAACAGTTGGTGTGACGCTCCTCGCGGACGTCACAGCGAGGGCCCGCTCGACCCGGTCCGGTACCCGCCGGTCAATTCCCTGCGGGTCGTGCGGCCCTCGCCCAGACTCCACCGCCGCGAGGATCCGAACCACCCGAACCCGACCTGCGAAGTGATTGCACATGTCGGAACCGATGCCACCGAGAGGGGGGAAACCTGCAATGCTTGCGCTCGTGGAACACGACACCGAGGCCTGGAGCTCCGCCGAGCCCACCCCCGTGTCGCCTGACGATCTGCTCGCCCGCGTCGCCTCCGGCGACCAGGCAGCCTTCTCCGACCTCTACGACGCCCTGTCGGGTCGTGTGCTCGGTCTGGTGACGCGACTCCTGAAGGACCGCGCCCAGTCCGAGGAGGTCACGCAGGAGGTCTTCCTCGAGGTGTGGCAGCAGGCCACCCGCTTCGACCGTTCGCGCGGCACCGCCGCCAGCTGGGTCCTCACGATGGCCCACCGACGAGCGGTCGACCGGGTCCGGGCATCGCAGGCGTCGCACGACCGGGACACCAAGATCGGCATCCGCGACCTGGAGTCCGGTTTCGACCAGGTCTCCGAGTCGGTCGAGATCCGGATCGAGCACGAACGCGTCAGCCGCGCGCTCGCCAAGCTCACCGAGTTCCAACGCCAGGCGGTGCAGCTCGCGTACTACGGCGGCTACTCGCACAGCGAGATGGCCGAACGGCTCGGTGTCCCGATCGGCACCGTCAAGACCCGTCTCCGTGACGGGATGATCCGACTCCGAGACGAGATGGGGGTGACGTCATGACCGAACGCCACGACGACCCTGCCCTGCTCACCGGGTCGCACGCCCTGGACGCCCTCTCGGACGACGAGCGCGCGCTCCTCGAGCACGCTCTGACGACGTCGCCGGAACTGCAGGCCGAGACGGACTCGCTCCGCGAGACCGCGCTGCAGCTCGCGTACGCCGTCGAACCGATCGACCCTCCGGCGTCGCTCAAGGCGTCGCTGATGGCACAGATCGCACGGACCCCGCAGACCGCGCCGACGGACCGCACGGCGCCGGTCGCCGGCCTGGAGGCTCCGCTCGCCTCCGCCGCGTCCCCCGCGCCCGTCGTCGGAGCAGCTCCCGCCCCGGCGCCGGTCGCCGAGACCGGGAACGTCATCGGTCTCGGAGCGGCTGACGCCGCCGGGTACGCCGACGGTGCGGCATCCGCGAAGGCCCGCCGCCGCTGGTTCCAGCGTCCGGCAGCCGCCCTGTCCGCCGCAGCCGCCGTCGCCGTGGTGTTCCTCGGTGTCGGGCTCGGCGTCGGCACGAACTTTGGCCAGACCGAGGGGACCAGCCCGGGGACCACGCAGGCCTCCGGCACGCTCGACTCGATCTACGCCGCGTCCGACTTCCAGCGCACGACCGCGAAGGTCCCCGGTGGGGGCTCCGCGACCGTGGTCTGGTCGCACGACGTGGGCAAGTCCGCGGTGATCCTCGACGGCGTCGAGCAGGCGCCGCAGGGCAAGACGTACGAGCTCTGGTACATCGGCTCCGAGGGTGGCGAGATCGTCCCCGCCGGTCTGGTCGACAGCGCCCGCAACGGCGTGCACACGGCGGTCCTCGACGGCAAGCTCACGCCGGGTGCGGCGATCGGCATGACGGTCGAGCCGGAGGGCGGCTCCGACCAGCCGACCTCGACGCCGCTCATGGCCGTCCCCACGACCCAGGCGTAGCACCGGCCCACCCGGACGGCGGGCAGCGGATCATCCGCTGTCCGCCGTTCGTCCGTGCGGGGCAGCGGAGTGCACGACGAAGGCCCGGTGCGGTCCATGGCGGACGTGCACCGGGCCTCCAGGCCGACCGTCAGGAGACGGACCGGGCGCCGATCACCCGAAGCGACCCGAGACGTAGTCCTCGGTCGCCTGCACCGACGGGTTCGAGAAGATCGTCGCGGTGTCGTCGAACTCGATGAGCTTGCCGGGCGCACCGGTCCCCGCGATGTTGAAGAACGCGGTCTTGTCGCTGACGCGCGACGCCTGCTGCATGTTGTGCGTGACGATCACGATCGTGAAGTCCTTCTTGAGCTCCTCGATCAGGTCCTCGATCGCGAGGGTCGAGATCGGGTCGAGCGCCGAGCAGGGCTCGTCCATGAGCAGGACGTCCGGCTGCACGGCGATCGCCCGGGCGATGCAGAGCCGCTGCTGCTGCCCACCGGACAGGCCCATGCCGGGCTTCTCGAGGCGGTCCTTGACCTCGTTCCACAGGTTCGCGCCCTGCAGCGAGCGCTCGACGACGTCGTCGGCCTCGGACTTCGAGACGCGCTTGTTGTTGAGCTTCACGCCGGCGAGCACGTTGTCGCGGATCGACATCGTGGGGAACGGGTTCGGACGCTGGAACACCATGCCGACCTGCCGGCGGACGAGCACGGGGTCGACGCCCTGGCCGTAGAGGTCGTCGCCGTCGATCTTGACGGAGCCCTCGACGTACGCGCCGGGGATGACCTCGTGCATGCGGTTCAGCGTGCGGAGGAAGGTGGACTTGCCGCAGCCCGACGGGCCGATGAAGGCGGTGACGGTGCGGGGCTCGATCGTCATGTCGACGCCCTCGACGGCCTTGAACTTCGAGTAGTAGACGTTGAGGCCGTCGACCTCGATGCGCTTGGACACGTGGTTTCCTCCGGGGTGGGTGGTCGTTGCCGCTCCGCTGACGCGGTGCGCGGGCGGGCCGTGCTGGCCGATGCTGTCGGCCGGAGCGCGGGCGCTCGGTGCTAGCGGGGGAGCTTGGGGGCGAAGAGTCGGGTGATGAAGCGGGCGAGCAGGTTGAGCACCATCACGATGAGGATGAGCACGAGTGCCGCGGTCCAGGCCCGGTCGACGAACGGCACCGGGTTGGCGCCCTGCTGCGAGTACTGCGTGTACGCGAACACCGGCAGCGTCATCATCGGGTCCTTGAACAGGTCGTAGTTCATGCTCGCGGTGAAGCCGGCCGTCACGAGCAGCGGCGCGGTCTCGCCGATGACGCGCGCGATCGACAGCATGACGCCCGTGGTGATGCCGGCGAGGCTCGTCGGCAGCACCACCTTGAGGATCGTCAGGTACTTCGGCACGCCGAGTGCGTAGGACGCTTCGCGGAGCTCCATCGGGACGATCTTCAGGACCTCCTCGGTGGAGCGGACGACCACGGGGATCATCAGCACGCTCAGGGCGATCGAGCCGACGAGACCGAAGCGGGCACCGGGGCCGAGGAACAGCGCGAACAGCGAGTAGGCGAAGAGACCGGCGACGATCGACGGGATGCCCGTCATGACGTCGACGAAGAAGGTGATGCCCTTCGCGAGGGCGCCCTTGCCGTACTCGACCAGGTAGATCGAGGTGAGCAGGCCGATCGGCACGGAGATGAGCGCGGCGAACAGCGTGATCTCGAGCGTCCCGACGAGGGCGTGCAGTGCGCCGCCGCCCTCGGAGATGACGCCGCGCATCGACGAGTTGAAGTACTGGGCGTCGAAGCGGGCGAGGCCGTCGGCCAGGACCGTCCAGAGCAGCGACACCAGCGGCAGCACCGCGATGACGAAGGCCGTGACCACCAGCGAGGTGATCAGCCGGTCGACCGCCTTGCGCCCGCCCTCGACGATGCGCGAGACGACGACGATGAGCACGTCGAACAGGACGGTGCCGAGGAACAGGGCGGCGACGACGTTGAAGTCCTTCACCGCACCGCCTGCGTTCAGCAGGGCGAAGACCGCGACCAGGGCGACCCAGGAGCCGACGAGGAGGAGCCACGGCACGGACTTGTGCAGCTTGCCGTTGGCGTAGACGTTGCCGGCGGTGCCGGTCTGACGGAGGGCGAGGGACATCGGGCGTGACCTCTCAGGAGACCCGCTTGCGCACGATGTAGCGCGCCAGCATGTTGATGACCAGGGTGATGACGAAGAGGATCAGGCCCGACGCGACCAGTGCGTTCAGGGCCGTGCCCGACGCCTCGGCGAACTGCAGGGCGATGTTCGCCGCGATCGTCGAGGGGTTGAGCGACGTCAGCATCTGGAAGGTGACGTTCGTCGAGACCGACAGCACGAGGGCGATCGCCATCGTCTCGCCGAGCGCACGACCGAGGCCGAGCATGATCGCCGAGACGATGCCGGACTTCGCGAACGGCAGGACGGACAGGCGGATCATCTCCCAGCGCGTGGCGCCGAGGGCGAGCGCGGCCTCCTCGTTGAGGGTCGGCGCCTGCAGGAAGATCTCGCGCATCACCGCGGTCATGATCGGGATGGCCATCACCGCGAGGACGATCGATGCGGTCAGGATCGTGCGGCCGGTACCGGAGACCTGGCCGGAGAACAGCGGGAACCAGCCGAGGTACTCGTTGAGGAAGCCGTAGAACGGCTTGAGGAGCGGCGCGAGGACCACGATGCCCCAGAGGCCGTAGACGACCGACGGCACCGCGGCCAGCAGGTCGATGACGTACCCGAGCACCGGCGCGATGCGGCGCGGTGCGTAGTGCGAGATGAAGAGCGCGATGCCGAGGGAGAGCGGGACGGCGATCACGAGCGCGATGAGTGCCGAGTAGACGGTGCCGAAGACGAGCGGACCGACGTAGACCCAGAAGTTCGAGGCGTTGTTCGGCAGCTCACCGACCTTCGCCGAGAAGGCCGGGAGGCTCTGCCACACCAGGAAGGCGGCGACGAGCACGAGCACGAAGAGGATCAGGCTGCCGGCGACCACCGAGGCGGTCGAGAACACCCGGTCGCCGACGCGGACGACGGCCTTCGGCTTGGCGGGGGAGACGGTGGCCCCTGGCGGGGCCGGTGCGGTCGTCATGGGACTCCTGTCGGAGGGGAGGCCGGGCTCGTGGAGGAGCGGCCGGGGGAGGCGACGGGGTGGTGCTGGTGAGGCCGGGCGTACCCGGTGGTGCTGGTGCTGCGTCCGGGCCGGACGGGCGAGAACCCGGACGCCGGTCAGGGTGGGTGGGACCGGCGTCCGGGTGCTCAGCGGGCCTTACTTGATGGAGGCGACGGCCTTCGCGGCCTTCTCCGACAGGTCGGAGGAGAGGGCGGCCGACTTGGCCTCCTTCGCGGCGGCCTCCTGCGCGTCCTGCGTGACGACGTAGTCGAGGTAGCCCTTCACGAGCGCACCCTTGTCGGCGTCCTTGTACTCCTGGCAGGCGATCGCGTAGGAGACGAGGACCAGCGGCCACGCACCCTCGGCGGTGTCCTTGCGGTTGATGTCGATCGCGAGGTCGTTCTCCTCACGGCCCGAGACCGTCTCGGAGTCCGCGACGACCTTGGCAGCACCCTCGGCCGAGATCTCGGTGGCCTTGTCGCCGACCATGAGCTTCGCCTTGTCGAGGTCACCGGCGCCCGAGTCGTCGATGTAGGTGATGGCGTTCGAGGCGCTGGCCATCGCCGAGGCGACGCCCGAGGTCCCCTTGGCCGAGTCGCCGACCTGGTAGGGGAAGGTCTGGCTGGGCTCTTCGGTCCAGACGTCCGACGCGTTCGCCGAGACGTACTCGGAGAAGTTCTGCGTGGTGCCCGAGTCGTCCGAGCGGTGGATCACGGTGATGTTCGAGTCCGGCAGGTCGACGCCCTTGTTCAGGTCGGCGATCTCCGAGGCGTTCCACTTGGTGATCTTGCCCGAGAAGATGCCGGCGATGGTCTTCGCGTCGAGCGTGAGGTCGGAGACGCCGTCCACCTTGTAGGCGATGGCGATCGGGGAGATGTAGACCGGGATGTCGATGGCCTTGTCCGTGCACAGGTCGAACGAGCCCGAGAGCTCCTCGTCCTTCAGTGCAGCGTCGGAGCCGGCGAAGTCCGCGGCACCCGAGATGAAGTTCTTGCGACCGGCGCCGGAGCCGTCCGGCGAGTAGTTGACCGTCACGCCGGAGGCGACGTTCTGGAAGTTCGCAGCCCAGGTGGCCTCAGCGGTCTGCTGCGCCGACGAGCCGGAGCCGGTCAGCGTGCCCGAGAGCTTCGAGTAGTCGGTGCCCGAGCTCGAGGTCGGCGCTGCGGTGTCGCCGCTGCCGCTCTCGTTCGCCGCGCAGGAGGACAGCACGACGGCGCCGGCGATCGCGATCGCTGCGATCGAACCGATTCGCTTGATGTTCAACAGGGGTCCCTTCGGGAATGTCAGTGCAGGCGGGACCGCTGCTGGTCCCTCGGGCCGGTGCTGACCCGGGAGCGACTGTAGGGACGCGAGGTGACGGGGATGACGCTCCTCGGTGAACGGGAGGTGAACGAGGGGTTGTCCCGGCTCGGGTGCCGGACGACCGAGCCGTGGTGGGTGCAGGATCGGGTCACCGTGCGTGGGTGAGACCCATGCAGGTGCATCGGTTCACGCGGCGGCGGCGCGGGTCGGATCGCCGCGCCGAGCGCTGGTCCGAAGGGTCTTCGTCGTGGCGTGTCCGGAGGCGCGGCTCACGACCGTCGCGGAGCCCGGCCTGGAGGCGCGGCTCACCACCGCCTCGGTTCTCGGCCTGGTGTTCACCGAGCGGACGGTCGTCTCCGCCCCGGTCGACTCAGGCCGGGACGGTGTTGCGGTGCGTCTCGACGGCGACGAGCTTCTCGCCCGCGATGTGGAGCACGGCGAAGTCCCCCACCGAGAGCATCGCGGCGCGGCGCAGGTCGAAGCGACGACGGTCGTCCGCGGTCGCGGAGGCGATGCGGGCGATGATGTCCGGCAGCACCGGACCGTGGGAGCAGAGCACCGCGGACTTGGCCTTCGCGATCCGCTTCTGCACGACGCCCTTGACGTCTGCGGCTCCGCGGTCGTGGGCGTCCTGGCTGATGTCCGTCGTGCTGGAGACACCGACCTTCGTGCGCGCGGAGAGCGGCTCGACGGTCGCGAGGCACCGCGCCGCCGTACTGCTGACGATCTTCTTCGGACCGAACGCCGCGACGGGTGCTGCGACGGCCTTGGCCTGGGACCGTCCGACCGGCAGCAGCGGGCGGGTGGCGTCGGGGCCGTCCCAGTCCGAACCGGGCACGGTCTTCGCGTGCCGGAGGGCGATCAGCGCGAAGGTCCGGTGCTCACCGGCGGCGACGCGGTCGGCGAACCGGTCGAGGATCGCAACGTCGCGCTCGTACGTGAGCCGTGCCCGTGCCTGGTCGACGGTCACCCACTCGATCGCGGCGACCTCGTCGTTCGGACGGAACTTGCCCGCGCGGTCGTACTCCTTCGAGCCGACGCGGGCGGCCCAGTAGTGCACGACCTTGTCGCGACCGCTCGGGAGCACGTACTCCGCCGTGCCGAGCGGCGCCCCGAGGTGCACGCGGTAGCCGGTCTCCTCGTCGATCTCCCGGACGGCGGTCGTCGGGATGCTCTCGCCGGGGTCGACCTTGCCCTTGGGCAGGGAGACGTCCTGGTGGTGGTCCCGGTGGACGAGGAGCACCAGCGGTACTCCGTCCCGTTCACGCCAGACGACCGCGCCCGCCGCGACGACGGGCCCCGTGGGGCCGCCGCTCACCGAGCCGAACGCTTCCGGGCCGAGATCTTCCGCATGAGCACATTCTGCACGTCGTCGAGCGGGCGGCCGTCCGGGTCGGTGGAGCGGCGCGTCCACTCGCCGTCGGACTCGAGGTGCCACGAGCTCGTCGTCTCCGCCATCGCCAGGTCGAACATCTCCTCGACCTCGGCCACGTGTGCCGGGTCGGTGAGCCGGACCAGAGCCTCGACGCGACGGTCGAGGTTGCGGTGCATCATGTCCGCCGAGCCGATGAACACCAGCGGGTCGCCGTCGTTGTGGAACGTGAAGGCCCGCGAGTGCTCGAGGTACCGGCCGACGACGCTCCGGACGCGGATCGTCTCGCTGACGCCTTCGATGCCCGGCTTCAGCGAGCAGATGCCGCGCACCCACACGTCGACGGGCACACCGGCCTGGCTCGCCAGGTAGAGGGCGTCGATGATCTGCTCGTCGACCATCGAGTTGACCTTGATCCGGATGCCGGACGGCTTGCCGGCGCGGGCGTTCGCGGCTTCGGTCTGGATGCGCTTCACCAGCCCCTTGCGCAGGTGCAGCGGCGCGACGAGCAGGCGCTTGAACTTCTTCTCGATCGCGTAGCCCGACAGCTCGTTGAACAGGCGGGTGAGGTCCTTGCCCACTGTGTCGTCCGCAGTGAACAGCCCCATGTCCTCGTAGATGCGGGACGTCTTCGGGTTGTAGTTGCCGGTACCGATGTGGCTGTAGTGCTTGAGCGTGCCGCCCTCCTGCCGGATGACGAGCACGAGCTTCGAGTGCGTCTTCAGTCCGACCAGGCCGTAGACGACGTGCACACCGGCCTTCTCGAGCTTGCGCGCCCAGGTGATGTTGTTCTGCTCGTCGAACCGCGCCTTGATCTCGACCAGGGCCAGGACCTGCTTGCCCGCGGCGGCGGCGTCGATCAGGGCCTCGACGATCGGGCTGTCGCCGGAGGTGCGGTAGAGCGTCTGCTTGATCGCCAGGACGTTCGGGTCGGCGGCCGCCTGCTCGAGGAACGCCTGCACGCTCGTCGCGAAGGACTCGTACGGGTGGTGCACGAGGACGTCGCGCGAGGCGATGGCGCGGAACAGGTCGGGCTTCGTGTTCGGCTCACCCGGCTGGAACTGGACCGGCGTCGTCGGGACGTGGCGCGGGTAGTGGAGGTCCGGGCGGGCGATCTTCGCGATCTCGAACAGCCCACCGAGGTCGAGCGGCGACGGCAGCCGGAAGACCTCCTGCTCGGTGATGTCGAGCTCGCGCACGAGCAGGTCGAGGGTCACCGGGTCCATGTCCTCGGTGATCTCGAGCCGGATCGGCGGGCCGAAGCGGCGACGGAGCAGCTCGCGCTCGAGCGCCTGGATGAGGTTCTCGGCCTCGTCCTCCTCGATCTCGACGTCCTCGTTGCGGGTGACGCGGAAGACGTGGTGCTCGAGGACCTCCATCCCCGGGAACAGGTCGTCGAGGTGGTTCGCGATGAGGTCCTCGAGCGGGATGAAGCGCATGCGCCCGGATCCGTCGTCGGGCAGCGCGATGAAGCGGGAGAAGTTCTGCGGCACCTTCAGGCGCGCGAACTCCTGCCGCTGGGACTTGGGGTTTCGGACCCGGACGGCGAGGTTCAGCGACAGCCCGGAGATGTAGGGGAAGGGGTGCGCCGGGTCGACCGCGAGCGGCATGAGCACCGGGAAGATCCGCTCGTTGAAGTACTCACGCATGCGCAGTCGGTCGGCCTCGTCGAGGTCGGACCAGTGCTCGACGTGGATGCCCGCGGCGTCGAGGTCGGGCTTCAACGACTCGATGAAGGCGGCGGCGTGCCGGTCCTGCAGCTCGTGTGCCTTCGCCGCGATGTCGCGCAGCACGTCGCTCGGTGCTCGCCCGACGTTGGTCGGGACCGCGATCCCGGTGTCGATGCGACGTTTGAGGCCCGCGACGCGCACCATGAAGAACTCGTCGAGGTTGGACGCGAAGATCGCCAGGAAGTTGGCGCGCTCGAGGAGTGGCTGCGTGCGGTCCTCACCCAGCTCGAGCACGCGCTGGTTGAAGCGGAGCCAGCTCAGCTCGCGGTCGAAGTAGCGGTCCGAGGGCAGCGACTCGTGCTCGATCTCGACGACCTCGTCGAAGTCGTCGAGGTCGGGAGCGACGGATTCGCCGTCGAGCTGCGGTTCGGTGTCCATGCCGACATCCTGCCACCCGCCCCCGCTGCCCGGAGGAGCACAGGTGGCCGCTGTGGAAACCGAGCGTGAACGACCCGCCTGTGCAGGGGCGTCTGCCTGTCGCGCCGGTCGTACCCCTCGAAGTGGGGGGAGGAAACGTCACGATATACGGACGGTGACATTGCTGGGCTTCGCGGGTATGGTGGGCGGCGTTCAGGCCTCCGGGGGGATTCCACTGCGCGGGGGTGCAGGTACGAAGAGAATGAGGTTGACCATGTCGCGTGTCCTTTCCACCGAGCAGGCGAAGTCCGCCATCCGACAGATCCAGTCCATCGTGAACGGCGGCTTCACGGACCAGATCTCGCAGCTCGACGCCCAGGGGCGCATCCTGTCCGACTCGAACGTGTGGGACGGCCCGCTCGCCTCGACGTTCCGCGGGTCGACCTGGCCCGAGACCAAGGCTGCCCTCGACAAGGCGAAGACCGAGCTCGAGCAGCTCCGCACGCAGCTCGACAAGATCTCGCAGGACATCTTCACCGCGGGTGGCGGCGCGTAAGCACCCACCCCACGCCCGGTCCACCGTCACGGTGGGCCGGGCGTTCGCGGTCGGGGGGCCGACCGCACCACGGCACGTCGAACACGACGGGCACGACCAGAAGGCCCAGCAGAGCCGGCGCGACCGGTTCGACCAGCACGACCAGTACGTCCAGCACCAGCTCCGGGGGAACGACCATGGCCCAGATCCACGCCAACATGGATCCGATCGAGTTCGACGATGCGACGGCTGATGCGCTGCAGAGCGCGATGAAGTCGGCGGCGGGGGCGATCAACGGCCAGCGCGGCTCACGTCGCTCCTACGTCTCCACCGCGTCGCAGGAGTTCCGTGGCCGCTTCGCCCAGCTGTTCTCGTCGAACGCCGATGTGGCCGACTCGGACGCCGACCGGATCGCGACGGCGCTGGAGAAGGTCGCCGGTTGGGTCGGCCAGATGAAGGAAGCCGCGGCGAAGGAGCGGGACAACCGCAGGCGCGCTCGCGAGTGGCAGGAGCGAGAGGACGAGCGGAACGGCTTCCAGGACCTCTGGAACGACACCTTCCACTACGACCCGATGCCGGACATCAAGAACGACGCGCCGCCGACCTTCGAGCAACCGGACGTGCGCGCGCGGCCTCGTGAGACGCCGAACCCGGGTTCCGGTGGGGGCGGAGGCGGCGGGACGTCGTCGGCGCGACCGAGCGACCTCCGCTCCTTCGCGACCGGTTCGGTGTCGCTGGACAGCGCCCTCGAGGGACGACCCGCCGCACTGCGTGGGAAGCTCACCGAATTCGCCGCCAAGTGCTCGTGGGGCCACATCGACGCTGACAGCGTCGTCACCGCCTTCGAGCAGTGGCTCGGCGCGAACGCCCAGGACGCGAAGTGGGCCACCACCATCGCGGATGCCTTCACCGCGGCCGGCGGCGAGGGCACCGTCTCGACGGTCGCGGACTCCGCGCTCGCCGCGGCGCTCGCAGCCGCGGGCGTCTCCGAGACCCGGCAGGACCTGCAGTTCGAACCGCCGTCGGCGTACGGTGCGCAGCCCACGACGGGGTTCTCGATGGACCCGGTCAACACCACGACCGGCAACTTCCTCGAACCGGAGCTCGACCTCGGGTTCACCGGCGCCTCGGCCTCGCTCGAGGTCACCCGCATGTACAACTCGCTCGACGAGCACGTCGGGATCTTCGGCCCGGGGTGGTCGTCGATCCTCGAGACGCGCCTGCTCCTCGACGACGAGGGGGCGACGTTCGTCGGCGCCGACGGCCGTCAGATCCGCTTCCCGCGCTCCGGCGAGGGCTGGGACCGCGGTGTCGGCGAGAACCGCTGGCTCGCCGCCGAGGGCGACCTGCTCGCCGTGCGCGACAACGCCGGGGTCCGGATCGACTTCACCCCGTCGGGTCTCTGGACCGGGCAGCGCGGCGGAGTCGGGACAGCGGTCCGGGTCGTCCGCGACACTGAGGACCTCGTCGTCCGGCTCGAGCACGAACGCGGCCGCTGGGTCGACATCGAGCACGTCGACGGACGCGTCGCGGTCCTCATGGCCTCCGACGGCCGGCGGGTCGAGTACGGCTACGACGACCACGGGCGGCTCGTCAGCGTGACCGAACCCGTCGGGACCCGCCGCTACGTGTGGAACGACGACGACCTCATCGTCACCGTGACATCGGCTGCCGGGGTCGTCGAGGTCGACAACACCTACGACGACCAGCGCCGCGTGGTCGAACAGGTCAGCCCGCACGGCCGAGCGGTGCGCTTCGCATACCTGCCCGGTCGCGTCACGGTCGTGTCCGACCACGACGGCTCGCGCGCGAACTCCTACATCGCCGACGCCAAGGGTCGGCTCGTCGGGGTCATCGACTCCGACGACCGACGGCAGTCGATGAGCTACGACCGACACGGCAACCTGGTGTCGACCACTGAGCGTGACGGCTCCGTCACCGTGCACGCCTACGACGACCGCGGTCGGCAGACCCGGACGGTGACCCCCTCCGGTGGTGACGTCACCTACGGCTACGACGACCAGGACCGGGTGACCACCGTCGTCACCGAGGCCGGGGCGGTCGTGTCCTACCAGTACCACGGCGACGACCGCGACCCGTCCGTCATCGTCGATCCGGTCGGCGGCCGCACCGAGCTCACGTGGACGGACGGGGTCCTCACCCACGTGGTCGACCCGACCGGGGTCGTCCTCGACCTCGAGCACGACGACTTCGGCGAGCTGGTCGCGACCACGAACGCGGTCGGGGACACCGCCCGGATCGAGCGCGACGCCGCTGGTCGTCCCGTCGCCGCGGTCAGCCCGTCCGGTGCCCGGACCGAGTACCGCTGGGACGCGGCGGGGCTCCTCGTCGAGCGCCGCGACGCTGACGGTGCCGTCTGGCGGTACGAGCACACGGCCGGTGAGCGGGTCGCGGCGGTCATCGATCCGCTCGGAGCTCGCACCAGCTTCGAGTACGCGGCGAACGGCGAGCTGGCGATGACCGTCGACCCCCTGGGTCGGCGGGTCACGCGGACGTTCGACGACCAGGGGAACGTCGCCGCCCTCGCCCTGCCGGGTGACGCGGTCTGGACGTTCGCGCACGACGGGTTGTCGCGCCTCCAGACCGTCACCGACCCGACGGGCGCGACGTGGCGGCGCGAGTACGACGTCAACGGCGGCCTCGCCGCGACCGTCGACCCGACCGGCGTCCGGCAGGAGGTCGCACGGGACGTCGCGACCGGCGTCGCGACCCTGCGTGATGCGTTCTCCGTGACCGCTGTCCGCTTCGATGAGTTCGGGCGACCCGTCGAGCAGACGAGTGACGAGACCGGTTCCGAGCTGGTGACGTACGACGCAGCCGGACGGCCCGTCGAGCTCGTCGACGGCGAAGGTGGCCTGACGCGCATCGAGCGCGACCTGGGTGGTCGGGTGATCGGGATCGTCAGCCCGTCCGGCGCCCGCTCGACCTACGAGTACGACGCGTGCGGGCGTCCGTCCGCGGCCGCCGACGCCACAGGAGCGCGGACGACGCTCACGTACGACGCGGACTCCCGCGTCGTCGCCCGGACACTGCCCACCGGCGAGGTCGAGGAGACCACCTACGACGCCGTCGGCCGCGTGGTCGCGCAGACGACGGCGGGATCCGGCACGAGCCGGTACCGCTACGACCGGGCCGGGAGGCTCGTCTCCAGCCACGACGCACGCTTCGGTCACCGACGGTTCCGCTACGACGCTGCAGGGCAGCTCGTCGAGGCCGTCGACGGGCTCGGGGGCGCCACCCGCTTCGCCTACGACGGGCGGGGCCGGCTCACCGAGGTCACGGACCCCGCCGGCGGTGTCACGCGGCGCCGGTACGACGGAGCAGACCGCGTGGTCGCGGTCGTCGACCCGCTCGGCCGTGAGACGACGGCGCGGTACGACGCGGCCGGTCGCCAGGTGGAGCAGACCGACCCTGAGGGGCGCACCACCAGCTGGACCTTCGACGCTGCCGGCCGCTCGACGAAGGTCCTGGTCGACGGTCAGCTGGTGAGCGAGACCCGACGCGACGCCGTCGACCGCGCCGTCGTCGTCACCGACCACACCCGTGGAGCGGGTCGGACGGTCGACCACGAGCTCGAGTACGACCGCCGCGGGCTCCTCGTTCGACGGAGCCGGGGTGGGCGTTCCGTGCGGTGGGAGTACGACGCCGACGGCAACCGGACTGCGCGGATCGACCCGACGGGTAGGCGAACAGAGTGGCGCCGTGACGCAGCGGGACGTGCGGTCGCGGTCGAGCGGAAGGGTCTCGCTACCGCCGCGTTCTCGTACGACGCAGCCGGGCGGATCGTCCAGGCGTCGACCGGCGACGTCGTCCAGTCGTGGTCGTACGAGCGGGGCGCGCTGGTCGCCCACACGACCACGACGCCCGACGGTGCGATGGTCACGCGCATCGAGCGCGACGACCAGGGCCGGATCGTCGCGCTCGACGGTCCGGACGGTCGTGTCGAGTACGCGTACGACGACGCCGGGCAGCTCGTCCGCGCGGGCGACTCCGCGTGGGAGTACGGCGACGGCGGGCGGCTGCTGCGCGAGGTCGTTGACGGTGCTGCGACGACGTTCGAGTACGACGCTGCTGGGCAGCTCACGGCCTCTGTTCGGGACGAGGAGCGGACGGAGTACCTGTACGACGGGCTCGGTCGACGGATCCGTCGTACCCGCCCGGACGGGTCGACCGAGGAGTACGCCTGGTCCGGCCTCGGGTCCCTGACCGCCGTCGTGTCGCGGGACCGTTCGTACGGTGAGACCGGTCGGGTCGAGATGTGGACCGACGTGCTCGGGGAACTCGCCGAGGTCGGCGGCGCCGAGGTGTGGTGGGACGCCGCCGCGCCGCTGCCCGCGATGGTGTCGATCGGCGGGGAGAGCGTGCTCGACCTGCCGGGCGGCGCGGTCGCCGTGGGCGATGCCTGGTCGATCGCAGGCTGGCGGAGCGCTCGTTCCACGGACCCTTCGGACCCGTGGGCGGTGCTCGCCTCGGTTCAGGGAGCGGCGCTACCCACCGGCGTCTCGCTCACCGCGGACGGAGGGCTGTCGATCGCCGGGCTGGAGTGGCTCGGGGCGCGCGTGTACGACCCGGCGGCGCGGGGCTTCCTGTCGACCGACCCGTTGGCGCCCGTGCTCGGTGCAGCGTGGTCGGCGAACCGGTACTCGTACGCCGGGAACGACCCGATGCACGCGATCGACCCCCTGGGGCTCCGACCGGCGACGGACAAGGACCTGGCGGCATACCGGGATGCGAACCAGAGCTTCTTGTCGCGGGCTGCGAACTGGGTCGGAGACAACTGGGAGTACATCGCCGCCGGAGCAGCGATCGTCGGGGGGATCGCTCTCATGGCTACTGGCGTTGGGGGACCCGCCGGTATCGCTCTCTTGGCCGCGTCGGGGGCGCTTCTCAGCGGAGGAGTGTCTGTTGCTTCTCAGAAGGCCACCACCGGAGAGGTGGACTGGAAGAAGGCGGGCGTCGACACGTTGGTTGGCGGGTTGCTCGGTGGCCTCGGTGGTGCTGGCAGCCTCATCGGAGCTGGCGCCAGGACTGCAGTTCAAACGGCGGGGCGAGCGTTGGCTTCACAAACCGCCCGCGCTGTAGCAGTCAACGTCGGTGTCAACGGGAGTGTGGGCGCGGTTGGTGGCGCAGCTGGTTACTTCACAGAGCACGGTTTCACCAACTTCGACGGACGGAAGTTCTTGGCGTCGACCGTGGGAGGAGGCGCAGCTGGGGCAGCAGGCGGCCTCGCCGGTCCGGCGGGAGGCACTGTGGCTCAGAAGCTTGGCCCGGTACTCGGGCTCAGTAGTCGCAGCAACGGAGCGCTGGGCACGATATCTTCATCGCTGTTGTCCGGCGCAGCATCTGCCAGCGGATCGGTTGTGACCAACGTCGTCGCTGGTGAAGACGTGAATCCGATTGCAGCAACCCTCAGCGGACTGACTGGGGCTGGCCTCGCTCCAGTTGGGGGCGGGCCACACGTGCCGGAGATGCGCGGGGTCAACACCCTCAGCCAGCTACCGGTCGGGCACCCTCGATCGTGGTCGAGCACATTCGATCTCAGCAAGCCGAACACTCGGGGTCTCTGGGCGTCTTCAATCGGAGGTACAGTCATTGGAGGCGCTGCTGACTGGGCCGAAGACGTTACCGGACTCAAGGATCTACTGGGAGCAGGATGACGAGGAACAGCAAGAGTTCCCGGCCTGAGAATTCGTCGCTCGACCGATCGCTGCTCCTTGTCTACTTGGGAATTCTGGTTCTTGCGCTCTTGACGGGCGCATTCTGGGCAACCATCGGTCTAGGGGGCTCCAGTGTCGCTATCGCGATTGGCATAGGCGCTGTGGCCATGCCGATCGGGGCCGCCACGGGCAGAGCCCGACACAAATGGGTGCGACGGGCTGGTCTGTTGTTGATTCTGGTGCTCCTCCTGGTGTTGTCAGCGGTGGCCGGGAGAGGGCACTCTTACCAATTTGCTTGGCTTTTTCCGGCCATCAGTGGGCTGCTTCTTGCTCGAAGTGAATGGCCTTGGTGGCGGGCGGTTCCCAGTCGGGATGGAGCGAGCGAGAGCCGCGCCGAGTAGAGGTGAGCCAGCAGCAGTTGCATGCCGGTCGACAAGACGTTGCCGGAAACATTGCCCACCGGAGCGGTGGGGCGGATTGTAGGATGTGACATGACTGTCCTGCTTGTTCGGCCTCGCGAAAGTCGGCGCGGCGGATGATTCCCGTGGCGCAGGGTTGTGACGGTCCTCCCGTCGAGGTTCATCGGGAATGGTGAAAGGCGGGAGGCGTGGCGTCCGAATGACTGGGAGCTCGTCTGTTGCGGCGAGGAAGAAGCGTCCGGTCGTCGGAATCGCCATAGTATTGCTGCTGTTCGTCGTTCCAGGGCTGCTCTTCTTCGTGATCCCCGTCGGGCTCACGGCGTACGATGACTCGCACCGATTGTCAATCATGTGCACCATCAGTAGCGCCGTCACTGGAGCGGAATCGAGCGGATCGTTCAAGGGGGGCGGTGCGTCGGGGCATCAGGTCGTTGTCGTGACCGAGCAGTGTGGCAAAATTCTGCTTCAAGACCGCATCACTTCCTCGAACGCGGATGCCGTCGCGAGGGAAGTGTCGGATGCCGACCGCGTTCGTTTCAGTGTTGGCGTCGCGGCCTACCGGCTTCGCGCTCAACTTGCACTCTTCGGCGTGTCACCGACTGCCTACAGCTTTGAGGTAGTGGATGGCAGCTGATCCGAGCGGGAGGCCTACCGGACCGTGACGAACGAGCGGCGCCGACTCAAGCCGGACGGTGGTGGCGTTCGACAGCCTCGGGGGGTGTTGATCGCTTGCGGAGTGCTCGTCGTTGTCGGCACTCTGATCCCTCTCCTCTTCGCTGCGCGACCTACTCCATCGTGTGCGACAGGCGGTTTTCGTGCGCGACGCGACTCGATGCCGCGGTGCTGCCACGGTTGACCGCGGCGGAATGGGAGGAGAGTCTGAGCCACCCCGGCCTGATACGTTGGATGCAGGCACCGGCCTTGCTGGCGCCTGACATCGAGTACCGCGCACAGGGGGCGCCGGCGCTCGAGGGGGCGTGTGAGACCGGCCGCTGGGCGGCATGAGCACAGAACTTCGGGGACGTCCGGCGCGCGAGTGCTGACCGTGAAGGACCACCATGACGACGCCGAACAACGGGCAGCCCGGCGACTGGCAGCCGAACAACGGGCAGCCCGACAACGGACAGCCGAACCAGCAGACGCCCGGGTTCCAACAGCCGAACCAGCAGGCGCCCGGCTTCGGGCAGCCGAACGAGCAGCAGATGCCCGGCTTCCAGCAGGCGGGCCAGCAAGCTCCCGGGTACCAGCAGCCGGGCCAGCAGGCACCCGGGTACCAGCAGCAGCCCTACGCCGGCGCGAGCGGGAGCGTTCCCCCCTGGCAGCCGCCGACCCCGGAGAAGAAGGGGAAGAACGTCGCACTCCGGATCCTCATCCCGGTCGTCGCCGTCATCGCCGCGGTGGGTGCGTCGCTGGGCGTCCGCGCGTTCTTCAACGCCACCGCCGAGCCCTCGCCGTCGGCCCTCGCGACCGAGGCGGCGAAGCAGGTCAACGAGAACTACACCTTCCCGCTCGAGCTCGACGAGGTGACCCGCTGGGACGGCGTGACGGCCGACGGCGCGCAGCTCGAGTACGCCTACACGATCGACTCCTCGGTCGATCCGGCGAGCCTGACCGCGGCGGACCTCAAGTCGTCGGTCGTGTCGAACGTCTGCCAGAAGAAGGAGTCGCGCGACCTGCTGTCGAAGGCGATCGTGATGCGCTACTCGTACGTCTTCGACGGCACGGACCGCACGATCGACTTCTCGGTCACCAGCGCCGACTGCTGACCCCGGGCGGAGGCTGAGGAGGGGTGACTCCTGCACGCCGGGTCTTCCATGCGCTTCTCGCGGCGGTGGCGCTGACCAGCAGCGGGCTCATCGAGCTCGGGCACTTCGGCGTCCCGGGCTGGGCGTTCGCCGTCGTCACCGTCCTCGGACTCGGCTACGGTGCGGCGCTCGTGCGCGTCCGCGCAGCGGGTTGCCTCGTACCGACGGTGCTGTTCCTCGGGAGCTTCGTCGTGCTCGTCGTCCTCGTCGACCACGCGTCGGACTGGGGGCCGCTGCAGTACGGGTGGCTGCCCGCGGTGCTCGCCGGGGCGCTCCTCGCTCGGGTGCTGTTCCCGGACGTCGGGGCGAGGCGGCGCAAGGAGACGGCGGGCCGCGGGCTGCGCACGGCGGGTGGGGAGTGGCTGCGTGAGCTCGGCCCGTTCATGCTGTGCACGGGCGCGTTCTGCGCCGCCGCGCTGGGGGCGATCCTGCACAGCGAGGGCGACGAGGCACTGCGCTACGACGACGCTCTCCGACGGACCGGTGTGATCGTCACCGGCGAGGTCGTGCACGTCGAGCGTGTGCACGTCACCGGGTACAAGGGGCGAGGACACAGCGAGTACACGCCGGTGACCCGGCAACGGTACGAGGGCGTGGAGTACGAGACGATGCTCGACGAGTACACGGTGTCGAGCGATCCAGACTTCTACCGGGTCGGACAGCGCCTGCAGATCATGGTCGACCCGGACGATCCGACGACCGCCGGCGTCCGGTCCGAGGAGCTGCACGGGATGTTCGCGCGGAACGTCGACGACGGTCGCAACTACGCATTCACCGCGCTGCCGCTGCTGGCTGTGGGCGCACCGCTCCTCGCGGTGCAGACGGTCGAGGGCATCATCCGGAAGATCCGCACCAGGCACAGGCGGCGGTGGGCGAGAGCCAGGCGACAGGTGCTCGCCGCTCGACGGCGCGCTCGCCGTCTGGCCGCCGGTGTCGCGTCAGCCCACCGCGCTGGATCGTTCCCGCCACGCACCCCGACCGAGTGACCGCGCGACCGTCACCTGAGCAGCACGCGACAGCAGGAGGCGATCGCCCCGACGGAGCGGCCGTCCGTCGGACCGGCACCGCGCCTCCAGGCCGGGTCGTGCGGGATCAGCTGCCGACGGTCAGCGCGGGAGCCCGTTCACCCACGCGCGGAAGGTGACGGCATCGCTGTCACGGAGGACGACTGCCGGTGCGTCCTGCGCCTCGTACAGGAGCGCGAGGCTCTCCGGCGGCAGACCGGCCAGCTGCCGACCCCCGAGCGACGTCGGGGCGACGAGTGCCGGGCTGGCGAGGAACGCGAGGGGCTGCGAGTCGGATTCGACAACCCCTGTCCTGCCGTCGATGAGCGCGCGGACCTCTCCGGGTTGCAGCGCGACGACGTCGCCGCCGACGAACAGTCGGATGACCGGGCGTGGGCGACCGCCGGGGCCGAGTGGGACGGTGGTCCAGTCGGCGCTGCACGCGGCACCCCGCCAGGGCGGGATCGAGACGCCGTCCGGTCCGAGCGCTGCGGGGGCCACTGCACGGGGACGGACGACGCGCTCCTGCAGGTAGGCCTCGAGCTCCGCGTACCCGCGGGCCAGGCCCATGACGGAGAAGAGGCGCTTCCCGGTCACGTCACGTGCCTGCAGGCCGCCGTACTGGTTCGCGATCGGCAGCACCGCCGCAATCTCGGCCAGGTCGACGCGGCGCTCCTGGTGGAGGCCCTGGCGGACCAGCAGGTGGTCCTCCATCGCGAGCACCCGAGTCCGGCGCATCGAGCGGGACAGCACGATGCCGCCGATGCCGGCCAGCAGGAGGACGACCGCCACGATGACGAGGCTGTGCTCGATGCCGGTCGAGATCGTCGTGGCGGCGCCGAGTGCCAGCAGGGCTCCGACCACGACGAAGACGATGGCGACCACGCGGATGAGGACCCACTGGAAGGTCCGCAGGCGCACGGTGACGAGCGCGCCGTCCTCGTTGGGCAGCGACTCCCCACGCTCACGACGTCGGCGGTCGCTGTGCTTGGTCGCGGCTGTCACCGACCTCGTGATGACGAACGCCGCCACCATCGCGATCCCCACGGACGTGATCGTGATCCACATGTGTCGTCCCCCTCGTGCTGCGGCCACTGGACAGAGTGGTCGACCGCCACGTTCGCGACGGTCGACCACTCGATCATGCATCCCCGACCACCGGATGGTGTTCGGTGATCCCCCCAGGGCGCGTTGTGCAGAGTATCAATTCCAGCAGGCCCCGCAAGTTCGCATGTCGCCGTGCTGTGGCTCGAACGGGGGTGGTCTCCTCCTGTGGAGGACGGAACCTCACGGTATTTCAGCGGCTAGGATCGACCACGCAGTCGATTCTTGAGGGGGACGATCGTGATGTTGACGCGCGCCGGGGGAACCGGGAACCGGCAGGGGAGCCGCATCGCGGGAGTGGTGGCCGTCACGGGCGCACTCGCGCTGGTGCTCGCCGGGTGCACCGCCGACCAGGACCAGGTGACGGATCCGTCACGCGTGCTGCAGACGGTGGACACGACGCTCACGACGAACGGCGCCGTGAACGCGATCTCGGACACGACGATCTCGGTCGCCGGCACGCGCTCGTCCTCGAAGACCGTCGACCACGACGTGCAGGACGCGGCGGGGGACCTGCCGCTCCGGATCACCACGCAGTACACGACCGACAAGCGCTCCGGGACCGACCTCGCCGACCTCGACGGGTACTCCGGTCGCGTCGAGATCGACGTCACCGTCGAGAACCTCACGGTCCGGTCGCAGAACCTGTCGTACGACGTCGCAGGGGCGTCCCGTTCCACGCCGGCGCTGGTCGGCGCACCGTTCAGCGTCGCCGCGTCGACCGTCCTCGACGGGGTCGCACCGGACCGCATCGTGACCGAGTCCGTCGACGGCGGCGCGTCCACCGACGGGGTCGTGAGCACCAACGCCTCCGGTGACGCAGTCGTGCAGTGGGGCCGGCTGCTGGCGCCGCCGACGTCGGGAGCGAGCAGCACGCTGCACCTCGTCGCCGACGTCCGTGACTTCTCGACGCCCGCCATCGACGTCGCGGCGCAGCCCGGGCTGACGACCGACCTGTCGACCAGCGGCGTGATGAACGGGGCGTTCGGGTCCGAGACGGACTCCGAGCTCGCCCTGCAGCGTCGGACGATCGACCTCATCGCGCAGGTCAACGAGGTCCTCGCCCGTGCCGGCGGGACCATCACCGAGGTCCGCACGAACCTCGAGTCGACGTCCGAGACCCTCGGTGTGCGGACGGCGGAGCGGCTGCAGGAGAGCAGCGCGTCGCTCGCGAGCACGATGCAGTCGCTGTCGGGTGAGCTCGGTTCGCTGAACGGTGACCTCGGCTCGACCGTGCAGGCGACGCAGTCGACGGTGCTGCAGCAGCTGCAGCAGACGACGGGCAGCCTCGACGCGCTGCTCGGGGACACGTCGGCGACGGCGCCGAAGGCGGTGCTCGACGGTGAGGGATGCAACGCGGTCCCGCAGACCGGTGCAGCGGGCTCGAGCGTCTACGGGAACCTGCTGCGCGTGTCCGCGCAGCTCGAGGGCTACGCCGACGCGAGCGAGGCGTGCAAGCAGCAGGTGAGCGCGCAGCTCGCGACCTCGGTGGGGCCGACCTCTCCGGATGCCACGGCCTGCGCCGCCGAGGAGGCCCGTGGTTCGTTGACCTGCGCGCTCTGGGAATCGTCGGCTGCCGTCAACACCTCGCTGATCGGCCTGGTCAGCAAGGGGCAGCAGCTCGCGGACGGGCTGGACCCGGACCTCGCGAAGAAGGCGATCGAGCAGTCGGACGACCTGAACGGGGATCTGCAGCAGATCTCCGAGGCGCTGCAGGACATCGCGAGCGACGAGGACGGCACGGTCGGCGAGAAGCTGCGAGCACTCGACGCGCTCGTCACCACCACCAACGCGTCGGTGCGACCGGTGCAGGAGGCCGTCACCAGCGTGCACCGGCGCGCCGTCGCCGCGCGTGCGGAGGTCGGGGACCTCGACGATTCCGGCCTGTTCGGGAAGTCGACCCTGCAGGCGCAGAACCGGGCGCTCGCCGATCGCCTGTGCCAGCTCGCCCGACCGGGCGTCCTCAGCCCGGGGGACCTCGACCAGGACCAGGTCGACACCCTGCGGGGTTACCTCACCGCGGAGCCCTGCCCGGGAACGGATCAGCCCGAGGGCACGACGCTCCGCCCCGGCTTCGGCTTCTCGACCCCGATGGACGAGCGGCTCGACGAGCAGGCGGCGGCGTGGGACGACGTCGTCACCGGTACCGATCTCTCGGCCGCCAGCGGTGTCGGGCCCGCCGTGCGCGACCTCGCCGCTGCTGTCGACTCGCTCGAGCCCGGTGTGCGTGACCTGCGTGAGGCGATCCGGGACGACAGCGGGTCGGTCGACCAGTCGGTCACGGACCTGCAAGCCCTGCTGGACCCAGCGATCGAGTCGGGCGCTGTCGTCAACGACCAGCTCCAGCAGGTGCGTGACCAGCAGGCGGAGCTGCAGGACGCCGTGCGCGAGGCGTTCCAGCAGGCGTCGGACGACTCGGGCAAGCAGGTGCAGGCCCTCATCGACGAGCAGGTGCGCAAGGTCAGCGACACCGCCGGCACGAGCCGAGAAGCCGTCGTCGACGCGTTCGACAAGTCGATCGCCGGCCTGCGCACCACCTCGGGCGAGGTCACGAGCGACTCGAAGGGCACCATCGACGAGCAGAAGGGCTCGCTGCAGGAGCAGAGCAGCAGCCTCGCCTCGTCCGTGGACGAGCAGACCGCGGCGAGCCTCCAGCGCATCGACGCGAGCACCAGCGCCTCGGTCCGCGACGTCGAGGGCGCCAGCACGCTGCTCACCGGCGACCTCAACCGCGTGATGCTCGACCTCGGCGACCGCGAGGTCAACGGCTCCGGCATCCTCGGTGCGATGGCCACGAGCGCAGCGAAGTCCGACTCCGCCGACTACCAGCTCGCCCTCGCGTCGCAGAACGCCTCCGGCTACGCCAACGTCCGTGCCGAGGACGTCGCGGGCATCCTCCTGCAGCAGCAGCAGTTCCGCGCCTCGCTCGACCGGGCGGCGAAGCTCCCCGCCTTCCGTCTCGACGTTCCGTCCAGCGCGACGTCGACGACGCTCTACGCCTTCCGGATCGGAGCCGAGCGATGAGCCACGTGCAGGACCACTCGACCGAGGCGGCCGCAGAGGAGCCCGCGGAGACCGCAGCGCCCGACGCCGCCCGGACCCGGAGGCGCCGCCGCACCGCGATCATCGTCGCGGTGGCCGTCCTCGTGGTCGCCGCCGTCGTCACCGCGCTGCTCGCGGTGCGTGTCTCCGCCTCGACCCCGGCCGAGGCGGTCTCCGCGACGGCACCGGTGCCGATCAGTGTCGCCCACGTCCCCGACGGCACGAAGATCGGCGTCGTGGTCACCCTCGGCGACGGCGAGGGTGCCCAGTGGGACGACGCCGCGCAGGGTGCCCTGGTGGCGCAGCGTCGCCTGGAGCTCGGCGGCACGGACGTGCAACTCGTGACGGAGAACGACGGCGGGTCCGCCGACGGCGCACGGAAGGCCGTCGAGGCCCTCGCGTCCGACGGCGTCTCGGGCATCGTCGTGGCCACGTCCGGCGACCACGTCCGTGGGGCGTTCACCGCGGCGGCCGACGCCGGCATCCCGGTCGTCGCACCGTACGCGGCCGGCGCGGACGATGCCTGGTCGACCGCGCCGTCGACGGAGTCCGTCGCGACGGCGCTGCAGGACGCGCTCGGCGACGCCGCGTCGCCGCTGCTCGTCGACCTGGGCGGCGGAGCGCCGTCCGGTGTGCGGTTCGCCCACGTCCTCGACGCGACGAGCGCACCCGACCTCGGCGCTCTCGCCACCACCGTCGCGCAGCGCACCGGCGCGGCGGCGGGCTCCACCGACGCCACGACGGCCGACGCCACGACGGCCGACGACCAGGCTGCAGCCGAGCAGGCCGGAGCCGAGCAGGACGGCGACGAGCAGGCGGCACCCGACTCCGACGCCGTGGTCGTCAGCGGTCCGGCCGGACGACAGGGAGCGCTCGTCGCCGCCCTCCAGGAGGCCAACGTCACCGCTCCGGTCGTCCTGACCCCCGAGGCCACCAGCCCCGCCTTCGCGGCTGCGCTCGCCCAGGCGGGCGGCAGCCTCAGCGGCGCCTTCCGCACCGTCGGGGTCGAGACCGACGACGCCCGCGCCCTGTCCTCGGACGCCGAGGGCCGCGCCATGTCGGCGTTCCTCGGCGGCGTGCGGGTCCTCGCGGACGACGCGGACGCGAAGAACCTGACCGGCGACCGGTCCTTCGCATCGGTGGCGTCGGTGGCGGACGCCCGCAGTCACGACGCGGTCGTCGCGCTGGTGACGGCCGTCGGGTCGGCCCGGAGCACGGACGCCGCCGAGGTGTCGGACGCGTTGGCCCGGCTCGACCTCGGGGCCGGAGACGGCCTCGCGGGCCCGGCACTCGACTTCGGCGCGCGACAGGCCCTCGGCGATCCCGCCGGTGTGCTCGCCGCCTCCGCGCAGGACCTCGGGCTCCGCCCCGCCGCCGCGACCGAGGACGACGGGGCCACGCCCGCGCTCGTCTGGTTCTCCGACTCGACCGACTGACCCCGTCCCACCTGCACCACCCGCACCGCCGCACCACGCCCAGGGAGGACCGCCCATGCGCCTGCTGATCGAGCTCGACGACCGCCGCGAGACGATCGAGGCCGACGGGTGGGCGGAGTCCTCCACGCTGGGAGACCTCGTCGCGGCGTCGCTCGGCACCCCGCTCGACCCCGGCACACCCCTGGCGGTCGACGGTCACCGGACGAGCTCCGACACCCCGTTGCGCGACCTGGTGCTCCTCGAAGGGTCCCGGGTCGCCCGCACCACCGAGGAGCCACCGCGCGTCGTCGACGGGTGGAGCGTGACCTTGGCGGGCGGCCTCGGGGCGGGCGTCGTCGTCCCGGTGCCGCGCAGCCGTCGGCTCGTCGTCGGACGCGCTCCGCAGGCGGACGTCGTGCTCCCCACCGAGAGCGCGTCCTGGGAGCACTGCACCGTGGAGCGCGAGGACGACGGTGTCCGGGTGCGCGACTCCGGGTCCACGAACGGCACGGTGATCGCGGGGGAGCGCATCGACGACGAGGGCGTCCTGCTGACCGGGACCACGAGCGTCATCGTGGGCGGCGCGGTCCTGCTGCTCCGTCCCGAGCTGCCGGAGACGACCGTGCCGGCAGCGGGCACGTTGCCCAACCTCACGCCGGCCGCCACGGCGCCGTTCAACCGACCGCCCCGGCCGGGACGGCTCACCGACACCGAGCCGGTGTCCCCGCCGACGCGCAGGGACGTCGCCCCGGCGTCGAAGTTCAGCTGGATCACGGTGGCGGCTCCGCTCGTGCTCGCCGGGGCGATGGTGCTCCTGCTCGGGGACGCCCGCTTCGCACTGTTCGCGCTGCTCAGCCCCGTGACCGCGATCGGCATGTGGTTCGAGCAGAAGCACCGCCGGGCGAAGAACCTGAAGGAGGAGGAGACGCGCTTCACCGAGGCGGTCGAGACCTTCCGCGGCGAGATCGCCGCGGCCGCGGCCGTCGAGGCGGCCCGCCGGCAGGACCTCGTGCCCGACCCGGCGACCGTCGTGCGTCGAGCGCTCGTCCCCACCACCGACCTGTGGCAGCGTCGGTCGGACGACGACGACTTCCTCAGCCTGCACGCCGGCACCGGTGACGCGCCGTGGCGTCCCGAGGTCGACCAGCGGGCGGCGTCGTCGAAGCTCGAGGACGAGGCGAAGGCCGCGATCGCGGACAGCCGGCTCACGGCGGCGCCGGTCGTCGCCGACCTGTCGGACGCCGGCGTCGTCGGCATCGTCGGTGACCGCGACGGTGCGCTCGCCCTGGCCCGCAGCCTGCTGGCGCAGGCGACCGTGCACTGCGGACCCGCGGACCTGACGGTCGGGGTGTTCTGCGACGCGGGCCGCGAGGACGACTGGTCCTGGGCCTCCTGGCTGCCGCACACGCGCGTCGCGGGCAGCAGCACCGGCGCCCGGTGGATGTCGGCGCAGCGCGACCAGAGCGCCGCCGTCCTGCGTGGGCTGCAGGAGTCGCTCGACGAGCTGCCCACGCCGAACCTGCTCGTCGTCGTGGACTCCGACGTCCTCACCGAGGGCCGCGACGCCCCGGCACGCAGCCTGCTCGGCCGGGGCCGCGCGGTCCCCGGTGTGTCGCTGCGCCCGGGGGAGCGGCGCCAGCGGGTGAGCGGCATCGTCATCGCGACGAACGAGCAGCAGCTGCCCGCCGCCTGCACGTCCATCGTCACGGTCGGTGCGGACGCGGCCGCGACGGTCTACCGCCCCGAGGACCGCACGCGGGTCGAGGACGTCGTGCTCGCCGGCCTCACCCCGGACACGGCGGAGCGCGCCGCCCGCGCCGTCGCCCACTTCGACGACCCGGAGCTCACGGTCCCCGGTGCATCGCTGCCGTCGCTCGTCCGCCTGCCCGAACTCCTCGCGCGGAGCGCCGCGGCCCCTGGCGGCACCGCCCGCGCCACCGCCCCGGGCGCGGGCCACGGTGCCGCCATCGTCGACACGACCACCGCCGAGGGCATCCGGACCCTCTGGCAGACCAGCACCGGTACCTCGACCCCGGTCGGTTCCTCGGAGTCCGGCGTCCTCGAGATCGACCTGGTGCGCGACGGCCCCCACGGCCTGGTCGGTGGGACCACGGGTTCCGGCAAGAGCGAGTTCCTCCGCTCGTTCGTCGCCGGCCTCGCGGCCCGGAACGACCCCACCCGGCTCAACTTCCTCCTCGTCGACTTCAAGGGCGGCGCCGCCTTCGCCGCCTGCGAGCGGCTGCCGCACACCATCGGCACGATCAGCAACCTCGACGAGCAGCTGGCAGACCGAGCGATCCGCGCGCTCGAGGCCGAGCTCGAGCGTCGCCAGCGGGTCTTCGCGACGGCCGGCGCCGACATCGACAACCTCGACGCCTACCTGGCGACACGGCCGACCGAGCCGATGCCGCGCCTGCTCTTCGTCGTCGACGAGTTCGCCATGCTCGCGAAGGAGTTCCCCGACGTCCTGACCTCGCTCGTCGCGATCGCCGCCGTGGGCCGCACGCTCGGCGTGCACATGGTGCTCGCGACGCAGCGCCCCGCGGGTGTCGTGAGCGAGGACATCCTGGCGAACACGAACCTCCGTGTGGCGCTCCGCGTGCAGAGCCGCGAGGACTCGACCAACGTCATCGGGGTCCCCGCCGCGGCAGGCATCGGCCGGCAGCAGACCGGCCGCGCCTACGTGAAGCTCGGGCAGGACGACATCACCCCGGTGCAGACCGCACTCGTCACCGGCCGCGCGCGCGACGAACGGGTCGAGCAGCCGGTCTCGGTCCGTCCGACCGACGTCTTCGGCGTCCCGGCACCCGCGCCAGCGCCCGCACCGAGCGCGTCGGACGACACCGACCTCGACGTCCTCATCGAGGCGATCCGCGCAGCGAACGACGCCGCCGGGTACGCGGCACCCCGCCCCATCTGGCCCGAGGCGCTGGGAGCCCGGGTCGACCTGGCGGAGGTCCCGGAACCGCCCAGCGGCAGCGGGCGTCGTCTCGTGCCGGTCGCGCTCGCCGACGACCCCGACCACCAGCGCCAGGTCGCCGGCGGCTGGGACCTCGACGAGGGCAACCTCGTCCTGATGGGCATCCCGGGCAGCGGCACGAGCACCGCCCTGTCCGCCCTGGCCCTGCGTCTCGCGCGGACGACGAGCCCCGACGACCTCGACCTCCTCGTCCTGGACATGGGACCGGGGGACCTGGCACCGCTCGCGCAGCTGCCGCACACGACGGCCTACGTCGGGTCCGGCGCCGGGGCGGGCGAGCTGCAGGCCCGCTTCCTCCGACACCTGCGCGCGGACCTCGAGCGCCGTCGGGCGAGCCCCGGTGGACGTCGCGCCGTCGTCCTCATCGACGGCCTCGCCGCGCTCCGCGACGAGTACCAGGACTTCGAGGGCCAGCAGCTCCTCGACGCCCTGTACCGCGTCTACGCCGAGGGGCCGGCGCTGGGGATCTCCTTCGCCGTCTCCACGACGCGGGCGAAGGCCGTCCCGTCCGCCATGGACGAGGTCACGACCCAGAAGTGGATGTTCCGCCTGGCCGACCCGTACGACTACGCGTCCATCGGGGTCCGTCCGAAGGACGTCCCGCCGCCCGTGCCGGGTCGGTACATCGACTCGACGACGAAGCTGCAGAGCCACGTCGCGACGCCGTCGGTGCCCCTCGCCGGAGCCGTCGCCGAGGTCGCCGCGGCGTGGCCGGACGCCGCGGCGAAGACGAGCGCCGTCGGACGTCTGCCCGATGCGGTCCGGGTGCAGGACCTCCGGACCCCGGCCCGCTTCGACACCGAGCCGTGGCGCCTGCCGGTCGGCATCGCGGAGGACGACCTCGGCACCGCGGCGCTCGAGGTCTACGACGGCGAGCACGTGCTCGTCGCCGGCCCGGCGCGCTCCGGCAAGTCGACGGTGCTCCTCGCCCTCGCCGACCTGGCACGGTCCGCCGAGGGCGTCCGCCCCGCCGTGTGGGCGGTCTGCGACCGCCGGTCCCCGCTCGCCGACGGTGTGTTCGACCGCCTCGCGGTCGGTGCGGACGAGGTCTCCGCCCTGCTGGCCGGCCTCCGCCTGGAGCGGGGCCCGGTCCTGCTGCTCGTCGACGACGCCGAACGCTTCGACGACGCCGACCAGTCGATCGCCTCGCTGCTGTCCTCCGAACGGCCGGGCCTGTGCGTGGTCGCGGCCGGCCGGTCCGCCGACCTCCGATCGCTCTACAGCCACTGGACGCGATCGGTCCGGAAGTCCCGCTGCGGCGTGCTGCTGCAGCCCGACGTCGACTACGACGGCGAACTGCTCGGTGTCACGCTGCCGAGACGGGCCCCCGTCGCGCTGACCGTCGGCCGCGGCTACGCCGCATCGGGCGGTGCAGTCCGGCTCGTCCAGACGGCCGCTGCCGGCGCCTGACCGGCGCGACCACCACCGGACGGGAGGCGCATCGCACCGCCGCCACGTGCCTCCCGTCCGGCGGGTCCGCGACCGGGAGGCACGGCGCACCGCCGCCACGCACCTCCCGTCCGGCGGATCCGCGACCGGGAGTCGCGGTGCACGCCCGCCGCGCGCGTCCCGGCGTGACCCACGTCACGTCCCGTGACGGCGGACGCCGGTCAGTCGCGGGTGGTGATGCCGAAGGGCGAGCTCTCGAGGTCCGTGAAGTTGCCCACCGTCGCCCGGACGGTGCAGGACGGCGCGACGGACAGTGCGGTCACGACGAGGCCGTCCGAGGACACGGCCAGCGCACCCGAGCACCCGTCGGCGAAGCGCACCCCGGCCTCCCCGCCGGCGACGTCGGTGAGCATCTCCGACGGCTTCCCGGTCGAGGGGCTGCGGTAGAGGGGGTTCAGTTCGTCGGCACCGCTCGGCCACACCGGCACGAGCGTCACGGGCAGCGTGGTCTGGCTGACCGTGCGGTCGGGCGTGCGGACCTCGACGCCCTGCAGTCGCTGCACGGGGTACGAGGTCCCGGTCACGGCCTGGTCGGTGACGGCCGTCGTGGTCGCGCTGCCCGCCGCGTCGAGCCACTCCTGGAGCCCGGCCTGGTCGGGCACGTCGGACAGTCGCACGGTCGCCTGCACGGTCAGGTCCTCGCCCGCCGGGACCACCACGTCGGAGAGCGTCCAGCCGCAGCGGACGTCGACGCCGGTCAGCGACGGTTGGTTCCGGGCACCGCTCACCTCGTCGCCGGTCCACGTCACCGCGGGACACTCGGACCGCGCTCCGACCCCGGGCACCACCTCGAGCAGCGGGCCGCGGAGCGTCGCGGACTGGGCGGCGTACGTGATCGACAGGTCCACCGTGCCGGCCTGCGGGTCGACGGTCGCCTTGCGGGTCGTCGAGAGTCCAGTCGGCAGCGGACGGTCCTGCTGGTAGGCGCTCGCGGCCTGCGCCGTGCGGGCCGCACTCGGGGTGTCCTTCCCGCCCAGGGCGCCGGGGAGCCAGACGACCCCGCCGACGACGAGTGCGGCGACGAGCACCACGCCGAGGGCACCGAGCCCGAGCATGCGGTTCGTGAGCCAGTCCGGGCGCTGCCACCGGCCGCGCGCCGGCGCCTCGGGTTCGCGAGCGGCGGCGACCGGGGGACGTGCGAGCGGCCGGAAGACCGTCTGCGAGCCCGCCTGCCCGAGTTCGGGCACCGGTCCGGCGTCCTCCGCAGCGGGTGACGGGCCGGAGCCGTCCGCCGGGGGACCGTCGGGCGCGGCACCGCCGCCGGGACGGAGTCCGCGCACCACGGTGGCGGGCCGCTCGACCTCGGCGAAGGACTCCGGATCGGCAGTCGGGGCCAGCGCCGGGGCGTCGTCCAGCTGTCGGGCGAGGCGGCGCAGGGTGGCCGCGGCGTCTGCGGCCGCGGGCCGTGCGGCCGGGTCCTTCGCGAGCATCGTCGACATCGCCGACCACAGCGACGCGGGGACGTCGAGCTGCGGCGGGTCCGAGGTGACGTGGCGGTAGGCGACGGCGAAGTCGGTGCCCGGTCCGGCGAAGGGGGTGCGTCCGGCGAGCAGCTCGTAGAGCATCACCCCGGCGCCGTACACGTCGGCCGCGGGGCCCGAACGCCCTTGGCTGATCGACTCGGGGGCCATGTACTGCGGCGTGCCGAGCAGCCCGGTCGTGGTTTGCTGCCGGTCGGCCATGACGGACGCGATCCCGAAGTCCGACACCCGGACGTCGCCCGTGGCGCCGGGTACCCACGGGGACGCGAGCAGCACGTTGTCGGGCTTGACGTCGCGGTGGGTGACGTCCTGCCCGTGCGCGGCGGCGAGGGCGTCGAGCGTCTCGGCGGTGATCGTCAGGGCGTCCCGGGGCGGCAGCGTCCCGGCGTCGGCGAGCAGGTCGCGGGCGGAGCCCCCGCCGACCAGGTCCATGACGATCGCGAGTCGGTCGCCCTCGACGACGAGGTCGCGCACCCGGACGATCGACGGGTGCTGCAGGCCGAGCAGCACGGTGCGTTCGCGGACGAACCGCTCGACGACGGCCGGGTCGGCGGCGAGCTCGGCGCGCAGCAGCTTGGCGGCCACGTGCTCCCCGGTCGCGGTGTGCTCGGCGCGCCAGACCTCGCCGGTCGCGCCGGTGCCGAGCAGGTCGACCAGCCGGTACGACGCACCGAGCGGTTCGCCGCGGCCGTACTGCGCCCGACCCTGCTCCGTCACGTTGCCCCCGACTGCCCCCGGTCGACCCCTCGTCGACCTCGCGTCATGTTACCGGCCGGACCCTGCGGCGTACTGCACGTCGATCGCGTGCTGCGTGAAGCCGGACCGGCGGTAGAGCGCCAGCGCGGGCTCGTTGTCGCCCTCGACGTAGAGCGCAGACGCGGTCAGTCCACGACCGGCCAGCCGGGCCGAGCCCGCGCGCATCAGGACCCCGCCGAGCCGACGCCCCTGCAGGTCCGGCCGGACCGCGACCGCGTAGAACTCGCCGACGCCGTCCTCGACCTTGAGCCAGCACGATCCCGCGAGCGCGCCGGAGTCGTCGCGCAGGAGCAGCAGGTCGTCGCCGGAGAACCACGGCTCGGCCTCGCGGGCGCGCAGGTCCTCGAGCGTCATCCGGCCCTGCTCGGGGTGGTGCGCGAAGGCCGCGGCGTTGAGGGTCAGCCAGGCGTCCTCGTCCTCGGGGTCGCCCGGGCGGAAGGCGTCGATGCGGTACCCGTCGGGGACATCGGCCCCGGTGGGTTCGTCCGACACCGTCGCCCGGAGCTGCAGCAGGGTCCGTACCGGCGTCCAGCCGTACCGGTCGGCGAGGGCACGGGCGGCCGGGTGGTCCCCGTGCGCCCACGCGAGGCGCGGAACGCCCGAGGCCGCCGTCGCGCCCCCGGCGCCCGGGGTGAGCACCTGCGCGACGAGTGCCGACCCGACGCCCTGGCCACGGGCCTCCGGGGCGACGACGAGTTCCAGCTCGCCGTCCCGGACCACGGCGACCCCGCGTTCGTCCCCGACCACCGCGGCACGGCCGGCGCGCACGTCGACCAGGGTCTGGTCGGAGAACGGCGGGGCCTCGCCCGCGGCGGTCGCGGCGGCCGCGAGCATCTCGACGACGGCGAGCACTACTGGGCCGCCAGCCGGTCGGCCTCGTCGTCGTGCACGTTGAAGCGGTAGCCGACGTTGCGGACCGTGCCGATGAGCGACTCGAGGTCGCCGAGCTTGGCGCGGAGCCGTCGCACGTGCACGTCGACCGTGCGGGTGCCGCCGAAGTAGTCGTAGCCCCAGACCTCGCTCAGGAGCTGCTCGCGGGTGAAGACGCGCGAGGGGTGGGAGGCGAAGAAGCGCAGGAGCTCGAACTCCTTGAAGGTGAGGTCGAGCGGCCGGCCCCGCACCTTCGCCGAGTAGCTCGCCTCGTCGATGACGACCCCGGAGGCCTGGATCTTCGAGCCCGACGGGTTCTTGGCGGCGCGTCCCGTGGTGAGGCGGATGCGCGCGTCGACCTCGGCGGGCCCGGCGCTCTCGAGCACGACGTCGTCGACGTTCCACTCGCTGTTCACCGCGGTGAGCCCGCCCTCGGTCACGACGAGGATGACCGGCGTCGTCGAGCCGCTCGTCGCGAGGATCTTGCACAGCGCCTTGGCGCTCACGAGGTCGAGGCGGGCGTCCACGAACATCAGGTCGCTCTGCGGGGCGTTGACCAGCTGGGCGGCCTCGGCCGGGACGTGGCGGATCCGGTGGCTCAGCAGACCGAGACTCGGCAGGACGTCGCCGGGCGCGGCTGAGGTGAGTACCAGGAGCTGGGCCACAGGACCTCCAGAACGAGGGGACGTCGTGGAGCCATCCTAGTGATGTGTCGGAAGGGGCCCGCCGACCGGCCGGTCGGTCGGGCGTCCCGGTCGGCGAGGCCCTGTCATGATGGAACGCGTGACCGAGCCCGTCCCACCCCTCGACCAGCGCCGCCTGCGGCTCACCTCCGTGCTGCCGGTCTGGATCCTCGCCGTGGTCGGTGCGGTGCTCGTGCTGGCCCTGACGCAGAAGGACTCGTTCGCCTGGCTCCTGCTCGTCTTCGTGCTCTGCGTGCTCGTGAGCTTCGTGCTGCAGCTCATCACCGCGACCAAGGACGGGCTGGTCGAGCGGATCAGCATCGCGTCCTCCGGCGCCTTCGTCGTCGTGCTCGTCACGGCCGTGGTGCTGCTGGCGCGCTGAGCCGCCCGACCCGCGATCTGCGACCGCGCGACCTGCGGCCGCGCGGCACGCCCCCTGGCGCCGTCAGGCGTCCCGCGTAGACTCGCGGCATGGATTCGCTGCTTGCGCTCGAGCTGTTCTACGTGGGCCTCCTCGGCCTGGCGTCGCTCGCGATCGCGTTCATCTCGGTCGTCGTCGTCGTGAAGCTGTTCAAGGGTCAGCGTTGATCGAACTGCCCGAGGGTCTGGCGCCCGAACTCGTCCCGCTGTCCTGGCTCGTCGGTGTCTGGGAGGGCACGGGCGTCGTCGAGTACCCGGTGGGTGACGAGGACGAGCCCCGCAAGTACGAGTTCGGCCAGCGCGTGAGCTTCAGCCACGACGGCCTGCCGTACCTCAACTACTCCTCGACGACGTGGCTGCTCGACGACGACCACACGCCCCTCGCCGCCGAGATGGGCTACTGGCGCATCGACCGGCCGAACGAGCCCGGTGACCGCGGTCCCGCGATGCTCATGGGCGACGGCCCCGCGCCGTTCAGCACGGTGGAGAGCGTCGAGGCGCTCCGGAACACGACCGACGGCTTCGACGTCGAGGCCGCGATCATCCACCCGACCGGGGTCAACGAGCTCTACGTCGGACGCGTCAGGAAGGGCCGGATCGACCTGGCCACCGACGCCGTGATGCGCTCGCCGAACGCGAAGGACTACTCGGCTGCGACCCGCCTGTACGGCCTGGTCGAGGGCAAGCTCTTCTGGGCGTGGGACATCGCCGCGCTCGGGCAGCAGCTCACCTCGCACGCCTCGGGGCAGCTCGCGAAGGTCGACTGATGTCCGCCTTCAGCGGGCGCGACGGCTTCGTCGCGACCGAGGCCGGTCCCGCCGCCCACTTCGGCAGCCCCGTCGGTGAGCAGCGGGCGCTCGCCTCCGGTCGCGCGGTCGTCGAGCTCGGCCTCGGGGTCGTCACGGTCAGCGGACCGGACCGGCTGTCCTGGCTCAACTCGATCACCTCGCAGCTGCTCACCGGCCTCGCACCGGGCACGAGCACGGAGACGCTCGTCCTCGACCAGTCCGGCCGCGTCGAGCACGCCGCCCGGGTGGTCGACGACGGCGAGGCCACCTGGCTCCTCACCGAGCCCGCGGACGCCGCACCGCTCGCGGCCTGGCTCGACTCGATGCGCTTCATGCTCCGCGTCGAGGTCACCGACCGGTCGGCCGACCTCGTCACGCTCGGCCGCTTCGCGGGTTCGGCAGCGCCCGACGGCGTGGTCGTCGAGTGGGTCGACCCGTGGTCGTCGGTCACGCCCGGCGGATGGGGCTACGCCGCCCCGGAGGCCCACCCCGCCTCCGACTGGACCCTCCGCATCGACGTGGTCACCCCGGACGCCGTGTCTGCGCTGGCAGCGTCGGACATTCCGGTCGCGGGGCTGCTCGCGTTCGAGGCCCTGCGCATCGCCGCGTGGCGGCCCTCGCTCGCGGACGTCGACGAGCGGACGATCCCGCACGAGCTCGACTGGCTCCGCTCCGCCGTGCACCTGTCGAAGGGCTGCTACCGCGGGCAGGAGACCGTCGCCAAGGTGCACAACCTCGGGCACCCGCCGCGCCGCGTGGTGATGCTGCACCTGGACGGCTCGGACGGCGTGCTGCCCGCGCCGGGCACCGCGGTCGAGCTCGACGGCAAGGACGTCGGGCGGCTCACCGCGTCGGCGCTCCACCACGAGCTCGGGCCGGTCGGGCTCGCGGTCGTGAAGCGCTCGCTCGACCCCGCCGTGACGCTGACCCTGACCGTCGACGACGTCGTGGTCACGGCCGCGCAGGAGACGATCGTCCCGCCGGAGGCCGGCGCGACGGCGAACGTCCCGCGCCTGCCCCGGCTCGGAGCCGTGCGCCGTTCGTAGTCGTCGCCGGACGCGGTCCGGCGAGACCCGGCCCCGCGGACGTCTTCGCGCCCGCACGACCATGGACGTGTCCGCCCGGGCGAGTCTCGTGGCGCGGTGGCCGCTCAGGCGGGAGCGACGGCGGACCAGGGGACGCTGAGCTCACCGAGGCGCCACCGGTGCACCCCGTGCAGCACGGGCCAGCCTCGGTCGCGCATGCCGTGCACCGTCGCGATCCACCGCTGGCGGGGGCCGTACGTGCCGAGCGGGGCGGCGACCGCCCACGCACGGTCGAGGTCGAGCAGGAACGCATGCACCCGTTCCCCGGGGACGTTGCGGTGGATCAGGGCCTTCGGCAGTCGCTCCGCCACGATGCTCGGCAGCTCGAGGTCGGCGACGCGCAGGGACAGCGTGAACGTGTGCGGCTCGTGCTCGTCGAGCGTCACCCAGGACGCCACGCGGCCGACCTCGTTGCAGGTGCCCTCGACGAGCGCCCCGCCGGGCTGCAGGCGGTCCTGCATGATCCGCCACGAGTCGACGACGGCCGACTCGTCGTACTGCCGGAGGACGTTGAACGCCCGGATCACTGCGGGCCGGCGGCCACCGGGCGTCGGCGTCTCGAAGCCGCCGAGCCGGAACGTCACCCCGTCACGGGTGCCCGCGTTCGCCAGCGCCACGCGCGACGGCTCGATCTCGATGCCGGTGACCTCGACGTCGGGTCGGACCCGGGCCAGCCGGTCGCGGAGCTCCAGGGTCGTCGTCGGTCGGGCGCCGTACCCGACGTCGGCCACGAGCGGGTCGTCCGTCCGTCGGAGCGCGGGGAGTGCGGCGATCCAGCGGTCGACACGACGGAGCCGGTTGTACCCGGTGGTCCCGCGCGTGACGTTCCCGATGGGCATGGACCCCAGGGTACCGAGGCGTACCCGCTCGGTAGACTCGGACGCATGACCTCCACGCTCGTCCTGCTGCGTCACGGCAACAGTGACTGGAACCAGAAGAACCTGTTCACCGGTTGGGTCGACGTCCGGCTCTCCGAGCTCGGCGAGAAGGAGGCGAAGCGTGCCGGCACCCTCATCGCCGAGTCGGGCATCGTCCCCGACGTCCTCTACACGTCGCTGCTGACCCGCGCGATCCAGACCGCCGACATCGCCCTGCTCGAGGCCGACCTGGCCTGGCTGCCGGTGAAGCGCGACTGGCGCCTCAACGAGCGCCACTACGGAGACCTGCAGGGCAAGGACAAGGCCCAGACGCTCGAGCAGTACGGCGAGCAGCAGTTCATGGAGTGGCGTCGCTCGTTCGACGTGCCGCCGCCCCCCATCGCGGACGACGCCGAGTGGTCGCAGGCCGGGGACCGCCGCTACGCCGACCTCGGCGACCAGCTGCCCCGCACCGAGTCGCTGAAGCTCGTCATCGACCGTCTGCTGCCGTACTGGGAGTCCGACATCACGAAGGACCTGGGCGAGGGGAAGACCGTCCTGGTCACCGCGCACGGCAACTCGCTCCGCGCCCTCGTGAAGCACCTCGACGGCATCTCCGACGACGACATCGCGGGCCTCAACATCCCGACGGGCATCCCTCTCGTGTACGAGCTCGACGACGACTTCCGTCCGACGAAGCCCTCGTACTACCTCGACCCGGAGGCCGCCGCCGCCGGTGCCGCCGCGGTCGCCGCGCAGGGCGTCAAGAAGTAGCACCAGCACGACGAACGCCCCGCCGGACACCGGCGGGGCGTTCGTGCACCCGGGGCGGCCTCAGACGAAGTGGTCGGCGATCTCCTGCACGAGCGCCCCGACGTCGTAGGGGCGACCGGTGTCGACCCGCACGACGGGGACGCCCGGCAGCCCGATCGGTGCGGCCGCGTCGCCGTGCTCGTCCCAGAAGGCCAGGATCTCCGCCAGGTCCCCGTGCACCTCGTGCCGGACGGGCAGTGTGCCGGGCTCGTACCGGTCGCGCAGCCGGTCCGCGGCGGTGACCCGGTCGACCTGGCAGAACACCTCGACGGCGCGCGGTGAGCCGGCGGAGGCGAGTCCGGCCTCCAGACGGTCGCGGTCACGGGACGGCAGCCAGACGGCGTCGAGGACGACCCCGTTCTCGACGGCCCGCGCCATCGACCACATCGTGTCCATCGCGATCCCACCGAGCTCGCGCGAGCCGATCATCGGACCGACCACGTCGGCCAGGGGTTCCTTGATGCGGTCCTTCGACAGGAAGGGACAGCCGAGCACCTCGGCCAGGGCGGCGCCCACCGTGCTCTTGCCCGAACCGGGCATCCCGTTGACGACGATCGCGACCTGAGCCATGCCACGATCCTGGCAGAACCCGTCAGGCGGGGGAGGTCGTCACCGACGCGGCGCCGGTCCAGTCGCCGGTCGCCAGGTACTCGACCTTCTTCGCGATCGAGACCGCGTGATCCGCGAAGCGCTCGTGGTAGCGCGAGGCCAGGGTCGCGTCGACCGTGTCGATCGGGTTCCCCTTCCAGGTCTCGCCGAGCACGAAGTCGAACACGCTCGCGTGCAGCTCGTCGACGGCGTCGTCCTCGTCGCGGATCTCCGCGGCCAGGGCGATGTCCTCGGTCGCGAGCAGGCGCGTGAGCTTCTGGGCCATCTGCACGTCGTGCGCGCCCATCTGCTTGAAGGTGCCGCGCAGGCCCTTCGGCACGACCTTCTCGGGGAAGCGCTGGCGCGCGAGCTGCGCGATGTGCTCGGCCATGTCGCCCATGCGCTCGAGCGACGAGCTGACGCGCAGCGCGGTCACGACGACGCGGAGGTCACGGGCGACCGGCGCCTGCCGCGCGAGGATGTCGATCGCGATCTCGTCGAGGCTGTTCGCCGCGTGGTCGATCATGGCGTCGTCGGCGATCACCTCCTCGGCGAGGGCGACGTCGGACTCGCTGAACGCCTGCGTCGCACGGGTGATGGCGGACTCGACGAGTCCGGCGATCTCGGTCAGACGCTCCTGGACGTCCTGGAGCTCCTGCTGGAAGACTTCGCGCATGGGGGATGTGCCTCTCTGATGCGTACCGGACGAGTGTCGTCAGCCCAGGTGAACGAACGGTGACCTGCGGCTGAACACCTCACGATCCGGGGCCTCGACTGCGCGGAAGCGGGGTGAACGGCGTCGGAACCCCGCGTGACGATCCCTACACTGGCGGCATGGACAACGCGTGGCTCGTGCCACTGTCGATGCTCCTCGGCGGGGTCTTCGGCGCAGGGGTCGTGGTGCTGGTCATCACGGCGGAGCGCACGGCCCGGGCAGCCGACGTCGCGGAACGGACGCTGCCCGACGGCGTCGCCGCGGTCATCGCCACGATGCACAACCCGGCCGTGGTCGTCGACCCCTCGAACACGGTCGTCGCCGCGTCGCCGCAGGCACTGACCGTCGGGCTCGTCGTGCGGCGGAAGCTCGTGCACGCCGAGCTCGTCGCCCTGGTGGACCAGGTGCGCAGGAGCGGGGAGATGGGGTCGGAGGACCTCGAGCTGCCCCGCGGGCGCAGCGGGGAACTGGTCGGCTACCTGAGCTTCCGGGCGGCGCAGCTCGGCAACCGCTACGTGCTCGTCACGGCCGACGACCTGACCGAGAGCCGCCGCATCGACGAGGTCCGACGCGACTTCGTGGCGAACATCTCGCACGAGCTGAAGACCCCCATCGGGGCGATCGGCCTGCTCGCCGAGACCCTCGTCGTCGCCGCCGACGACCCGGACCACGTGAAGCGGTTCGCCGGGCAGCTCATCACCGAGTCCGAGCGGCTCGGGGCCCTGACGAAGGACATCATCGAGCTGTCGCGGCTGCAGTCGGTCGACACCCTCGAGAACAGCGAGGAGACGTCGGTCGACAAGATCGTGCAGGCGGCGATCGACGCGAACGAGGTCGTCGCCCGCGCCCGGGAGATCGAGATCGTGCGGGCCAAGCGGTCGAAGCTGCGGGTCATGGGCGACCCGGGGCTGCTGCAGGTCGCGGTGTCGAACCTCATCGCCAACGCGGTCAAGTACTCCCCGGACCACACCCGTGTGGGCGTCGGCGTCCGCTCCACGAAGGGCTTCGTCGAGATCGCGGTGACCGACCAGGGCGTCGGCATCCCGGAGGCCGACCTCGACCGCGTGTTCGAGCGCTTCTACCGCGTCGACCCCGCACGGTCGCGGGCCACCGGCGGCACCGGTCTCGGGCTCGCCATCGTCAAGCACGTCGTCGGCAACCACGGCGGCGACGTCCGCGTCTGGTCGCAGCCCGGCAAGGGCTCGACCTTCACGATCCGCCTGCCCGAGGCGGATCCCGAACTCACCACCGCACTCGAAGAGCAACTGGAAGAGCAGGCATCGTGACCAAGATCCTCATCGTCGACGACGAGCCGGCCCTGAGCGAGCCCCTGGAGTTCCTCCTGCAGCGCGAGGGGTACGAGACCGCCGTCGCCGCGGACGGCGTGACCGCGCTGTCGAAGTTCGACACCGAGAACCCCGACCTGATCCTGCTCGACCTCATGCTGCCCGGACTGAGCGGCACCGAGGTGTGCCGGCAGGTCCGGACGCGCTCGAACGTGCCGATCATCATGCTCACCGCGAAGGACTCCGAGGTGGACATCGTCGTCGGGCTCGAGCTCGGCGCCGACGACTACGTGACGAAGCCGTACTCGACCCGGGAGCTCCTGGCCCGGCTCCGGGCGGTGCTGCGTCGGCGCACCGAGGACGACCCGGGTGACAGCGGCATCCTGCAGGTCGGCGGGATCCGGATGGACGTCGAGCGGCACACCGTGTCGGTCGACGGGGTGGAGACGCCGATGCCCCTCAAGGAGTTCGAGCTGCTCGAACTCCTGCTCCGGAACGCCGGACGCGTGCTCACCCGCGGGCAGCTCATCGACCGCGTGTGGGGGTCGGACTACTTCGGGGACACGAAGACGCTCGACGTGCACATCAAGCGCATCCGGTCGAAGATCGAGCGCGTGCCGAGCGCCCCGGAGGTCCTGGTGACGGTGCGCGGTCTGGGGTACCGGATCGAGGGCTGACCGGCGACGCACCGGAGGCCCGGTGCCGGTTCCGGGAACCGGCACCGGGCCTCCGGTGCGTTGCGTGTGTGCGTGCCTGCGTCGCGCCCGTCCGGCGCGCGGCGGTCAGTTCGTGCCGCTGTCGCCCTCGGACGAATCGGTCTGCGAGTCGCCCGACTGGGTGCCCGGAGCGGTGGCGTCACCGGTGGGCTCGGAGCCGCTCTCCGACGGCGAGGTCTCCGTGCTCGACGGGGTGGCCGACGGAGACGTCGTCGGGGCGAGGGTCTGGTACTCCTCGAGCGCGCTGGTCAGCACCGGGACGTTGGCGGACACGCCCTCGGCGCCCGAGTACGAGAAGTACGTCTTGACGAGCGAGCCGGGAACGGCGTCGGCGCCCGAGAAGACGAGCTCCGGCTGGCCGGCGGAGCGCGTGCCCTGCGTCTCGGCTCCGGACTGGACGCTGGACTCGGCCTCGCTCGAGGGGCCGGCCGGGACAGCGGGATCGACGTGCGAGTTCGCCGGGATCTCGACCGTCTGGGTCACGCCGCCGACCTCGACGCTCATGGTGACGTCCTTCGACCCCGTGTTGATGAAGCTCCCGACGAAGCGCGCGTCCTCGCCGCCGTCGGAGATGAGCAGCGCGTTCCGGATGTCGATCGAGCCGGTGCTGACGTTCACGCCGTCGGTGATCTGCTTGATCTCCTTGGTGTGCGCGGGCGACATGAACTCGCAGCCGGTGGCGCCGAGCGCGATGGATGCCGCAACGGCGACGGACACGAGTACCCGAGCTCGCAAGAGATTCCTCCGGAAGATCACGATGTGGACCAGGCGGTCCGCGTCCATCCTACCGATCGTCGGGGGTGCGGGCCGCCCAGGCCCCTTACCCGAAAGGTCCTTGTGGTAAACTGGGGGTCCTGGGAACGGAGCCTGATACATGCAATTCGAGGTCGGCGAGACCGTCGTCTACCCCCACCACGGGGCGGCAACCATCTCTGAAGTCAAGACGCGCGTCATCAAGGGCGAGGAAAAGGTGTACCTGAAGCTGCGTGTCACGCAGGGTGACCTGACGATCGAGGTGCCGGCGGACAACGTCGACCTGGTCGGCGTCCGTGACGTCATCGGCAAGGAAGGCCTCGACAAGGTCTTCGAGGTCCTGCGGGCACCCTTCACGGAAGAGCCCACGAACTGGTCTCGCCGGTACAAGGCGAACCTGGAGAAGCTGGCGTCCGGTGACGTCATCAAGGTCTCCGAGGTCGTGCGCGACCTCTGGCGCCGCGACCAGGACCGCGGACTCTCCGCGGGTGAGAAGCGGATGCTGGCCAAGGCCCGGCAGATCCTGATCTCCGAGCTCGCCCTGGCCGAGAAGACCGACGAGGACAAGGCATCGACCGTCCTCGACGAGGTCCTCGCCTCGTAGCGCGGACCGCAGCTGGACACCACGACGACGACCGTCCTGCTTCCCGATCGGGTGAGCAGGGCGGTCGTCGTCGTCGCAGCCGGGTCCGGCACGCGGTTGGGCATCGGGGACGCGAAGGCGTTCGTCCCCGTCGCGGGCGAGCCGATGCTGAACCGTGCCCTGCGCACCGTGCTCACCCTGGCCGAGCCGACCTTCCTCGTGGTCGTGGCACCCGCAGCACGGCTCGACGAGTGCCGCGCCCTGGTCGCGGCGACCGCCGGACACGCGGTCGACCTCACCGTGGTCGTCGCGGGCGGTGCTGACCGCCACGCCTCGGTCCAGGCGGGCCTCGACGCCCTGCCGCACGGCATCGAGTGGGTCGGTGTCCACGACGCCGCCCGCTGCCTGACGCCGTCGGCGCAGTTCGACGCCGTGTTCGACCGTGCACGCGCGACCGGTGACGGCGCCGTCCCGGCCCTGCCCGTCACGGACACGGTCAAGCGTGTCGACGCGGACGTCGTGGTCGAGACCGTCGACCGGTCGGCGCTCGTCGGGGTGCAGACGCCGCAGGTCTTCCCGCTCGCCGCACTCCGGGCCGCCTACGCGGGCGCCGAGCGCTCCGAGACCGACGACGCGGGTGTGTTCCGGGCGGCCGGGGGAACGGTCCGCACGGTGCCGGGTGACGCAGACGCGTTCAAGATCACCACGCGGTGGGACCTCGCACGGGCCGAGGCGCTCGTGGCCTCCCGCACCGGTGCGGCAGCCGCGGCGCCCGACGTCCGCGTGGGCCTCGGGGTCGACGTGCACGCTTTCGACGCCGCGTCGCCGTGCCGGGTCGGGCTGCTCGACTTCCCCGGCGAAGCGGGTCTCTCCGGGCACAGCGACGGCGACGCGGTCGCCCACGCGGTCTGCGACGCACTGCTGTCGGCGGGCGGCCTCGGCGACATCGGCGGGCGCTTCGGCACCTCCGACCCGCGCTACGCCGGGGCCACCGGTGACGTCTTCGTCCGCGGGGCAATCGAGCTCCTGCGCTCGGCCGGTCTCGCGCCGACCTCGGTCACGGTCCAGGTGATCGGGAACCGTCCCCGCATCGGTGCCCGACGCGACGAGATGCAGGCGGCCCTGGCCGCGGTCGTCGGTGCTCCCGTCGCGGTCTCCGGCACGACGACGGACGGCCTCGGCCTGACCGGGCGCGGTGAGGGGCTCGCCGCGATCGCGACCGCCGTCGTCCGGCCGCGCTGACCGCTCCCGAACCCCTCCGTCACCCGGCGCGTCCGACGTCCTAGGCTTGGGGCGTGACCGTTCGCCTGTACGACTCCCGCGCCGCAGCCGTCGTCGACCTCGTCCCGCTGGTCGACGGACAGGTGAGCATGTACGTGTGCGGACCGACGGTGCAGTCGTCGCCGCACATCGGACACCTGCGCTCGGCACTGGTCTACGACGTGTGGCGCCGGTGGCTGACGTACCGCGGGTACCGGGTGACCCTCGTGCGGAACGTCACCGACATCGACGACAAGGTGCTCGACCTGGCCGCGGGCACCGACGAGCAGTGGTTCGCCCGGGCGTACCGCGTCGAGCGGGAGTTCACCGCCGCGTACGACGCCCTCGGGATCCTCGCCCCGACGTACGAGCCACGGGCGACCGCGAGCGTTCCGCAGATGCACGAGATCATCGCGCGGCTGATCGAGCGCGGGCACGCGTACGCCGCCGCCGACGGCACGGGCGACGTGTACTTCGACACCGGCAGCTGGGAGTCCTACGGCGCCCTGACGCGCCAGCGACGCGAGGACATGGTCGAGGCCACCGACGCCGACCCCCGCGGCAAGCGCGACCCGCGGGACTTCGCGCTGTGGAAGGGCGCCAAGCCGGGTGAGCCGACGACGGCGACCTGGGACTCCCCATGGGGGCCGGGCCGCCCGGGCTGGCACATCGAGTGCTCGGCGATGTCGCGGCGCTACCTCGGCCCGGCGTTCGACATCCACGGCGGAGGCCTCGACCTGCGCTTCCCGCACCACGAGAACGAGCTCGCGCAGTCGACCGCGGCCGGCGACCCGTTCGCGTCGTACTGGCTGCACAACGGCCTGGTGACGGTCGAGGGGCAGAAGATGTCGAAGTCCCTCGGGAACTCGATCTTCGCCGCCGACTTCCTCGCGTCCGCCCGTCCGGCCGTGGTCCGGTACTTCCTCGGCGCGGCGCACTACCGGTCCTCGATCGACCACCACGACGGCTCGCTGGCCGAGGCCGAGGCCGCCTACGACCGGATCGAGGGGTTCCTGGCCCGTGCGGAACCCCGGCTCGAGGGGGTCCCGCTCCGCGACGCCCCGGCCGTGCCCGACGCGTTCGCGGCCGCGATGGACGACGACCTCGCGGTGCCGCAGGCACTGGCCGTGCTGCACGAGACGGTCCGTGCCGGGAACGCCGCGCTCGACTCCGACGATGCGGAAGCGCTCGGGGTCGCGTACCATCAGGTGGCCGCCATGGTCGAGGTCCTCGGCATCGACCCGCGAGCGGCCCACTGGTCCGGTGGTGCGCAGGACGTCTCGGCCGCACCGCTCGCCGCGCTCGTCGACCGCCTCGTGCAGGAGCGCGCCGACGCCCGTGCGGCACGCGACTTCGCCACGGCGGACCGGGTGCGGGACGACCTCGCAGCCGCGGGGATCACCATCGAGGACACCGCAGCAGGAACACGCTGGAGCATCGCCTGACAACGGCCGTGCCGGACAGGAGAGAGCAATGAAGAACGTCTCGGGGAGCAAGAAGGGCCGGCCCGGCGCCGTCCGCTCCGGCCGCAAGGGCAACAAGCAGGTCGGCTCCGGCGGCCAGGGCGCGCAGGCGCTCGAGGGGCGCAAGCCCACGCCGAAGGCCGAGGACCGGCCGTACCACCCCGCCGGCAAGCGCAAGGCGGCGAAGGACCGGCTCGACGCTGCCCGCGGCCGTCACGGTGCGTCGAGCTCGCCGCAGCAGCGCACCGGCCGGCCGCCGCAGCGCAAGAGCGACGACTCCGAGATCGTGACCGGGCGCAACTCCGTGCTCGAGGCCCTGCGCACGAAGACCCCGTCGACGACGCTGTACATCGCCGCCCGCATCGAGGTCGACGACCGCGTCAAGGAGATCCTGGCGCTCGCCAACCACCGCGGCGTCCCGATCATGGAGATCATGCGGCCGGAGCTCGACCGCATCACGGGCCACGACAGCGTGCACCAGGGTGTCGCGCTGAAGGTCCCGGCGTACGAGTACGCCGTCGCCGAGGACCTTGCCGAGCGCGCGTTCTCCCGCGACCAGGTCCCGCTCATGGTCGCCCTCGACGGCATCACCGACCCGCGGAACCTCGGCGCGATCATCCGCTCGACCGCCGCCTTCGGTGGCCACGGCGTCATCGTGCCGCAGCGCCGCTCGGTCGGCGTCACGGCGTCGGCGTGGAAGACGAGTGCCGGTGCCGCTGCGCGCACGCCCGTCGCGATGGCGCCGAACCTGACGCAGACGCTCAAGTCGCTGAAGTCGATGGGGCTCTTCGTGCTCGGTCTCGACGGCGACGGGGACGTCGAGCTCGACGCCCTCGAGCTCGCCGACCGGCCGATCGTGATCGTCGTCGGGTCCGAGGGCAAGGGACTGTCCCGCCTGGTCACCGAGACCTGCGACGCGATCGTCTCGATCCCGATCTCCAGTGCCACCGAGTCGCTCAACGCGGGCATCGCCGCGAGCGTCACCCTGTGGGAGGTCGCTCGGCGCCGTCGCGCCGAGTAGCGCCCCGCGCACGGACGCACGCGCAGGAGGCCCGGTGCCGGTCCACGAGACCGGCACCGGGCCTCCAGTCCGTCCGGTGCGCGTCCCGCGAGCGGGCAGGACACGCCGCGGGACGGAGGTCCGTCGGGCAGGACACGTCGCCCGACGCCACCGAGCGCGCCAGGTCTCGCCCGCTCGGGCGAGGGCGCAGGGGAGCGGGACCGTCAGACCGTCGCGCGCCAGTCCTCGACGTCGTCCTCGTCTGCCGTGTCGTCGTCGACGACGGGGATCGGCAGCGTCATGGACGACGTCGGCGGGTTGATGAGCAGCCGCTCGTCGCGGCGGTGCCGCAGCACGTCGTTGATGTACGCGGTCGTGGCCTCGGGCAGGGAGACCGAGCGCTCTTCCTCCTGGGACATGAACCAGCGGTGCTCGAGCAGCTCGTGGAAGACCTCGGCGGGCTCCAGACGTCCGCGCAGGTCACGCGGGATCGAGCGGATCACCGGCTCGAACACCCGGGACACCCACTCGTGCGCCACCATCTCCTCGTCGAGCTGGTCCCGCCCGTTCCGCGCCCGGTAGGCGTCGAGGTCGTTGAGCAGCCGCCGCGCCTGGTTCTCGCCGGCGTCGAGCCCGGTCAGCCGGAGCAGACGCCTCTGGTGGTGTCCGGCGTCGACGACCTTCGGCTGGATCCGCACCTGCGAGCCGCCCTCGGTGGTGTGGATCGAGAGCTCCTCGATGTCGAACCCGAGGGCGTTGAGGCGCTCGACCCGGTCGTTGATGCGCCAGCGCTCCTTGACGTCGAACTGCTCGGTGCCGGTCAGCTCCTTCCAGAGCGTCCGGTACTGCGCGACGATCCGGTTCGACACGTCCACGGGGTCGGCGTTCTCGTCGAGGCGCCCGCCGGCCTCGAGGTCGAGGAGCTCACCGGCGATGTTGACCCGGGCCACCTCGAGGTCGTTCTCGCGCTGGCCGTTGGAGAGGCCGCCCGGGTAGAGCTTCCCGGTCTCGGCGTCCACGAGGTACGCGGCGAAGGCACCAGCGTCGCGGCGGAACAGGGTGTTCGACAGCGAGACGTCGCCCCAGTAGAAGCCGATGACGTGCAGGCGCACGAGCAGCAGCGCGAGGGCGTCGACCAGGCGCGTGGCGGTCTCCGGTCGCAGGGTCTGCGAGTACAGCGCGCGGTACGGCAGCGAGAAGCGCAGGTGCCGGGTCACGAGCACCGGGTGCAGGGGCTCGCCGTCGGCGTCGGCTCGGTTCGTGATCACCGCGACCGGGTCGACGCACGGCACGTCCATGCGCTGCAGCGTGCGGAGCATCTCGTACTCGGCCCGCGCGACCTCCTCCCCGGTCTCCTTGACGGCCGCGACGTACCCGCTCAGGTGCACGAAGCGCACGAGGTGCCGCGAGATCCCCTTCGGCAGGGCGACGATGACGTCGTCGGGCCAGTCCTCGAGCGGCAGGTCCCACGGCAGGTCGAGCAGGCCGGGGTCGACGGTGGCGGCGGTGATGGCGAGGGAGTCGGGCACGGTTGGCTCCTGGAGGGCGCGGCACCGGACGTCGGGCTCGTGGCGGCGGCACCACGCGCACGGCGTCCGGTGGGTGGAACAGCGGGAGCCCGCGCCCGCCCTGGTGAGGCGGGCGCGGGCTCCCGGGGGAACTGCGCAGACTACGCGCTGACGACTGCCTTGTCGTCGAGGCGCTCGCCCGACTCGGTGTCGAAGGCGTGCACGTGGCCCTGCTTCGGCGTGATGACGATCGTGTCGCCGATCGACGGGTGCGAACGCCCGTCGACACGGGCGACGATGTCCGTGCGCTGGCCGTTCACGTCGGCGTGGCCGTAGAGGTAGCCGTCCGCGCCGAGCTCCTCGACGACGTCGACCGTCACCGGCAGGCCCTCGCCCGAGGTCGACACGACGACGTCCTCGGGGCGGATGCCGACGGTGATGTTGCCGGAGCGCGCGTTCGACAGGGTGTCGCGGTCGAGCGGGTGGTTCAGCGTGCCGAACTTGATGCCGCCCTCGATGACGTCGGCCGGCAGCAGGTTCATGGCCGGCGAACCGATGAAGCCGGCGACGAACACGTTGTTCGGCTTCTCGTACAGGTCGCGCGGGGAGCCGACCTGCTGCAGGATGCCGTCCTTGAGCACCGCGATGCGGTCGCCCATGGTCAGGGCCTCGGTCTGGTCGTGCGTGACGTAGACCGTGGTGACGCCGAGGCGACGCTGCAGCGACGCGATCTGGGTGCGGGTCTGCACGCGGAGCTTGGCGTCGAGGTTCGACAGCGGCTCGTCCATGAGGAACACCTGCGGCTGACGGACGATCGCGCGGCCCATCGCGACGCGCTGACGCTGACCACCCGAGAGCGCCTTCGGCTTGCGGCCGAGGTACTGCTCGAGGTCGAGGAGCTTCGCGGCCTCCTGCACGCGGGTGGCGCGCTCCTCCTTCCCGACACCGGCGATCTTGAGCGCGAAGCCCATGTTCTCGGCGACGGTCATGTGCGGGTACAGCGCGTAGTTCTGGAACACCATCGCGATGTCGCGGTCCTTCGGCGGGACGTCGGTGACGTCGCGCTCGCCGATGCGGATGGCGCCGGAGTTGACCTCTTCGAGGCCGGCGAGCATGCGCAGGGAGGTGGACTTGCCGCAGCCCGAGGGGCCGACGAGGACGAGGAACTCGCCGTCGGCGACGTCCAGGTCGAGGGAGTCGACCGCGGGGCGGGTGCCTCCGGGGTAGAGACGGGTTGCCTTGTCGTAGGTGACGGACGCCATGAGCGTTCGATCCTTCCTTCACCGGCAGGTACGTGCCGGACGATCCGTTGTGAAGCGGTTGCCCGTGGGGGCCCCGGATGGTCGTCGTCGACCATCGGTGCTCATACAACACGAGTTCCCCCGCCAGCGCCAGTGTCCGGTCCGACCTGGTTGGCTGGTCCCAGGAAGGACCACTACGATCGGCGGGTCCGTCCGGCGTACGGGGGAAGGCGAGGCCGTGCGGACGTCAGGAGCAACGTGAGGACCAACGACGCATGACCAACCGCCCCGAGGGTGACGCACGCGCCGCGCGCAACGAACGCCGAGAGGCCGCACGGCAGCGGGCCCAGCGAGCACGGACCCAGCAGAAGCGCCGGCAGCGCGGCACACGCCTGGGACTGCAGATCGGGCTCGGGGTCGTGCTCCTCGCCGCGGTGGCGGTCGTCACGCTGGTGCTGGTCGACTCGGTGAAGCCCGCCGGCCCCGGACCGTCCACGATGTCGCAGGGCGGCATCACGATCGGCGAGGGCCTGCGCCCGGTCAGGGCGTCCTCGTCGTCCCCGACGCCCGACGCGACCGACGCGTCCGACCCGGTGCGGATCACCATGTACGTCGACTACCTCTGCGACACCTGCGCGCAGTTCGAGGACGCCAACAGCGAGTACATCGCGAGCCTGGTCGACTCCGGCGCCGCGACGGTCGACATCCACCCGGTCGCCGTGCTGACGAACCGGTCGCAGGGCACGAAGTACTCGCTGCGCGCCGCGAACGCCGCGGCCTGCGTCGCGGACCGGTCGCCCGACCAGTTCTACGCCGTGAACCAGGCGCTCTTCGCGCGGCAGCCCGACCAGGGCACCTCCGGCCTCACCGACGCGCAGCTCGAGCGGCTCGTCACCGGGGTCGACGGCGTGCAGGACGCGGCTGCGATCCGCGACTGCATCCAGGACCAGACCTACGCCAAGTGGGTCGACGAGCGCACGGCCGACGTGACCGGCGGCGACATCCCCGGCTCGTCGCTCGACGAGTTCCCCGGGCCGCCCCTGGTGCTCGTGAACGGCAAGCAGTACGAGCTCACCGCGCCGATCACCAACGACGACTTCCGCACCTTCGTGGTGTCGGCGGCCGGGGCGTCGGACGCGACGCCGTCGCCCACCGCGACCCCGACCCCCTCCGCGAGCGCGTCCGCCGGCTGACGTCGCGACCGTTCGGCAGACCGACGGACGGGAGGCTCCCCACCGGACCGGTGGGGAGCCTCCCGTGCGTCCGGGGGCGGCTCGTGACCCGAGCGTGCGGCCGCGACCCGCGGATCAGAGCTGGGAGCCCGGCACGCTGAACGTGTCGCAGGCGGTGGCCCCGCGCTCGTAGCCCCGCGTGAACCACGCCTGGCGCTGGGCGCTGGACCCGTGCGTGAACGAGTCGGGGTCGACGCGACCCGTGGCCCGTTCCTGGATGCTGTCGTCGCCGACGGCGCTCGCGGCGGACAGCGCGTCGGCGATCTGCGCCCGGGTGACCGGTTCGAAGAACGTCTCGCCGTTCGCGTCGCGGGTGGTCGCGGCCGAGCCCACCCAGGAGCCCGCGTAGCAGTCCGCCTGCAGTTCGACGCGGACACTCCCCGAGGACGCGCCGGTGCCGGAGCGGTCGGTGTCGGCGAAGGTGCCCTCGAGCTGCTGCACGTGGTGGCCCCACTCGTGCGCGACGACGTACATCTGGGCGAGCGGACCGCCGGACGAGCCGTACCGGGACTGCAGGTCGTCGTAGAACGCCGTGTCGAGGAAGATCGAGCGGTCCGGCGGGCAGTAGAACGGGCCGGTGGCCGCCGAGGCCTGACCGCAACCGGTGTCCGTCGACCCGTCGAAGAGCACGAAGCCCGGCGTCGTGTACGAGATCCCGAGGTCGGCGGCCTCGGTCGTCCAGTAGGCGTCGAGCGACTCGGCCGCGCCCTCCATGCGGCACTCGACCCGCTGGTTCGCGTCGCGGCCGGTGCGGCACTCCTCGGCGGGCTGCACCGTCTCGTCCTGCTGCTGGATCTGGGTGGTGCCGCTGCCGTCGCCGACGATGCCGCTCAGGTCGACCCCGGTGAACTGCGCGATGAGGAACACCACGATCGCCGCGACACCGACGCCGCCACCACCGATCGCCGCCGTCCGCCCGCGGCGCTTCACCTTCCCGCCGCTGAGCTGCGAGTCCTCGTTGAACGTCATGCCGCCGACCGTACCCGCAGCCGACCCGCGTAGCGTCCGGTGCGTCGGCACCGCCGACACCTGTCGTACAACAGCACGATCCACCCGGAAGGAAGCAGCACCATGGCCACTCCGATCAGCACCGTCATGAGCCCCGCCCGCTACGTGCAGGGCAAGGACGCGATCACCCGCGTCGGGGAGTTCGTCGAGCCGATCGGGAAGCGTCCGTTGCTCGTCGCCGACGACGTGGTGTGGGGCATCGTCGAGGACGCCGTGCGCACGAGCTTCGACGCCGCCGGGCTGCCGGTCGAGCGGGTCGGCTTCGGACGCTTCGCCACCCCGCAGGCGATCGACGACCTCACCGCGAAGATCCGCGAGACGGACTCCGACGTGGTCGTCGGCCTCGGCGGCGGGTCCGCGATCGACGCCGCGAAGGCCTCCGGGCACCTCGCCGGGGTCCGCTGGGCGAGCGTGCCGACCGCCGCCAGCACGGACGCCCCGACCTCCGCGCTCGCGGTCGTGTACTCGGAGGAGGGCGAGTTCATCGAGTACCGCTTCTTCCCGCACAACCCGGACCTCGTGCTCATCGACACGAAGCTCGTCGCGAACGCCCCCGTGCAGTTCCTCGTCGCGGGCATCGGCGACGCCCTCGCGACCTGGGTCGAGGCCCGTGCCGCGAAGCGCGCGAACGCCGACACCATGGCCGGCGGGCTGCAGACCGAGACCGGTGTCGCGCTCGCGGAGCTGTCGTGGGAGCTCCTCCACGACAACGCGCTCCAGGCGATCGAGTCCGTGAAGGCGAAGGTCGTCACGCCCGCGCTCGAGAAGGTCGTCGAGGCGAACACCCTGCTCTCCGGGCTCGGCTTCGAGTCCGGTGGCCTCGCCGCGGCGCACGCGATCCACAACGGCCTGACCGCGGCCCCGCAGGCGCACGGCCTCGCGCACGGGCAGAAGGTCAACGTCGGCACGATCGCGCAGCTCGTGCTCGAGGGGGCGCCCGCCGACGAGATCGAGGACTTCGTCGTCTTCACGACGAGGGTCGGACTGCCGAACACCCTGACCGAGATCGGGCTGACCGTCGACGACCGGGACGTGCTCCGGGCCGTCGCCGAGGCCGCCACCGTGGAGAGCGAGACGATCCACAACATGCCGTTCCCCGTGACCGCCGAGGCCGTGGTCGACGCGCTCGTGGCGATCGAGGGCATCTCGCGCAGCATCCGTGCCGCCCACGGGCTGCCGGAGCCGGAACTGTACCGCGCCCACTGAGCGCGGACGGAGGGGGTGCGAGCAGCATGGCGGCATGGCCGACCTCGATGAACAGCACCCCCTCTTCCTCCTCGCGATGGACCAGCGGTCCTCGCTCCTGGAGCACACCTACGGCGACGAGTCCGGCGAGCCCGCGGACGAGGCCGACGCCCAGCGCGTCCGCGCGGGCAAGCAGCTCGTGTACCGCGGCGTGCTCACTGCGCTCGCCGCAGGGGCCTCCCGCGCACGCACCGGCGTGCTCGTCGACGAGCGCTACGGCGACAACGTCGCCCGGCTCGTCCGCGAGGCCGGGCTGCAGCTCGCGATGCCGATCGAGCGATCCGGCCGCGACTGGTTCGAGCTCGAGTACGGCGACGACTGGCTCGCGCACGTGGACTCGTTCGACCCCGACTTCGTGAAGGTCCTGGTCCGCGACAACCCCGCGTTCGACGCCGGTGACCGGCAGGCGCAGGCCGAACGGCTCGCCGAGGTCTCCCGCGCCCTGCACGACGCCGACCGCGCGTTCCTGGTCGAGCTCCTCGTCCCGGGCACCGACGACCAGCAGGCGCAGGCGGACGACTACGACCGCGACGTCCGCCCGGGACTCGTCGTCGAGACCATCGGGTACCTGCAGGAGCACGGGGTCGAGCCGGACGTGTGGAAGCTCGAGGGCCTCGACCGCACCGAGGACGCCGAGCGCGTCGTCGCCGCCGTGCGCGCCGGAGGTCGGGACCACGTGCAGTGCATCGTGCTGGGCCGCGACGCCCCCGAGGACCAGCTCGACCGGTGGCTGCGCGTCGCAGCACCCGTCGACGGCTTCGTCGGCTTCGCCATCGGGCGGAGCAACTGGGAGGACGCGCTCGACGACGTCGTGCAGCAGGGGCTCGACCACGAGGCGGCCGAGCAGGTGATCGCCGCCAACTACCGGCACTTCGTCGACACGTGGCTCGAGGCGCGCCCCGACGTCGTCGACGGGGTGGACGCCGGCGCGGCCTGATCCCGTTCCCGCCGACGCCGGGTCGGTGTCGGGCGCGGGCCGGCGTCAGGTGCGGACGAGCGGATCCATCGTCGCCAGGTCCGCTCCGATGCCGACGTCGACGAGCTCGATGCGCCCGGCGAGCGTCGCCCCGGGGCCGGTGAGCAGGCCCGCCTTGACCCCGCCGAAGGTCTCGGTGACGTCGGCGTGGAGCACGTGGTCGTCGGCCACCGCGCCGGTGTCGACGTCGATGCCGCTCGGCACGTCGACGGCGACGACGAACGGGGCGCGCTGGTCGCGGGCGAGCTCGCGGATCGCGTCGACGACCTGCCGAGCGGGGGAGCGCAAGGGGGTGCCGCCGCCGGCACCGATGCCGAGGATGCCGTCGAGCACCAGGTCGGCTCCCGCGGCGGCCTCGGCGGCGACCGCCGCCAGGCGCTCGGCGTCCGGGGTCGCGGCGGCCCGCAGGATGTCGGCCGCACCCGCGTCCGTCCGGTCCGCCCGGGGACCTGTCGGGCCGTCCAGGAGGCGCGCCCCGGCGTCCAACGCCGCAGCCAGGCCCGCCTCGTGGACACGTGCGCCGACGCGCAGCACCGCCACGTGCCTCCCGTCCGACGCCAGCTGCGCGCCCGCGAACAGGGCGTCACCGCCGTTGTCGCCGCTGCCCACCAGCAGCAGGACCGACCCCGGGCCGTCCTGCGGGCGGACCGCCGGGTCGTCGAGCAGCTCGCCGACGATGCGGGCCAGCCCCGCCGCCGCGCGCTGCATGAGGGGTTCGCCCGCCTCGAGGTGCGGCCGCTCCGCCGCCCGGACCTGATCGCCGCCGTAGCCGTCCATGACCACCACCATGCCCCGGTAGCCTGGTCGCGCCATGTCACTCGTCCCCGAAGCGCCCCGTCCCCGTGCCGTGATGTCCCCGGACGGCCTGAAGCTCGCGACGTACGACTTCGGCGAGCCGGACGCCCCCGTCGTGGTGGCCGTGCACGGCTTCGCCTCCGGCGCCGTCCTGAACTGGCACGCCTCGGGGTGGACCCGTGACCTCGTCCGAGCGGGCTACCGCGTCGTCGCGCTCGACCAGCGCGGGCACGGTGCCTCGTCGAAGCCGCACGACCCGTCCGCGTACTCGATGGACCTGCTCGTCGCCGACGTCACCACGGTCATCGACACCTACCTGCTCGACGACGTCGCGTTCCTCGGGTACTCGCTCGGCGCCCGTGTCGGCTGGCACACGGCCGAGCAGATCCCGGACCGGATCTCGCGGGCCGTCCTCGGCGGGATCCCGGACGCCGACCCGATGCGCCGCGTGGCGGTCGACCAGGCGAAGGCGTACATCGCCGACGGCACCCCGGTCGAGGACCGGGTGACGAACGGGTACCTGCAGATGGCGGCGAACGTCGAGGGGAACGACCTCCGCGCGCTCGTCGCGATGGTCGAGGGGATGCGGAACAGCGTCGAGCCGACGCCGGAGAACGCCCCCGCGCAGCCGATCCTGATGGCGGCGGGCAGCGAGGACGGCATCCGGGACAGCGCCGTGCGGCTGGCCGAGGCGGCGCCGGACGCGTCGTTCTTCGAGATCCCGCGTCGGAACCACTTCAACGCCCCCACGTCGCGCGACTTCCGTGAGCGTGCGATCGCCTTCCTGTCCGAGGGACGCTGAGGGGGCGGTGCGCACCCCTGACGGGTACTGGCAGGTCCCCGCTGGCGGAGGAGACCGGGCGTAGCGTCCCGGCCATGGACTACAGACTCCTCGGCAACAGCGGGACATCGGTGTCGACGCTGACCCTCGGCACCATGACGTTCGGCAGTGAGGCCGACGAACCCACCTCCCACCAGATCCTCGACACGTTCGTCGCAGCGGGCGGCACGCTCGTCGACACCGCGGACGTGTACTCCGGCAACGAGTCCGAGCGCATCATCGGCCGGTGGCTCGCCGCCCACCCGACCGAGGCGCAGCAGGTCGTCCTCGCGACGAAGGGCCGGTTCCCCCAGGGTGACGGCCCGAACGACCTCGGCCTGTCCCGCCGTCACCTGCGCGTCGCGCTCGACGCCTCGCTCGAGCGGCTCGGTGTGGAGCACATCGACCTCTACCAGATGCACGCGTGGGACGCCCTGACCCCGATCGAGGAGACCCTGCGCTTCCTCGACGACGCCGTGTCCGCCGGGAAGATCGGCACCTACGGGTTCTCGAACTACCTCGGCCACCAGGTGACGAAGGCCGTGTACGAGGCGAAGGCACACGGCTGGGCACCGCCGGTGACGCTGCAGCCGCAGTACAACCTGCTCGTGCGGGACATCGAGCACGAGGTCGTGCCCGCGTGCCTGGACGCCGGCATCGGTCTGCTCCCGTGGTCGCCCCTGGCCGGCGGCTGGCTCTCCGGGAAGTACCAGCGCGACGAGGCTCCGACGGGCTCGACACGTCTCGGCGAGAACCCGCAGCGCGGCATGGAGGCGTGGGAGGCCCGCAACGGCGACGAGCGCACGTGGAAGGTGCTCGACGCGGTCTCCGCGGTCGCCGACGCGCACGGTGCCTCGAAGTCGCAGGTCGCCCTCGCCTGGCTGCTCGCGCGGCCCGCGGTGACGAGCGTCATCCTCGGCGCCCGGACGGTCTCGCAGCTCGAGGACAACCTCGGCGCTGCCGACCTCGTGCTCACCGACGACGAGCTGCAGGCCCTGACGGACGCGAGTGCCCCGCGGGTCGACGACTACCCCTACGGCACCGCCGGCGTCGCCCAGCGCGAGCGCCGCATCACGGGTGGACGCTGATCGCGGTCGGACACTGACCGCGGTCGGACGCAGAGCACGGCCGTGCGCGCCGGGCATCCGCCCGGCGCGCACACAGCGGGGACGCAGTCCGACCGGCCGGTTCCTGCACGTCCGTGCGGGTTCGCGTGGATCGGACCGGAACCGTGGACACGTCACCGGGTGCGGTGACACCATCGAGGGACGACCGGCTGGTTACCGCGTCGAGCGCGCGGAACGCCTCCTGATCCGCGTTCCGCGCGCCGGAGGGCCCGGGACGTCCATCGTCCGGGCCCTCCGTGCTCCCGCCGGAGCGCGTCGGCTCCCGCCGTAGGATCGTCCGGTGCCCGGTCGACGCCACGCCCTCGTGCTCCAGGACCGCCGAGCGGTGCGGATCGTCGCCCTCGTCCTGCTCGCCCTGGCAGCCGCCTACCAGTGCTTCTGGCGGATCGCCGACGAGAACACCGGCGGCGACGAGTCCACCTACGTCCGCGCCGGCTTCGCGTACGTGCACGGCGCGTTCGACCAGAACCGCGAGCACCCGCCGACGGCGAAGTACCTGTTCGGGCTCGCGCAGCTCGTCGGGGGCGAAGGGGCCACCGCGCCCCCGGGTCCTCGTGAGTGCCCTCGTCGTCCTCGGCGCCGCCGTCATGTTCGTGTGGCTCCGTGCCGAGGTCGGCTTCTGGGTGGGGTGGACCGCCGCGGCGCTCTGGACGCTGACGCCCCGCGGCGGATCCGGTGCGCGGCTCGACCGTGTCGCGCTCCTCGACCCGGTGATGGTGTTCTTCGCCCTGGCCGCGCTCTTCGCCGTGTGGACCTGGACGCGGACCGGCCGGTGGTGGTGGCTCCCGCTGTCCGCGGTGCTCATGGCCGCCTCGGTGACGTCGAAGGCATCGACGCTCGTGCGGGTGCCCGTGTTCCTGCTCGCCCCGCTGCTGTTCCGGCAGTGGCGTCGGCTCGTCGTCGGCGGCGTCGTCTGGGCAGTGGTCTTCACGGTGACGGTCGTCGCGCTGTACGCCCCGATGGGCATGCGCTCGACGGTGCTCTACATGCTGTCCTTCCAGGAGGGGCAGAACGAGGACGGCCACCTCGCCGTGATCGCCGGGCAGACCCACCAGTTCGCACCGTGGTGGGCGAACTGGTGGTTCCTGGCGCAGGGCGTCGGGCTGCCGGTGCTCGTCGTCCTGGCCGCCGGGGTGCTGCTCGCGTTCGTCGTCCGTCCGGACCGGCTCGTGGTGTTCCTCGCCGCACCGCTCCTGCTGCTCGTCGCGTTCTACACGGTGGCGGCGAAGATCGCGCTGCCGACCTACTACAGCGCGTGGACGCCCTGGATCGTCCTGCTCGCCACGGTCGGACTCGGCCGGCTCGCGGTGCTCCGCCCCCGACCGCTGACCGGCGCGCTCGCCGCGCTCCTCGTCGTCGTCGCGCTCGTCGGCAGCATCCCGACCGCGCGGGCGGTCTGGCAGACACGCCCCGAGGGGGTCGGGCGCCTCCTGCCGCTGTTGCGGAGCGAGGGCATCCGGGACGGCCGCATCTTCTTCGGCGCGATCACCCCGAGTGACTACGACCAGTACGTCGGCGCGCGCGGTGTGCGCGACGTCGACGACGCACCGTTCGAGGCGATCGTGGTCGGCCGCGACCGGCGCTTCCCGCTGCCGCAGGAGGTCACGGACCTGCTGCGCGACGAGCGGTCGTCGTTCGAGCGGGTGCGCCTGGACCGCATCGTCGTCTGGATCCCGGACGGCGAGATCGAACGGGACGCGGACGGCGAGCTCGACGTGCGGTGACGGCGAGCTGCGGACGACGGCTCCACCTCGGGCTGCACGAGGAGCCGTGATCTGGGGCCGGCAGCGGGACTCGAACCCGCAACCCCCGTATTACAAGTACGGTGCGCTACCAATTGCGCCATGCCGGCTGACGCGCCCATCCTACCGGCGGACGCGCCGGGGGCTCATTCGCCCTGCTCGGAGAAGTTCAGCGACAGGGAGTTCATGCAGTAGCGGTCACCCGTCGGGGTGCCGAAGCCGTCGGGGAACACGTGCCCGAGGTGCGAGCCGCAGTTCGCGCAGCGGACCTCGGTGCGGACCATGCCGAGGGACTTGTCCTCGATGAGCTGGACCGCCTCGGGGCGGACCGACTCGTAGAACGACGGCCAGCCGCAACCGGAGTCGAACTTCGTGCCGCTCTGGAACAGCTCCGCACCGCACGCCGCACACGTGTACGTGCCGGCGCGCTCCTCGTCGAGCAGCTCACCCGTCCACGGGCGCTCGGTCCCGGCCTGCCGGAGCACGGCGTACTGGTCCGGGGAGAGCTCCTCGCGCCACTGGGCGTCCGACTTGTCGACGTTGTACGCCATTGCTTCCTCCTGCTTCCGGTCGGGGCTCGATGGTGATGCCCGACCCCTTCAGTAAACTCGCGACGATGTCCGAGCATTCCGTCCGCCACGCCCGCTGGACCCGCCTGACGACGGACGAACTGTACGGCATCGTGCGGCTGCGGAACCGCGTCTTCGCCCTCGAGCAGCGGGTCACCGCCGACGACTTCGACGGCCGTGACCGCGAGCCCGACACCGAGCACTGGTGGTTCGGAGCGGACGGCGATCCGGTCGGGTACCTCCGCCTCGTCCGGCCCGCCCCGGACGAGGACCACCCCGCGGCCAGCGAGCCGCCGGCCTGGGTGATCGGCCGGGTCGCCACCCACCCCGACCACCGGGGGCAGGGGATCGCCGGACGGCTGGTCGCGGGGGTGCTCGAGGCGCACGGCCACGAGCCGTTCGTCCTGCACGCCCAGGAGTACGTCGCGGGCCTCTACGAACGCCACGGCTTCGTCCGGTTCGGTGCGCCCTACGACGAGGCCGGCATCCGTCACGTCGGCATGCACCGCCCGTGACCGGCACGCGCGAGCGGTACGCCACCTACGCGGCGCGCATCGCTCCGGCCTCGCCGTCGTACGCGGCATGGGCACGCTCGGTCGACGACGACCTGGTCGCGCTCCTCGACGCGGTCCCCGAGCAGCAGCGGCAACCGGAGCTGGTCTTCGCCGTCGCACGTCGGCTGGGTGCCGACCCGTCGGACCCCGGAGCGCTCCGTGCGCTCGGCCGGGAGGCCCGTGCCGCGTTCGTCACGGCGCTCGCCGCCGCCACGGTGCAGGCCAACGACCCGCGGCGGCTCGGTCCCGTCGTCCCGCTGTTCGCGGCGCTCGCCGCGGCGGACCCGCGGCCGCTCGGCCTCGTCGACGCCGGGGCCGCCGCCGGGCTCTGCTCGATCCCGGACCGGGTGACGCTCGACCACCGGACCGGGGACGGCACGGTCCGGGTGCACACCGCCGTCGCCGAGCCGTCGGTGCACCTGACGGTCGACGCCAGCGGCGCGGTCCCCGAGCCGGCCGGCACCCCGATCCGGATCGGCGCGCGGGTCGCCCTCGACCCGAACCCGATCGACCTCGCCGAGCCCGGTGCGTTCGACCGGCTGGTCGAGGCCGTCCCGCCCGAGGCGACGGACCGCACCGCCCTGATGCGCGAGGCGGCGCGCGCGACGCTCGCCGTGCCTCCCGTCCGGATCCGTGGCACGCTGCCCGGCGACCTCGACCGTGCACTCGACGCGTTGCCGGACGGCGTCCGCCCCGTGGTGCTCACCACCGGGACCCTCGTCTACGTGCCGGGTGCCGACCGCCAGCGCGTGGTCGACCGGCTGGCCGAGCGTGGCGTGCACTGGGTCGCGGTCGAACGGACGGGCACCCTGCGCGGGGTGGCCGCGACGCTGCCCGACGACGTCGACCCGGCGGACCCGGACGCCTTCGCCACGGTGTCGCTCGACGGCGTGGCGACGGCGGTCTGCGACCCGTTCGGCGTCCGGGTGCGGTGGTTCCCGCGGCCCGGAGCCTGAACCGGGCTTCGCGACAGTCCAGCGGCGTGCCAGGGTCGGACCGCCGGGCACCCCTACGATGTGCGAGACCCGTGACCGAACCGTGACCGGAAGTGCCGTGACCGCCCTCCCCACCGACGAGCTCAGCGAGCTCGACCAGCGCGTGCTCGCGTTCGAGCACGACCGGGCGCGGCACGACCGCACGAAGGAGGCGGAGATCCGGGTCGAGTTCGACATGTCGCCGGCGCGCTACTACCAGGTGCTCAACCGCGTGATCGACCTTCCCGCCGCGCTCGCGCTCGACCCCCAGCTGGTCGGTCGGCTGCAGCGGCTCCGGCACGCACGCACCCGAGCACGAGCGGCGCGCGCGTTCGTCGCCCCCGCGCCCGATCCCCGTGAAGAGGAACGATGACCGAGAGATTCCCGCGAGACCGGTTCGACGACGTCACCGACGGCCCCCGGGTCGGAGCGCACCGCGGTGCCCGTCGTCGTGGACGCGGGTGGATCGCGTTCGCCTGGGGCGCCCTCGCGACCGGTGTGCTCGTGCTCGTCGGTGTCCTCGTGCTCGCGCTGCTGAACGGCAGCTACTCGTTCCCGGGGTCGACCTCGTCGCCGCGCCCGTCGTCGAGCTCGTCGGCGTCGGCCGCGCCGTCGGAGTCGCCCTCGGAGTCGCCGTCGGCGCCCGCCTCCGAGGAGCCGAGCGCTGCGGAGCCCTCGGCGCAGGGCGCGACGAGCGTCGTCGTGCTGAACGGCACGACGACGACCGGTCTGGCCGCCCGCGCCAGCAGCGCACTGACCACCGCGGGCTGGCAGGTCGCCTCGACGGGTGACGCCGGGACGACGGGGACGACGACCTCGGTCGTGTACTACCAGCAGCCCGAGCAGCAGGCCGTGGCACAGGGTGTGGCGAAGGCGCTCGGCATCGCGACGGTGGAGCAGTCGTCGGCGTTCCCGAACGCCGACGTCAGCGTCGTGCTCGGCGCCGACTACGGCGGCTGACGCGCGCTGTGTGACGGAGGTGTTTCGGGCACGTTGATTTCTGACGCGATCGGCGTGCAAGAACGTCACACCTCTTGCCTTGCCGCCGTTGTTGCACGAGAGTCATCGCCAGACGGCGATGGCGTCGTCCGCAACTGCAGCACCAGGGAGCAAGAGATCATGGCCAACGGAACCGTGAAGTGGTTCAACGCCGAGAAGGGCTTCGGCTTCATCACCGTGGATGGAGGGGGCCAGGACGTGTTCGTGCACTACTCGGCGATCGACATGTCGGGGTACAAGGTCCTCGAGGAGGGCCAGGCGGTGACGTTCGACGTCGGCACCGGGTCGAAGGGCCCGCAGGCGGAGGCGGTCCGTCCCGCCTGAGCCCAGGACCACTCGACCGACGCGCCGTCCCCTCGGGGGCGGCGCGTTCGTCGTGCACGGCGCCCCGCCCGCCGAGCAGCCACCACCCGGGCCGACCGTGCCGGGTCCCGGCCGCAACGTGTCCTGGGAAGTCGAGCCGCGCCTCCCGACTGTGTTGCACTCACACCCGGCGAGTGCCAGAATCGGCGTTGGCACTCGCTTGCGCTGAGTGCCAGTACGACCCCCACGCACGACGTCCGGGAGGGACGAGAAACTCACATGGCTAAGATCATTGCTTTCGACGAGGAGGCCCGTCGTGGCCTCGAGCGCGGCCTGAACACCCTGGCCGACGCCGTGAAGGTGACGCTCGGCCCGCGCGGCCGCAACGTCGTCCTCGAGAAGAAGTGGGGCGCCCCCACGATCACGAACGACGGTGTCTCCATCGCCAAGGAGATCGAGCTCGACGACCCGTACGAGAAGATCGGCGCGGAGCTCGTCAAGGAGGTCGCCAAGAAGACCGACGACGTCGCCGGTGACGGTACGACCACCGCGACCGTGCTCGCCCAGGCGCTCGTCCGCGAGGGCCTCCGCAACGTCGCCGCCGGCGCCGACCCCGTGTCGCTCAAGCGCGGCATCGAGAAGGCCGTCGCCGCCGTCTCCGACCAGCTCCTCGCCAACGCGAAGGACATCGAGACCAAGGACCAGATCGCCGCGACCGCGTCGATCTCGGCCGCCGACCCCACCATCGGTGCGCTCATCGCCGAGGCGATCGACAAGGTCGGCAAGGAGGGTGTCGTCACCGTCGAGGAGTCGAACACCTTCGGCACCGAGCTCGAGCTGACCGAGGGCATGCGCTTCGACAAGGGCTACCTGTCGCAGTACTTCGTCACGGACCCGGAGCGCCAGGAGGCCGTCTTCGAGGACCCGTACATCCTCATCGTCAACTCGAAGATCTCCAACATCAAGGACCTGCTCCCGGTCGTCGACAAGGTGATCCAGGCGGGCAAGCAGCTCCTCATCATCGCCGAGGACGTCGACGGCGAAGCCCTCGCGACCCTCGTCGTGAACAAGATCCGCGGCATCTTCAAGTCCGTCGCCGTCAAGGCACCGGGCTTCGGTGACCGTCGCAAGGCCATGCTGCAGGACATCGCGATCCTGACCGGCGGCCAGGTCATCTCGGAAGAGGTCGGCCTCAAGCTCGAGAACGCGACCCTCGACCTGCTGGGCAAGGCCCGCAAGGTGATCATCACCAAGGACGAGACCACGATCATCGAGGGTGCCGGCGACGACGAGCAGATCGCGGGCCGCGTCCGTCAGATCCGCTCCGAGATCGAGGCGACCGATTCCGACTACGACCGCGAGAAGCTCCAGGAGCGCCTCGCGAAGCTCGCCGGTGGTGTGGCGGTCATCAAGGCCGGTGCCGCGACCGAGGTCGAGCTCAAGGAGCGCAAGCACCGCATCGAGGACGCCGTCCGCAACGCGAAGGCCGCCGTCGAGGAGGGCATCGTCGCCGGTGGTGGCGTCGCCCTCATCCAGGCGTCCGTCGTGCTCGACACGCTCTCGCTCGAGGGTGACGAGGCGACCGGTGCGAACATCGTCCGCGTCGCGATCGACGCGCCGCTCAAGCAGATCGCGCTGAACGCCGGTCTCGAGCCGGGCGTCGTCGCCGCCAAGGTCCGCGAGCTCGAGTCCGGCCACGGCCTCAACGCCGCGACCGGCGAGTACGTCGACCTCGTCGCCGCGGGCATCATCGACCCGGCCAAGGTCACGCGCTCGGCGCTGCAGAACGCCGCGTCGATCGCCGGTCTGTTCCTCACGACCGAGGCCGTCGTCGCAGACAAGCCGGAGAAGAACCCGGCCATGCCGGCCGGCGACCCCACGGGTGGCATGGACTTCTAGTCCCGGTAGCCGGAAGGGCCCCGCACGCGCTGCGTGCGGGGCCCTTCCGCGTGCGGCCGCCGGCGGGCGCCGCCGGCGGGCGGCCGCGTGCGGGCGGCCGCCGGCGGGCCGGCGGGCGGCGGCCGGGCCGGGCCGGGCAGCCCTGGCTCGGTTTCGGTCGCAAGACTTGCCGCTCAGAACCGGCAGCGACGGCAGGTCATGCGCCCGCAACGACCGCGCGCGGCATGCCGTGCTACCAGGACGTAGGTGCTTCTCCCGCACGGGAGGCTCGGCTGCGGTCGTTCTCCACAGGTGCGCCCGCCTCTGGCTCGGGTGGTGCCGTGCGCCTCCAGGCTACGAGCATGACCACTCCGCGCGCACTGCCCAACGGCCTCGCGGAACGGGCCTTCACCGTCGCACAAGCTCGTCGGTACGGCGAGGGTACGAGCCGCATGCGCCGCGCTGATCTCCGGCGCCCCGTCCACGGCGTCCGCGTGCCTCGTGACCGCGACGCGAGCCTGGTCGACTGCATCGCCCTGGTGCTCCGCCCCGACCAGCGGTTCAGCCACACGACCGCAGTCAGCGTGTGGGGAGCGCCGGTGCCGAGGGAACACCGCGAAGGGTCGCGGGTACACGTGGCGACCATCGGCGGAGCGAGCCTCATGCGGCGTCCGGGTGTCACGGCCCATCGTGTGGCCGACGACGAGACCGTCGAGCAGGACGGCCTCCCGGTCAGCACGCCGGCCCGCGCCTGGGCCGAGTGCGCGACCCTCTTCGACTTCCGAGCGCTCGTCGTCCTCGGCGACCACCTCGTCGGACGGGCGGGACTCGCCACGATCGAGGATCTCGCGCGTGCGCTCCGTCCCCGCGGGCACGGGGTCGTCCTCGCGCGGGCTGCACTCGAGGCCGTGCGTCCGGGGAGCGAGTCACTCATGGAGACGCTGATCCGCCTCGACGTCGTGGATGCAGGATTCCCGGAGCCCGAGCTCAACCACGAGGTGTTCGACGAGCGCGGTACGTTCCTCGGACGGGTGGACATGTGCTGGCCACAGCTCCGTATCGCGCTCGAGTACGACGGCGACCATCACCGCGAGCGCGACGTCTTCCGACACGATCAACGCCGAGGGAACGGGTTCGCTGTCAACGGGTGGATCGTGGTGCACGCGACGGCTGCCGACGCGGCTCGACCTGCGGTGCTGTTCGAGCGACTCCGTCAAGCGTTCGCCGCCCGTTCCTGAGCCGGTCCGGCAGCTCTGATGTCGCTCGCTCCCACAGGTCCGCGCCGTGCTCCGGTCGCACGACCTGCCGCCTGCGACCGTTCGAGTCGCACGACATGCCGCGTCGGCCGGAGTTGAGCGGCAAGCCGTGCGACCAGAACGGGCGGCGACGGCCGGGGCCGGCGCGTCAGGCGGCGGGGGACTTCGGGGTGGGGGTGTAGTCGCGGGGGAGCAGGGGGAGCCAGACGCGGAAGGTCGCGCCGCCGCCCTCGGTGTCGAACACCTCGACGGAGCCGTTGTGCGCGTGCACGATGCCCGACACGATCGCGAGGCCGAGGCCCGAGCCGCCGGTGTCCCGCGCGCGCGAGGTGTCCGCCCGCCAGAAGCGCTGGAAGATCTTCTCGCGCAGCTGCGGCGGGATGCCCTCGCCGTGGTCGATGACGTCGATGTGGGCCATGCCGAGGTCGTCGTCCACGCCGATGCCGATCTCGATCGGGTCGTCGTGCGCGGTGAAGCGCATGGCGTTCCCCATCAGGTTCGTCACGACCTGGCGGATCTTGTTCTCCTCCGCCAGGACGATCGGCGGACGGGCCGGCAGCACGACGGTCGGCAGGGGTGTGGTCTCGTCGGTCGGTACGCCGCCCTCGACGCCCATGGCGCGGTTGCGGCGGGCACGGAGGCGCGCGATCGTCTGCCGCGAGAACGCGATCGGGCCGGTCGAGTTCGCCGACGGCGGGGAGACGGGCGTCTCGCCGGTGTCGACCTGCCCGAACGCACCCGGGCGGACGGCCTGCGGCACGCTGACGCCCGTCACGGCGTCCTCGACGAGGACCTGGATCTCGCGGTCGGGGTTCGACGCCATGGTGTCGAGTGCCGAGTCGCGCGCGATGGCGACGAGGTCGACCGGGCCGAGCTCGAGCGGCTTCGACTCGTCGATGCGGGCGAGCTGGAGCAGGTCCTGCACGAGCAGGCCCATCCGCTGCGCTTCCTTCTCGATGCGGTCCATCGCCTGGGCGACGTCCTCCTCCTTGCGGAGCGCCCCCATCCGGTAGAGCTCGGCGTAGCCGCGGAGCGACACCAGCGGCGTGCGGAGCTCGTGGGAGGCGTCACCGACGAAGCGGCGCATCTGGTCGATCGTCCGCTCGCGGTCCTCGAACGCGGAGTCGATCCGCTCGAGCATCGCGTTGAGCGAGCGGTTGAGGCGACCGACCTCGGTGTTCGGGGTGTCGGCCTCGAGCCGCTGGTTGAAGTCACCGGCGGCGAACCGGGCCGCGGTGTCCTCAACGTCGCGCAGCGGGTCGAACGTGGCCGTCACGAGGAGCCGTGTCAGCATCGCGCCGAGCAGGATCACCGAGATGCCGAAGCCCAGGAAGATGATCGTGAAGCGGCCGATGGTCTTGTCGGTGTCGGCGCTCGACACGGCGACGAGCACGTACCCGGTCTCCGAGGTACCGCTCGACTGGTTCTGCAGCGACGCCGGGATGATCTGCGCGCGCCACTCGTGGTCGTGCTGGCTGTCGTACAGCGAGAACCGCTGCGAGCTCTGCGCCGCGGCGGAGAAGTCGAGCGAGCGGATGTCCGGTCGGCTCGAGGCGCGGGTCTGGCAGATCTTGTCGCCGCGGGAGTCGTAGGCCGCGACGTAGGCGCTCGGCGACAGGACGATCGACAGCGTGCAGTACTGCTGACCGTCGCTGATGTTCTGGCCCTCGAGCTGCTCGGACGTCTGCTTGACCGTGTTGTCGAGCTGCTGCATGAGGTACGTCGAGAGCACCGTCATGGTGCCGAGCCCGGCGACGAGCAGCCCGAGCGCGACGAGCAGCACCGTGATGCCGGTGATCTTGGTGCGGAGGGAGATCCCGTCCCACCAGTGGCTCATTCGCGTGTGCATGCTGCCCCAACGATAAGCGGCGACCGCCCGGTGAAACCGGACGGTCGCCGTGTGCCCGGCGTCAGGACGCCTTGGACGCCTTCAGCATGTAGCCGAACCCGCGCTTCGTCTGGATGATCGGCTCGGTCGAGTACTGGTCGAGCTTGCGGCGGAGGTACGAGATGTACGACTCGACGATGCCCGCGTCGCCGTTGAAGTCGTACTCCCACACGTGGTCGAGGATCTGCGCCTTCGACAGCACGCGGTTCGGGTTGAGCATCAGGTAGCGCAGGAGCTTGAACTCGGTCGGGGACAGCTCGATCTGCGCGTCGCCGATCGTGACCTCGTGCGTGTCCTGGTCCATCGTGAGCTCGCCGGCGCGGATGATCGCGTCCTCTTCGTCGTTCATGGTGCGACGGAGGATCGCCTTGATGCGCGCGACGATCTCGTCGAGCGAGAACGGCTTGGTGACGTAGTCGTCGCCGCCGACGGTGAGCCCGGTGATCTTGTCCTCGGTGTCGTCCTTCGCGGTGAGGAAGAGGATCGGCGACGTGTACCCGGACGAGCGGAGGCGCTTGGTGACGCCGAAGCCGTTCATGTCCGGGAGCATCACGTCGAGGATGATCAGGTCGGGCTCCTCCTCGAGCACGGCGGAGATCGCCTGGGCCCCGTTGCCGACCGCACGGACGGCGAACCCGGCGAAGCGCAACGAGGTCGTGAGGAGGTCGCGGATGTTCGGCTCGTCGTCGACGATCAGGATCTTGGGGCCATCGGTCATGGTCCCATCCTCTGACCGTTCCCTAGAGGTTTCCTGGGAGCGGGTCGTGTGGTGGCTACGCGGCCGCCAGCACCTGGTCGGCGTCGAGGATCGTGTACGCGTACCCCTGCTCGGCGAGGAAGCGCTGCCGGTTCTGCGCGAAGTCCTGGTCGACCGTGTCCCGCGTCACGAGCGTGTAGAACGACGCCGGCAGGCCGTCCTTGTTCGGGCGGAGCAACCGGCCGAGACGCTGCGCTTCCTCCTGTCGGGAGCCGAACGACCCGGACACCTGGATCGCCACGGTGGCGTCGGGGAGGTCCACCGAGAAGTTCGCGACCTTCGACACCACGAGCACGTCGATCGAGCCCTCGCGGAACGCCTGGAACAGCCGCTCGCGCTCGTCGACCGGTGTCGACCCGGTGATCTCGGCGGCATCGAGTGACGCGGCGAGGTCGTCGAGCTGGTCGATGTACTGCCCGATCACCAGGATCTGCTCGCCGTGGTGCTTCTCGATGAGCTCGCGCACCACCGGGGTCTTCGCCGGCGAGGTCGCCGCCATGCGGTAGCGCTCGTCGTCACCCGACGCCGCGTACTCCAGGCGGTCCTGGTGGGGGAGGTCGATCCGCACCTCGTAGCAGGCCGCCGGGGAGATGTAGCCCTGCGCTTCGATCTCCTTCCACGGGGCGTCGTAGCGCTTCGGCCCGATGAGCGAGAACACGTCGCTCTCGCGGCCGTCTTCGCGCACCAGGGTGGCCGTGAGCCCGAGCCGCCGCCGTGCCTGCAGGTCGGCGGTGAGCTTGAACACCGGCGCGGGGAGCAGGTGGACCTCGTCGTAGACGATCAGGCCCCAGTCGAGGGCATCGAGGAGCGACAGGTGCGTGTACTCGCCCTTCCGCCGAGCGGTCAGGATCTGGTACGTCGCGATCGTGACGGGACGGATTTCCTTCGTGGTACCGGAGTACTCGCCGATGTCCTCGGGGGACAGGGTCGTCCGGCGCAGGAGTTCGTCACGCCACTGCCGGGCGGACACGGTGTTCGTCACGAGGATGAGCGTCGTCGCCTTGACGGTCGCCATCGCCCCGGCGCCGACGAGCGTCTTGCCGGCACCGCACGGCAGCACGACCACGCCGGAGCCCTGCGCGAAGAAGGTGTCGACGGCCTGCTCCTGGTACGGCCGCATGTGCCAGGACGCCGTGTCGAGGTCGATCGGGTGCGGCTGCCCCGGTGTGTAGCCCGCGAGGTCCTCCGCCGGCCACCCGAGCTTGACGAGCTCCTGCTTGACCTGCCCGCGTGCCCAGGGCTGCAGCTCGATCTCCGAGGGGGAGCGCTGGTCGCCGAGCAGGGGCTTGATGCGCTTCGACCGGGTGACCTCGGCCAGGACCGACGGGTCCTCGGCGGTGAGGAGCAGGAGCGGCTGGCGCTCGAGCTCCTCGCTCGGGGAGTTCGCGATCGCCGGGGCGTCCTCGCGCTCCTCGCGCCGGATGACGAGCCGCCCGTACCGCGAGACGGTGTCGCGGATGTCGACCGTGACGCTCTGCGGGACCGGGAACTTCGCGAACCGCTCGAGCGTGCCGATCATCGACTCGGCGTCGTGCCCGGCCGCGCGGGCGTTCCAGAGCCCGAGGCGCGTGATCCGGTAGGTGTGCACGTGCTCCGGGGCGCGTTCGAGCTCGGCGAAGGCCGCGAGCTCGTGCCGGGCGTCCTCGGCCTGGGGGTGGGCGACCTCGAGGAGCACGGTGCGGTCACTCTGCACGATCAGCGGTCCGTTCATGACGGATCAGCCTAGGCGGCGCGGCTGCGAGCCGCCGCCCCCGTTGCGCAACGGTGGAGAACCGGCTCGCGGGGCACGGTTGTGCAGGGACGCGCGGCTCAGGCCTCGCTCTCGACCGCGACGACGAGCGACAGCGGCAGCGTCCGCTCCACGTCGACCGCGGTGTCACGGCCGCGGACCCGTCCGGCGGCGACCGACGTCGGCACGATCGAGATCGGTCGCTCCGACCCGTCCGGCATGCGGACGGTCAGCCGGATCGGCGTCTTCCCGCGCACCGCCAGGTCGATCTGCCGCCCGAGCCACTCCTGCTCCGGCTCCGCGTCGCCGCGCTCCGTCGTCAGGCGCAGGCGTTCCACGAGCGCATGGGCGGCCTGTTCCGGCGTCCGACCGGCGCCACCACGCCGACGGCCGGGAGGCGCGTCCGAGGCCACGGGGCGGGCAGCGGCCGTCAGCACGGCCGGGTACCGCTGCTCCTCGAGCGCCGCGTGGACCACGTGCGGCGGGTGCGGGGCGGTGAGCGTCGTCAGGTCGGCGCGTTCCCAGGTGAGCTGGCGCAGCTCGGCGTCGACCCCGACCAGGTCGAGCTGGTCCGGCGTCCCGTGCACGACCGCCCCGCGACCGTCCGGCGCGACGTCGACCACGAGGCCGCCGTCCCGCGACGCCACCTGGTCGACGAGGTAGGTGAGGGGCTGCGGCACGTCGGTCGCCGAGAGTCGGTCCAGCAGCGCGAGCAGGTCCTCACGCGTGCTGCCGGCCCGGACCGCCCGCCGCACGGAGTCCTCGGAGACGCGGTACCGGGCGGCCAACCCCGGTGCCTCGAGGTCGGCGACGCTCCGGAGTGCGTCGTCGTCGGCGGGAGTGAGCGGCCCCGGGGCGATGACCGTCAGGTCGTGCTGCAGGTAGACGCCGTCGACGGTCGGCGGCAGGTCGTCGGCTGCGGCGTCGGCATCGCCGTCGAGGACCGCTCGGCCCGTCGCCGTCACCGTGCCGTCGACCGCGAGCCCGAGGACCTCGGCGGTGCCGGCGACGTCGAGCAGGACGGCGTCGAGCCACCGGGCGCCCGCCGGGAAGGCCCAGCGTCCGACGGCGACCAGGTCGTGCAGGTCGTCGTCGGCCGCCCGGAGCACGTCGTGCACGGCCGGGTCGAGCGAGCGCCACCACCGCCCGGCCAGGTCCACCCAGCGGTCCGGCCAGGCCGCGACGAGCCAGGTGCGCCCCTCGGACGACACGGCCCAGCGCCCCTCGCCGGGGTGCGCGAGGCCGGTGCGGTCCAGCAGCGTGAGCCGGTCCGGCACGACGTCCGGGTCGGTGCCGACGCGCTCGCCGAGGGTCCGGGCGAGCGGCGTGCCGATGCCGCCCTTGACGAGTTCGCGGACCTCGCCGGCATCGACCGCGCGGAGCAGCTCGGCGAGCACCGTCATCGTCGTGAACGCACGCTCCGCGCCGGTCGCGCGGGCGCGCTCCTGGTCGGCCACCTGCTCGTCGGGCGCGGCGGGGCGGACCGGTGCCGTGCCTCCCGGCCGGAGGTCGGCGACCTCGGCGTGGGCGGCCAGTCGTCCGGCGACGGCGTCGTCCACCGCGCCCGCGTCGTCGGCGAGGCCCAGCGCGACCGCCGGGGCGAGCGCGTCGGCGTCGGCCGACCCGTCGCGGAGGGCGAGGAGGGTCGCTCGGGGCAGGTGCTCGAGCGCGGCGTCGACGGCGTCGTCGGTGCGCAGCGCCTCGGCGAGGTCGAAGAAGTCGGCCGCGTGCTGCGGGCCGGACTCGGCGAGGACGGCCGCGGGCAGACGGCGGGCGACCACGAGCCGTTCCAGCTCGTCGTCGGACATCCCCCGCAGCCGGGCGGCGAGGTCGGCGGTGGTCGTCATCGTCCGCCGCTCCGGTCCGCGCGGGTCCTCAGCGGTCCGACCGGTTCTCGCGGGCGCGCTTGGTCCAGGTCAGTCCGAGCAGGACGAGGACCAGCACCATGCCGATGGGCAGACCGATGAGCGGGACCGCCATGATCACCGGCCACGGCATCGATCCGTTGGCGCTCGGGACGGTCAGCCACATCACGACCATCGCGATGATGCAGAGGAGACCGGCGATGAAGATGCCGCCGATCATGAACCCGAGGACGCGTTCGGTACGATTGAACGTCACCGGGGTGTCCGCGGGTTCGCGCGTGTTCCCGGTGGATCGGGTCGGCTTGGCCATCGGCCCAGGATATCCGACGCACCACGGCCGTTCCACGACCACGAGGAGTCCACGCATGCCCACCGGCAAGGTCAAGTTCTACGACGACCAGAAGGGGTTCGGGTTCATCACCGGCGACGACGGTGAGCCGGTCTTCCTGCACGCGTCCTCGCTGCCGGACGGCGTCACCTCGGTCAAGGCCGGCACCCGCCTCGAGTACGGCGTCGTGCAGGGCAAGAAGGGCTCGCAGGCGCTGTCCGTGCGGCTGCTCGAGCCGGCGCCCTCGCTCGCGAAGATGTCCCGCCGCTCCGCCGACGACATGGCGGTGATCGTCGAGGACCTGGTGAAGGAGCTCGACCGGGTCAGCGGCGACCTGCGCCACGGGCGCTACCCGAAGAACGGCGAACGCCTCGCCGCGATCCTGCGCCACGTCGCAGACCAGTTGGACGCCTGATGATCGACCACACGGAGCTCGCGCGGAAGGCGCTGCTCGAGGTCACGCCGGAGTCGACGGTCGGTCAGCCGGTCGGCACCGTGGACGAGGGTGACGGCGTCGTCTCGGTCCTGTTCTCGAACCGGATGCCCGGTTACCCCGGGTGGCGCTGGACGGTCTCGATCGCGCAGGTCGAGGGCGACGAGCCCACCGTGCTCGAGGTCGAGCTGATGCCCGGCGACGGCTCGCTGGTCGCTCCGGACTGGGTGCCGTGGGCGGACCGGATGGCGGAGTACCGCGCCGGCCAGGCGGACGAGGACGACGACGAGTCGGACGACGAGGACGACGACGAGTCGGACGAGGACGACGACCTCGACGACGCCGAGGAGTCCGACTACGACGACCCGGACGACGACGAGGCAGACGACGACGCCTCGGACGACGACGACGACGAGTTCGAGGACGACGAGGACGACCTCGCGGAGTCGGACGACGACGAGCTCGACGGCGTCGACGTCGACGCGGCGGACGACGACTCCGATGACGACGCGGCGGACGACGTCGCCGAGGACCCCGCTCCGGTGCGCTCCCGCGGCTCGCGTCGTCGGGCGTCCCGCGTCCGGCCGACCGACCCCGACCAGGACCTCGAGCTCGACCGGCTCGACCCGTCCGAGACGGACCCGGAGCGCCACGGCGCCTGACGCGCCACGGACGGACGGGAGGCGGGGGGGGCCGGGGGCCCCCCCCCCCCCCCCGCGGGGGGGGGGGGGGGGGGGGGGGGGCCCCCCCCCCCCCCCCCCCCCCCCCCGGGGGGGGCGGCCCCCCCCCCCCCCCCCCCAGGGGGATGGGGGGGGGGGGGCCCGGCCCGTGTGGGGGGTGGCGCG
>NZ_JAURUY010000012.1:0-96073 GCF_030803485.1 Curtobacterium sp. 260 | reverse complement strand
GGTCCGCGGGGCGGGGGGGCGCGCGGCGCGGCCCCCGCCGCGCCCGCGCCCCCCCCCCCCCCCCCCCGCCGCCCCCCCCCCCCCCCCGCGGCGCCCCCCCCCCCCCCCCCCCCCGCCCCCCCCCCCCGCTTCCGGTTGTTCGCGAGCAGGTCGCGCCGCGGAACGACAGAGGCGGCACGGCGGCCTCGCCCACCGCCCCGCGTCAGATCTTGCGGAGCAGCACCGAGTTGACCTTGTGGTTCGCGCCCTTCTTGAGCACGAGCGTCGCCCGGGAGCGCGTGGGCAGCACGTTCTCGAGCAGGTTCGGCTCGTTGATCGCCCGCCAGACCTCGGTCGCGGTCCGGACCGCGTCCTCGCGCGACAGCGAGGCGAAGCGGTGGAAGAACGAGTCCGGGCTCGAGAACGCCTCCTCCTGCAGGGCGAGGAACCGGTCGACGTACCAGGACTCGATGTCCTTGGTCTTGGCGTCGACGTAGATCGTGAAGTCGAACAGGTCGGACAGCGCGAGCCGCCCGTGCACCGGCGGCGCGAGCACGTTGAGGCCCTCGACGATGAGGACGTCCGGCTGCCGCACGACGATCTCGGCGTCGGGGACGATGTCGTAGACGAGGTGCGAGTAGAACGGCGCACGCACCTCGGCCGCCCCGCTCTTCACCTGGCTGACGAACCGCAGCAGCGCGCGACGGTCGTACGACTCCGGGAAGCCCTTGCGGTCCATGATGCCGCGGCGCTCGAGCTCGGCGTTCGGGTACAGGAAGCCGTCGGTGGTCACGAGTTCGACCCGCGGGGTGTCCGGCCAGCGCTTCGTCAGCTCGCGGAGCAGGCGCGCGACGGTCGACTTGCCGACCGCCACCGACCCGGCGACACCGATCACGAAGGGCGTCCGGCCGGCCCGCTCACCGAGGAAGCGGCTCGTCTCGGCGTGCAGGTCCCTGGCGCCAGCCGCGTACAGCGTCAGCAGGCGGGAGAGCGGCAGGTAGACCTCCTGGACCTCCTGCATGTCGAGCCGGTCGCCGAGGCCGCGCAGCTGCACGATCTCGGTCTCGGTGAGCGACAGGTGCTCCTTCGGTGCGAGCTGGGACCACTCGTCGCGCGGGATCTCCACGAACGGGGTCGGGTGCGCGACGGTGGCTTCCGTGATCGGCATGGGCACGAGCGTACAGACGGGAGGTGCGGCGGACGTGCGTGGACCGGCTGCGGTGATCCGCGCCTCCCGTCCGGTACCCGGTGCGTGTCCACGGGACGCGACCCGTCGTGCGGACGGTGACCGTCAGGCGGGCAGGGCCGCCTCGATGGCGGCGACGACCTCGGGGGCGTCCGGCTTCGTGGTCGGACGGAAGCGTGTGACGGAGCCGTCGGGGGCGACGAGGAACTTCTCGAAGTTCCAGCTCACCCGGCCGGCCTTGCCGGAGGCGTCGGGCGTCTCCTTGAGCGCTTGGTAGAGCGGGTGAGCGCCCCTGCCGTTCACCTTCACCTTCTCGGACATCGGGAAGGTCACACCCCAGGTGGTGGAGCAGTACTCGTCGATCGCCTCCGACGAGCCGAGTTCCTGCAGGAACTGGTTGCTCGGGAAACCGAGGACCGTGAAGCCGCGGTCGCCGTAGGTCTTCTGCAGGGCCTCGAGCTGCTCGTACTGCGGGGCGAGTCCGCAGCGCGAGGCCACGTTCACGACGAGGACGGCCCGGTCCGAGAACTGCGCGAAGGTGGTGTGCTCCCCGTGCAGCGTGGTGATCTCGATGTCGTCGAAGCGTCCCATGTCCCGAACGGTATCCCCACTCCTGCCCACTTGCAGGGTTGATCTCCAGCCAGACCGTAGGATCGTGCGCATGTGTGGAATCGTGGGCTACGTCGGCAGCAAGAGCAGCCAGGAGGTCCTCCTCGGTGGTCTCCGTCGTCTCGAGTACCGCGGCTACGACTCGGCGGGCATCGCCGTCGTCGACCGGCCGGGTGACCTCGTCTCGGCGAAGAAGGCCGGCAAGCTGCAGGCCCTGGTCGAGGAGCTCGAGTCGCACCCGATCGCCGACGGTGCCACCGGCATCGGGCACACCCGCTGGGCGACCCACGGCGGCCCGACCGACGGCAACGCCCACCCGCACCTGGCGGACGGCGGCAAGCTCGCGCTCATCCACAACGGCATCATCGAGAACTTCTCCGAGCTGAAGCAGGAGCTCGTCGCCGAGGGCGTGGAGTTCACCAGCGAGACCGACTCCGAGGTCGCCGCGCACCTCGTCGGTCGTGCGTTCCGCGAGACCGGGGACCTGACCGCTGCCGTGCAGCAGGTCGTGCAGCGGCTCGAGGGTGCCTTCACGATCCTCGTCGTGCACGCCGACCAGCCGGGCGTCGTCGTCGGTGCGCGCCGCAACTCGCCGCTCGTCGTGGGCCTCGGTGACGGCGAGAACTTCATGGGCTCCGACGTCGCGGCCTTCGTCGCCTACACGCAGCGTGCCCTCGCGATCGGCCAGGACGAGATCGCGACGATCCGTCCCGACGGCGTCGAGGTCGTGCACTTCGACGGCTCGCCGGCGACCCCCGAGGAGTTCGAGGTCAGCTGGGACGCCTCCGCCGCGGACAAGGGCGGCTGGAGCTCCTTCATGGCCAAGGAGATCAGCGAGGAGCCCGAGGCCGTCGCCAAGACGATCCTCGGTCGCGTGCACGACGGTGCCGTGACGCTGACCGACCTCGACCCGATCGCCGACCGGCTGCAGCAGGTCGACCGTGTCATCGTGATCGCGTGCGGCACGGCGGCGTACGCCGGCATCCTCGGCAAGTACGCCATCGAGCAGTGGGCACGCGTCCCCGTCGAGGTCGAGCTCGCCCACGAGTTCCGCTACCGCGACCCGGTGCTGAGCGACCGCACCCTCGTCGTCTCGATCAGCCAGTCGGGCGAGACCATGGACACGCTCATGGCCGTCAAGTACGCCCGCGAGCAGGGTGCGCAGGTGCTCTCGATCTGCAACACGCAGGGCGCCACCATCCCGCGCGAGTCCGACGCGGTGATCTACACGCACGCCGGCCCCGAGGTCGCCGTCGCGTCGACCAAGGCCTTCATCGCCCAGGGCGTCGCGCTGTACCTGCTCGGGCTGCACCTGGCCACGCTCAAGGGCACGCTCACGGCCGAGCAGATCGCCGAGCAGGTCAGCGAGCTCGAGGGCCTCGCACCGAAGCTCCAGCAGACCATCGACGACGCGTCCGGTGTCGCCGAGCTGGCGAAGTGGATGGCGGACACCCGGAGCGTGCTGTTCCTCGGCCGCCACGTCGGGTACCCGATCGCGCTCGAGGGGGCCCTCAAGCTCAAGGAGCTCGCGTACATCCACGCAGAGGGCTTCGCCGCCGGCGAGCTCAAGCACGGCCCGATCGCACTCATCGAGCCGGGGCAGATCGTCTTCGTGATCGTCCCGTCGCCGCGCGACCCGCGCTCGCTGCACCCGAAGGTGGTCTCGAACATCCAGGAGATCCGCGCCCGCGGTGCCCGGGTGATCGCCATCGCCGAGGAAGGCGACGCCGCCGTGCTGCCCTTCGCGGACGAAGTCCTGCGGATCCCGCTCGCCACGCCGCTGTTCGAGCCGCTGCTGGCCGTCGCGCCGCTGCACATGTTCGGCATGGAGCTCGCCGCCGCCAAGGGGCTCGACGTCGACCAGCCGCGCAACCTGGCGAAGTCGGTCACCGTCGAGTAGGCCCGCGTCGTGATCATCGGCATCGGGGTCGACGTCGTCGACACGGAGCGGTTCCGGGGTGTGCTCGAACGCACCCCGGCGCTCCGGACGCGGCTGTTCACCCCGGCCGAGCAGCTGCGCGACGGGGAGCCCCGACCGGTGTCGTCGCTCGCGGCCCGGTTCGCGGCGAAGGAAGCCCTCATCAAGGCGTTCGGGTCCAGTGCCGGGCTCAGCTGGCAGGACCTCGAGGTCGTGTCGGACGACCAGCGGAACCCGTCGCTCACGCTGCACGAGGGCGCTCGTCGGGTGGCGGCGGACCGGGGTGTGACGGACGTCCACCTGTCGCTGTCGCACGACGGCGGGATCGCGACGGCGTTCGTCGTCATCGAAGGAGGGGGCGCATGAGCGCGTTCACGGGGATCACGGTCGACCGCGAGGCCCTCATCGCGAACTACGCCACGGTGTCCGAGCAGGTGGCGCCGGCGGGTGTCATCGCGGTCGTCAAGGCGAACGCGTACGGGCACGGTGCGGTCGACGCCGCACGGGCGTTCGTCGACGCCGGTGCCGAGTGGCTCGGGGTCGCCGACGTCGAGGAGGGCATCGCGCTCCGCCGCGCCGGCATCGACGAGGGCGTCCGGATCCTGGCGTGGCTGCACGCCCCGGACGAGGACTTCCGGCGCGCCGCGCAGTACGACGTCACCCCGGCGGTGTCGAGCGTGTCCCAGCTCGCGGCCGCGGCCGACTCCGAGGTGCCCGCGGTGCACATCTGCGTCGACACCGGGCTGAGCCGGAACGGCGCGGTCGAGTCCGAGTGGGCCGAGCTCTTCGACACCGCCGGGCGGATCGCCCGGTCCGGCGGGCGCACCCGCGTCGAGGGCCTCATGTCGCACCTGTCGAACGCGTCCCGTGCCGACGACCTCGACCAGGACGCCGCACTCCAGCGGGCGCTCGACGGCCTGGCGGCGAACGGCATCGTGCCGGAGATCGTGCACCTCGCCGCGAGCGCCGCGGGCATCGCGGTGCCGGAGACGCGCCACGACGCCGCACGGGTCGGGCTCGCGCTCTACGGGCTCAGCCCCTTCGCCGACCGCACCTCGGCCGACCTCGGGCTCCGCCCGGCGATGCGCGTGACCGCCGCGGTGCTGCGGACCGTCCCGGTGGCCGCGGGCGACGGCGTCAGCTACGGCTACACCTGGCGTGCAGCGACGGACACCCGGCTCGCGGTGATCGGGCTCGGGTACGCCGACGGCTTCGACCGCGACCTCGGCAACCGGGTGTCGGTGCGCATCGGTGACCGGGAGTTCCCCGTCGTCGGCCGCGTCGCGATGAACGCCATGCACATCGACATCGGCGACGCCGATGTCCGGGTGGGCGACGAGGTCGTGCTCTGGGGCGACCCGGCGGACGGCGACCCCGCGGTCGAGGACTGGGCGGCGGCGATCGACACCATCAACTACGAGGTGGTCGCCAGGGTCGGCCGCAGCGTGGAACGGAGGACGACGTGAACGCCCCCCTTCGTCGGGCCCGGATCGACCTCGACGCCTACCGGTCGAACCTCGACCTCGTGCGCGAGTGGATGCACCCGGTCGAGGTCATGGCGATCATGAAGGCCGACGCCTACGGGCACGGTCTCGAGCCGATCGCGCTCGCGGCCGTCGACGCCGGCATCCGCTGGATCGGCGTGCTGACCGTGCCGGCCGCGCTGCGCCTCCGGGCGATCGGCGTCGGCGAGGACGTGCACCTGTTCACCTGGCAGCACGACCCGGCGCTCGACTTCCGCGACGCCGTCGACTCGGCGATCGACCTCGGCGTCTCGAACGTCGCCGAGCTGCAGCGGGTCGTCGACGCCGTCGACCAGCGCCCGGCACGGGTTCACCTCGGCGTCGACTCCGGCTTGCACCGCGACGGCGCGACCGCGGACGCCTGGCCGGAGCTGGTGGCACTCGCGATCGACGCGCAGCGCGCCGGCCGGATCGAGGTCGTCGCGGCGTACACGCACCTCGCGGAGTCGTCGGACGAGGACGACAGCGCCGCGGTCGCCGTGTTCGACCGGGCCGTCGAGACCGCGGAGGACCTCGGGCTCGACCTGCCGATGGAGCACGTCGCGGCCTCGCTCGCCGGGCTCGAGCGGAAGGAGTTCCGCAAGGACATGGTGCGGATGGGCGCGAACCTGCTCGGCATCCCGGGTGCCGAGGGCGTGTCCGCCGCCGACCTCGGGCTCGAGCCGGTGATGACGCTCACGGCCTCGGTCGCGAAGACGAAGCGGGTCCCGGTCGACACCGGCGTCTCCTACGACTACACGTACCGCACCACGTCGGAGACCACCCTGGCGCTCGTGCCCGTGGGCTACGCGGACGGGGTGCCGCGTCGTGCGCAGGGCCGCGTCGAGGTGACGATCGGCGGGAAGCGGTACCCGGTCGCCGGTCGCGTCGCGATGGACCAGTTCCTGGTCGACGTCGGCGACGACGAGGTCCGCGTCGGCGACGAGGTCGTGCTGTTCGGCACGGGGGAGCACGGCGAGATGACCGTCCTCGAGTGGGGCGAGGCGCTCGGCACCATCGGGGAAGAGGTGACCTGCCGGATCGGGGCCCGCGTCCCGCGCGAGGTCGTCGGGCACCAGGTCGAGGGCCGGGTCGGCGACTACCTGCGGGAGCAGCCGTGACGGACGCCCGGGTGCTGCTCGACACGACGGTGTCGACGACCGACGAGATGGGTGTGCTCGGTGCGCGGCTCGCACGTGTCCTGCGTGCTGGCGACCTCGTCGTGCTGACCGGGCCGCTCGGTGCGGGCAAGACGACGCTCACGCGTGGCCTCGGGGCCGCGCTCGGCGCGCGGGGGCAGGTGTCGAGCCCCACCTTCGTCCTCGCCCGGACCCACCCGACGACGACCGGCCCGGACCTGGTCCACGTCGACGCCTACCGGTTGAGCGACCCCGTGGAGCTCGACGACCTCGACCTCGACTGGGACGCCTCGGTCGTGGTGGTCGAGTGGGGCCGGGGCTTCGTCGACGGCATCGCGGACAGCATCCTCGACGTGGAGATCGTCCGTGCGACGGGAGCGGACGCGCCCGACGGCGACGTCGACGACCTCGATCCCGACGACGTGCCCGACGAACCCCGACGGGTGATCGTCACCGCGACCGGGCCGCGCTGGGCGGACGTCACGCTCTGACGGATCGCCGGGTCAGCGCGGCCGCACGGAGCTGGTCGGGTCGACGAAGAAGTCGGCGTAGGCCGGGTCGTCGACCGGCAACCACCCGAGTCGGGCGTGCACGAGTGCGTCGACGTCAGCGGGCGGCAGCAGGCCCCGACGGCGCCACTGCTCGGGATCGCGGTGCGCTGCCGTGCGCGGTGTCCAGGGCATCGGTGACCTCCCTCGTGCTGGTGGAACATCACCGGACACTACGCCACCGTCCGCCGTCCCGATCGCGCCTACGATGGACGCGTGCTCCTCGCCATCGACACGTCCGCCGGCACCTCGGTCGCCGTCGTCGACCCGGCCAGCGGTCGTGTGCTCGCCGAGCGCAGCACCGACGACTCCCGCCGGCACGCCGAGGTGATCGGCCCGTTCCTCGCCGAGGTGCTCGCCGAGGCCGGCGTCACCGGTGCCGACGTCACCGGGGTGGTCGCCGGCACGGGCCCCGGCCCCTTCACCGGCCTGCGCGTCGGGATCGCCGCCGCGCGCACCTTCGCCGCCGCCCGCGGCGTCCCCCTCCTCCCGCTCGTCAGCCACGACGCGATCGCGGCCGACCTGCAGCGGCACCCCGTCGTCGTCCTGACGGACGCGCGCCGCCGCGAGGTCTACTGGAGCGCCCACGACGAGACCGGCACGCGGGTCGCCGGTCCCGGACTCGCGAAGCCGGCGGACCTGGACGAGGCGATCCGCGCCTCCCGTCCGGAGGCCGTCGACTGGCCCCGCGAGACCGTCACGACCGTCCCGGCCGGGAGGCTCGGGTCGCTGGCAGCTGATCGGCTCGCCTCCGGCGCGCCCTTCGCCGACGACACCCCCCTCTACCTGCGTGACCCCGACGTCACCGTGCCGGGGGCCCCGAAGCGGGTCGTCCGGTGACCGGACTCCCCGCCGGCCTGCGGCTGCGCCGCGCGGTCCCGCAGGACCTCGACGACGTCATGTTCCTCGAGCACACGTCGTTCCCGACGGACGCCTGGACCTCGTCGCAGATGGCGGGGGAGCTGTGGTCCCCGCACGGGTACTACGTCGTGGTCGAGACGACCGAGGACGGCGCCCCGACGGTCGTCGGCTACGCCGGGCTGTCCTCGCTCGCGGGCAACCCCGTCGCCGACGTGCAGACCATCGCGGTCGCTGCCGAGCAGCGGGGCCGGGGCATCGGGAAGGTGCTCTTCACGGAGCTCCTCGACGAGGCCCGACGGCGTGACGTGCACGAGGTGTTCCTCGAGGTGCGCGCCGACAACCCCGTGGCGCAGGCGATGTACACCGCTGCCGGGTTCGAGCGCATCGCCGTGCGGCCCCGCTACTACCAGCCCGACGGTGTCGACGCGTGGGTGATGCGGGCGGAGCTCCCCGTCACCCCCGGTGCGTCCACCGGCGTCGGACCGATCGGACAGGAGACCCTCGGTGAGCGCGACTGACCCCCTGGTGCTCGGCATCGAGACGAGCTGTGACGAGACCGGCGTGGGCATCGTCCGCGGGACCACCCTGCTCGCCAACGTCATCGCGTCGAGCATGGACGAGCACGCCCGCTACGGCGGCGTCGTGCCCGAGGTGGCCGCACGGGCGCACCTCGAGGCCATGACCCCGACCCTGCACGAGGCCCTCGACCGCGCGGGTGTCACGCTCGACGAGCTCGACGCCGTGGCCGTGACCGCCGGTCCGGGGCTCGCCGGTGCCCTGATGGTCGGGGTGGGCGCGGCCAAGGCACTGGCGGTCGCGACGGGCAAGCCGCTGTACGGCGTGAACCACCTGGTCGGGCACGTCGGTGCGGACGTCCTGCGTGCGGACGGCAGCGCGATCGAGCTGCCGACCGTGGCGCTGCTCGTGTCCGGCGGCCACACGTCGCTGCTGCTCGTGCGGGACCTGGTCGGCGACGTCGAACTGCTCGGCGAGACGATCGACGACGCGGCCGGCGAGGCGTTCGACAAGGTCGCACGCCTGCTCGGACTGCCCTACCCGGGCGGGCCGCAGATCGACCGGGCGGCAGCGGAGGGCGACCCGACCGCGATCCGGTTCCCGCGCGGCCTGACGCTGCCGAAGGACATGGCGCAGCACCGGTACGACTTCTCGTTCTCCGGGCTGAAGACCGCCGTCGCGCGGTGGGTCGAGAAGTGCCGGGACGAGGGCCGCGAGGTCCCCGTCGCCGACGTCGCGGCGTCGTTCCGCGAGGCCGTCGTCGACGTGCTCCTCACGAAGGCGCTCGCCGCGTGCCGGGACACCGGTGTCGACCGCCTGCTGCTCGGGGGCGGGGTCGTCGCGAACGCACGGCTGCGTGCCGTCGCCGAGGAACGCTGCGCTGCCGCCGGGGTCGCGCTGCGGATCCCACCGTTCGACCTCTGCACCGACAACGGGGCCATGATCGCCGCGGTCGGTGCGCGCCTGGTGGCAGAGGGGCACGCGCCGAGCGACCTCGGCATCGCGGCGGACTCCACGCTGCCGGTGACGACCGTCCAGGTCTGAGTCGCGCGGCCGGGTGGCGCACGCCGACGCCTGAACCGGCTCCCGGCCCGTGTGGGAGGATGCTCAGCAGGCACCGACCGACCGGGTGCCGGGAGGGGTGGACGGTGTCCGATCAGAACCAGTGGCCGAAGCCGGGCGAGTCGAGCGGGGGAGACGACGGCCGGCAGCAGCAGGACGGGCAGTCGGGCAGCCAGCAGCCCGCGAACCCCTCCGCGCAGCCGGCGCAGGGCACCCCGTACGGCCAGGGCCAGCAGTCGTCGGGCGCCCCGTACGGTCAGGGCCAGCAGCCGTCGGGCAACCCGTACGCACCGCAGTCCCAGCAGGGCAACCCGTACGCGCAGCAGTCGCAGCAGGGCAACCCGTACGCGCAGCAGTCGCAGCAGGGCAACCCGTACGCGCAGCAGTCGCAGCAGGGCAACCCGTACGCGCAGCAGTCGCACCAGGGCAACCCGTACGCGGCCTCGAGCCCCCAGCAGAACCCCTACGCGCCGCAGCAGGGCGGGAACCCCTACGCGTCGCCGTACGCCACGAGCGGGTACCAGCCGTACGCCCAGCGCCCGAAGACGAACACCCTGGCGATCCTGTCGATCGTGTTCGCGTTCGCCGGGGTCGTCATCTGGCCGATCGTGATCCTCACGAGCCCCGCCGGCGCGATCATGGGGCACATCGCCCTCGGGAAGATCAAGCAGACGGGTGAGGGTGGCCGCGGACTGGCCCTCGCCGGGGTCATCGGCGGGTGGGTGCTGACCGGGCTCTACGTGCTCTTCGCGGTGATCTTCATCATCGCGATCGCGTCGAGCCACTCGTCCTCCGACCCGTACGGCTACGACTCGGGCGCCTTCATCCGCTGACCCGCGCCGAGCTGCACGGCTCCGTTCCGCGAGATCGACAGACCCCCGCCGATGTTCGGCGGGGGTCTGTCGCTGCCGCGGACGTGATCACGACAGCGACAGCGACAGCGAAAGCGAGAGCGAGAGCGACAGCGAGAGCGCCTCGCGCCGACCGCCCGCGCAGCCTCGCGCCCCGCTACCGCCCCGCGGCCGAGCCGGCCACGTCGGTGAGGCGCTCGCACAGGAGCGCGGTGTGCCGTCCCTCCAGACGGGTGAGCACGAGCGTCACCGACCGCCGCCCCCGCAGCCGCAACCGCTTCCGGAACTGCGCCGGGTCGACGTCGACGCCGCGCTTCTTGATCTCGACGGTGCCGACGTCCTCCGCCGCCAGGCGTGCCGACAGTTGCTTCACGTCGAGGGGCATCGTGTCCAGCACCCGGAACCCCTGCGCGAACGGCGTCGTCACGGCACGGTCCGACGTGACGTACGCGATGCCCTCGGAGAGCATCCGCCCGTCGATCGACCGCGCCAGGTCACCGATCAACCGCGCACGGATGACGGCGCCGTCCGGCTCGTACAGGTAGGCGCCGACGGGACCGACCTCGACGTCCTCGGCGTCCGCCGGGCCGGTGAGCTCGGCGATGCCGTGACCGCCGATGACGGTGGCCGCGCGCCGGACGCCGTCACGGGCGAGGGGCCCGGACCACAGGACGAGCTCGACGACCTCGCGGTCGACGGACACCCACTGGGCCTCGAGCGTGTCCGGGATCAGGTCGCGGTCGATGCCCGGGCCGAGCTTCACGCCCGTCGGGGTCGTCGTCGCGGCGGCGAACACGGTGTCGAGCGACGGCGACCAGTCGTCCGGGTCGGCCAGGCGCCTCGTGTTCGCGTGCCCGGCCGTGCGTCGCGCGGGGTCCATCCAGACGCCGTCGACCCGGGACAGGTCGAAGGCGGCCGCGTCGCCGAGCTCGACCCGGGCGTTCGGCCAGAGCGCGAGGTTGTGCGTCGCGACCGCCGCGGTCACCTCGTCGCGGTCGACGGCGGTGACGTCGAGGTCGAGCGCGGCCATCGCCATGGCGTCGCCACCGATCCCGCAGCCGAGGTCCGCGACCCGGGTCAGTCCGGCGGCGGCGAAGCGACCGGCGTGCTGCGCGGCGACCTGCAGTCGGGTGGCCTGTTCGAGGCCGGCCTCGGTGAAGAGCATCCGCGCGGCGAAGTCCCCGAACTTCGCGCGGGCCTTCTGGCGGAGCTTCGCCTGGGTCAGCACGGCTGCCACGAGCCCCGGGTCGTGTCCCTCGCCACGGAGCCGGGAGACCACCCGGACGATCTCGCCCCCGTCCGAGACGCCGGGGGTACGGTCGAGCAGGGCCATCCCCTCGGGGGTCAGCAGCTGGGCGAGGTCGGCGGCTTCCACCCGTCGATCCTCCCAGGTCGCCGGGGAGGCCCGACACGTGCTGGCACTCGGATTGACCGAGTGCCAGACTGTCCCTAGAGTTGTGGTTGGCACTCTCCTGTGCGTAGTGCCAACCGGTTCCCATCTGTACCGAGTCAGTACCGAGAAAGAAGAGGTCACCGTGGCCGTCACCATCAAGCCGCTCGAGGATCGCATCGTCATCCGCCAGGTCGAGGCGGAGCAGACCACCGCTTCCGGTCTCGTCATCCCGGACACCGCGAAGGAGAAGCCCCAGGAGGGCGAGGTCGTCGCAGTGGGTCCGGGTCGCATCGACGACAACGGCAACCGCGTGCCGCTCGACGTCGCCGTCGGCGACAAGGTCATCTACTCGAAGTACGGCGGCACCGAGGTCAAGTACTCCGGCGAGGACCTGCTCGTCCTCTCGGCGCGCGACGTCCTCGCGGTCATCGAGCACTGAGACCAGCAGCTCTCGTCACGAACGCCCCGTCCGGCTCGCAGCCGGCGGGGCGTTCGTGCGTCCGGGCGCGTGTCGCTGCGGCGCTCCCGGCCCGTCCCGGTGGTCGGCCTGGAGGCGCGCTGTCCGCCCGCAGCGTCCGCGCCCCTTCCTAGGATGGTTCCGTGAGTGAAGCGACCCCGGCTCGTCCGGCACGCAGCGAGGCATCCGTCGGCGTCGTGCAGGCGATCGTCGCGTACGGACTCTGGGGACTGATGCCCCTGCTCTTCGCCGCGATGGCCCCCGCCGGCGCGTTCGAGATCGTCGCCTGGCGGATCGTCTTCGGCCTGGTCTTCTGCGCGGTGGCGATCGCCGTCACCCGGTCGTGGCTCCGCACCCGCTCCCTGCTCGCCCAGCGCCGGGTGATGCTCGTGATGGGACTCGCGGCCGTGCTCATCCTGGTGAACTGGACCGTGTACGTCGCCGCGACGACGACGGGCCACACGGTCGAGGCGGCGCTCGGGTACTTCATCAACCCGCTCGTCACGATCGCCCTCGGCGTGGTCGTGCTCCGCGAGCGCCTGCGTGCGGCGCAGTGGGTGGCCGTCGGCATCAGCGTCGTCGCGGTCGTCGTCATCGCGGTCGGCTACGGGCAGGTGCCGTGGGTCTCGCTCGCGCTGGCGTTCTCGTTCGGGTGCTACGGCCTGGTGAAGAAGCGGGTCGGAGGCACCGTCGACGCGCTGAGCGGCCTGACGATCGAGACCGTCTGGCTGGTCCCGATCGCCGTGGGGGCGCTCGTCGTGCTCGGCGTCACGGGTCTCGGCGGCGGGGTGACGTTCACGAGCGAGGGGTGGCCGCACGTCCTCGTCACGGTGCTCACCGGGCCCGCGACCGCGGTGCCGCTGCTGCTCTTCGCGTCGTCCGCCCGGCGGGTGTCCCTGTCGACGCTCGGCCTGACGCAGTACCTCGCGCCGGTGATGCAGCTCCTGGTCGGGGTGGTCGTGCAGCACGAGGCGATGCCGCCCGCGCGGTGGATCGGCTTCGGGATCGTCTGGGTCGCGCTCGTGGTCCTGACGGTCGACAGCTTCGTGGCGGCCCGGGCCGCGCGGCGGCGGACGCTCGCCCCTGCGGCGGCCGAGCCGGCCTGACGGGCGCGAGCCGCGCCTCCCGTCCGCCCCCCGGTGCCCGCGCGCGGTTCGGAGCGCTGTGCCGAGGCTCGGCCATGCGGACAGTTCCGCAGCCCCGCGCCCGCGGATCTGTCCGCGGACGCGAGTCTCGCGGGGACGACGTCGGCCCCGGACCTGCATGAGGTCCGGGGCCGACGTCGCGTGCTGCGTGTTACTTCGAGACCGAGCCCTGGATGGCGGTCTGGTACACGGGCTTGTTGTCGCCGTCGAACTTGTAGATGCCGATGTAGGCGCTCGACGGGTCGTTCTTGCTGTCGAACGGACCGATGCCGGACGGGCCGGTGTACTGGATGTCCTCACCCTTGTCGAGCAGGTCCTTGCACGCCTTGAACGTCTCGCACTTCGTGCCGCCGTCCGCACCGGACACCGCGGCCATGTTGGCCTGGATGGTGCCCGAGTCGGTGCCCTTGCCCTTCACCGCGGCCAGCGCAGCGAGGGTCGTGGCGTCGTAGGACTCGGCAGCGTACGAGTAGTCAGCCAGCTCCTTGCCCGAGGACTGCTTGTAGAAGTCCGACAGGCGCTGCTTCAGCTCGTCCTTCGGGCTGGCGCCGGGGATGGTGCCCTGCGCGCCCTCGAGGGTGCCCGGGTCGAAGTCCTTCGAGTAGTCCGCGGTGTTGCCGTCGGACATGTAGATCTTCGACATGTCGGCGTTCTGCGACTTGAGCTCCGGGATGATCGACTTCGTCTCGTCGAAGGCGAGCACCACGATGGCGTCCGGCTTCGCGGCGAGCGCAGCGGTGACCTCGGACGAGAACGTCGTCTGTCCGGGCGGGAACTCCTGACCCTTGCCCTTGCCGCCGTAGACGACCTGGCCGCCCGAGTCCTCGATCGCCTGCTGCACGGTGTCGCGGAGACCCGTGCCGTAGGTGTCGTTGAAGACCAGGAACGCGACCTTGGCGTTGCCGTCACCCGTGACGAGCTGGCCGAGGGCCGAGCCCTGCACCGAGTCCGGCGGCGCGGTCCGGTAGTAGTGCGACGAGTACCCGGACAGGTCGGTCGCGGTGTTCGCCGGCGAGATCTGCACGATGCAGTTGCTCGTCAGCTGGTCGATGACGTTGAGCGTGACGCTCGACGACTCGGCGCCGATGACGACCGGCACCTTGGCGTTGACGAGCTTCGTCGCGGCCGAGCTCGACACGGTCATGTCGTTGCTGTCGCCCGAGTCGGTCGCGGGGTCGATGCTGACGTCCTTGTCGAGCACGCCACCGGCCGAGTTGATGTCCTCGACCGCGAGGCCGACGCCGGACTCGGCGGGCGGGTTGAGGTACGACAGGGTGCCCGTCAGCGGGAGGATCGTGCCGATCTTCAGCGCGTCGGTACCGGGGGTGTCGGGGGCCTTGCAGCTCGCCGCCGGGTCCTTCTTCGCACCGCCGGCGGAGGCGGAGGAAGTGGTCTCGGCGCTGCCGCTGGTGGAACACGCGGCGAGGAGGAGCGCTGCCGCTCCCGCCACTGCCAGTGCCGTGGTGGCACGGGTGGTTCTGGTCATCCGTGGAGCCCTTTCTCTGCGCGGAGGCCCAACCGCATCGGGTCGAGCGCGGTCTCCTCCACGTGGGTTGCCGAGAAAACTAGGGCCGAAGTGTTTCGCGTGTGTGTCCGAGATCATCACCTGGACGTTTCGTTACACACCCGTGACGAAACTGAGGAGGCGCACGGGAACCCCTGATGAGGAGTCCGTCCGGACGGTCTTCGCACTCGCCGAGGCCCGTGCGGACCGTTCGGGATCGGCTGGAGCGCTCCCGCGCGGGGCTCGTCGGCGGCGTTCTGTGCAGGGGGCGCGGACCCGGGGGAGCACTGCGGCGGTCGCGCGTACGGTCCGGCCCATGAGCGACGCAGCTTCCACCACCACCTTCCGTCCCACGCGCGCGATCGTCACCGGCGCCGAGTCCGGCATCGGCAAGGCCACCGCGGTGGCGCTCGCTGCCGCCGGCATGGACGTCGGCATCACCTACCTGTCCGAGCCCGAGCGCGCCGAGGAGACCGCCGCCGAGGTCCGACAGGCGGGACGGCAGGCCTTCGTCGAGCAGATCGACGTGACGCAGCTCGACCAGGCGGGCGCCGTGATCGACCGCCTCGTGGCGCAGCTCGGCGGTGTGGACGTGATCGTCGCCGATGCGGGCACGGGCGACAACGCGCCGTTCCTGGACATCACGCTCGAGCAGTGGCGGCACACCGTCGCCACCGACCTCGACGGGGCGTTCGTCACGATCCAGGCAGCAGCGCGGCACATGGTCGGACAGGGCACCGGCGGGCGGATCATCGGCATCACGAGCGTCCACGAGCACCAGCCCCGGTACGGGTCGAGCGCGTACGACGCAGCGAAGCACGGGCTCGGTGGGCTCCTGAAGACGATCGCGATCGAGCTCGCTCCGTCCGGGATCACGGCCAACGCCGTCGCGCCGGGCGAGATCGCGACCCGGATGACCGGTTCCGAGGACGAGGACCCGCACACGATCTCCCGGCCGGGGGTCCCGCTCGGCCGGCCGGGCAACGCGTGGGAGATCGCAGCCGCGGTGGCGTTCCTGGCCAGCCCCGCGTCGTCGTACATCACGGGGGTGTCCCTGCCCGTCGACGGCGGCATGCTCCAGATGGGCCCCCACGGCGGCAGCCACATCACCTCCGACGACTGGCGGAGCGCGTAGGGCGGCGGGGGCGGCGGCGGCTCTCCGCGAAACGCAACCTCGGCGTCTGCTCGCAGCGCTGTGCCGCTGCGAGCAGCCGTCGAGGTTGCGTCTTGCGGGGACAGCCGTCATGCGCCGGTCGGGAGGCCCGCGGTGCGCAACACGATCTGCAGGCGTCCCGGGGTGCGCACCTCCGACCACCCCCCCCACCGCACGACGCGACGGACCTCCGGTCGGAGCAGGAGTACCTGCTCGCGGGCCTTCTCACGGCGGACGGCGTCCGGGCCGTCGTACTTCTCGAGACCGTCGAACTCGCCGACGATCCCGGCGCGCGGCCACCAGAAGTCGACCCGGAACCGGCCGAACGCCTGCTGCAGGACGGGCGGTGGGAAGCCGTCCTCGTCCAGCCGGACCCGGTTGACCGATTCGCCCGGCGACTCGGCACGGGGATCGGCGAACCGCAGCGCTCGCCGCGCCTTGGTCATGCCCCGCGGCGTCGGCCACGCAGCGAACGCCCGGCGGATCTCGTCGGCCTCGAGCAGGTGTTCACGCAGCACGTGGTCGAGCACCGCGACCCCGTGCTCGTAGGAGGTGCTCCGCACGACGTCGACGACCGTCCGCAGCGGAGTGGTCACGCGGCGCCCGTCCACGTCCGTCACCTCGTCGTCCTCGAGCGCGGCTGCGTGCCGGACGACCCGACGCCCCGAGTGCGTCGTCCCGAGCAGGGGATCGGTGGCGTGGACCCGCCGGTCCGGACGGTCGACGTCGGGGAGCCCCCAGAGCAGCGCTGCCGAGCGGTGCGAGAGCACGCGCCACTCGCCCACCGTCGTGATGACGGCCTCGAGTTCGACCCGCTGCCGTTCGGGCACGGTGGCTGCTCGCCAGCCCCGGGCGTCGACCGCGACGCCGTGGGTGACCCGGACGAGTTCACCGTGCCGGACGGCCTGCTGTGCGGCACGGTCGTCGGACGTCAGGAGGACGAGGGGCAGTGGCTCGTGCATGCGCCCGAGCCTCGACGAGCACAGGCGGGATCGAGCGCCGTCGTCCGGATCTGTGGACAACCCCTCCGCGAAACGCAACGTCGGCGGCCCCTCGCAGCGGTGTAGCGCTGCGACGAACCGCCGACGTTGCGTCTTGCGGAAGGGAGGAGACCGGGGTCAGCCGCGGTAGTTCGGGGCCTCGACGACCATCTTGATGTCGTGCGGGTGGGACTCCTTGAGCCCGGCCGCGGTGATGCGGACGAACTTGCCGCGGGCCTTGAGCTCCGGCACCGTGCGGCCACCGACGTAGAACATCGACTGCCGCAGTCCGCCGACGAGCTGGTAGACGGCGTTCGCCACCGAGCCGCGGTAGGGGACCTGGCCCTCGATGCCCTCGGGGATGAGCTTCTCGTCCGAGGGGACGTCGGCCTGGAAGTAGCGGTCCTTCGAGTACGAGGTCTTCTCGCCGCGGGTCTGCAGTGCGCCGAGGGAGCCCATCCCGCGGTACGCCTTGTACTGCTTGCCGCCGACGAAGACGAGCTCGCCCGGGCTCTCGTCGGTGCCCGCGAGGAGCGACCCGAGCATGACGGTGTCAGCGCCGGCGACCAGGGCCTTCGCGATGTCGCCCGAGTACTGCAGACCGCCGTCGGCGATGACCGGCACGCCGGCCTCACGCGCGGCGAGCGACGCCTCGTACACGGCGGTGACCTGCGGGACGCCGACGCCGGCGACCACGCGGGTGGTGCAGATCGAGCCCGGCCCGACGCCGACCTTGACGGCGTCGACGCCGGCGTCGATGAGCGCCTGCGCGCCCTGTCGGGTCGCCACGTTGCCGCCGATGACGTCGATGCCGGCGAACGACGGGTCGGCCTTCAGGCGGCGGACCATGTCGAGCACGCCCTCGCTCTCGCCGTTGGCGGTGTCGACGACGAGCACGTCCACGCCCGCGTCGCGCAGGGCCTCGGCGCGCTGCCAGGCGTCGCCGAAGAAGCCGATCGCGGCGCCGACGCGCAGGCGGCCCTCGTCGTCCTTCGTGGCGTCCGGGTACTTCTCGCTCTTGTCGAAGTCCTTGACGGTGATGAGGCCGCGGAGCTTGCCGTCGGCGTCGACGAGCGGGAGCTTCTCGATCTTGTGCTGCGCGAAGATCGCGACGGCGTCCTCGGGGTCGATGCCCTCGGGCGCGGTGATGAGGGGCGCCTTGGTCATGACGTCGCGGACGAGGGTGGTCGCCGTCTCGAACGGTGCGACGAAGCGCATGTCACGGTTCGTGATGATGCCGACGAGGGTGCCGTCCGACTCGACGACCGGCAGCCCGGAGACGCGGAACTGCCCGCAGACGGCGTCGACCTCGGCCACGGTCGCGTCCGGGGTCGTCGTCACGGGGTTGGTGATCATGCCGGACTCGGACCGCTTGACCTTGTCGACGTACGCCGCCTGGTCCGCGATGGACATGTTGCGGTGGAGGATTCCGATGCCGCCCTGACGGGCCATCGCGATCGCCATGCGCGCCTCGGTCACGGTGTCCATCGCCGCCGACAGCAGCGGGACGTGCACGTCGATGCGCTTCGTGAGCCGGGACGTCGTGGACGCCTCGCTCGGGATGACGTCGGTGTGCCCGGGCAGGAGCATGACGTCGTCGTACGTGAGTCCGATGAATCCGAACGGATCCGGCTGGTCCATGGTTCCCCTTCGTGGGCGAGGTGAAGTGGTGGCACCGGGGCGCGTCGTCGGGTTCCCGATGGGCCATGGTAACGCGCGCGACACTCCCGCCATTCCGTCGTCCCCCGACCGTCCGGGCTCGGCGGGCGCCGCGCGCGGACCGACAGCGGTCCGACGACCCGTTCCTGAGAGTCCTGTACCGGCTGGACGGGCGGATTTCCGCCGATCGACGGGGTCTCGGTCACGAATGCAGCACGATTTGTGCAGGAGACGTGCTGGAAACACGGGGGACACAAAAAATCCCTATGGTCCTCGACTATCCGAACGAGAGGCTCATCCGTGGGTTCCATCACTCCGCCGGGGTCAGCGCTCATGCGCCGATTCCGCCGTGGGGCACCAGGTCGCAACCGCCTGGTCCTCGCCGCAGTACTCTTCCTCGCTTTCCTCGCCACCTTCGCGGTCGACTGGGCAGTGTCGCCCGCAGCCGACGCGGCGACGAGCAGTCCCTCCGCCAGCAGCAGCCCGAGCACCGGCGCACCGGCGAGCTCCGGCCCCTGCACGGTCAGCCCCACGAACGGCTGCATCCGGGGCACCATCCTCGACTCCGAGCGGAAGCCCGCGACCGGGGTCGACGTCGACGTCGCCGGGGCCGGCGGGTTCGCGCAGACGGCGACCACCGACGACACCGGTCGCTGGTCGGTGTCCGTGACCACGGCGGGGCAGTACACCGTCAGCGTCGACCAGGACTCGCTGCCGAAGGGGCAGTACCTGACGAACGCCGCCGACGCCGAGCGCAAGGTGAACGCCACGCTCAACGCCAACGTCGGCCAGATCTTCCAGCTGTCCGACCAGCAGGGCGCCACCACCAGCGACGACACGAGCAGCGTCAGCGCCGCACGCGCCTGGCAGCAGCTCGCGTCGGGCATCCGGCTCGGGCTCCTCATCGCCCTCGCGTCGGTCGGCCTGTCGCTCATCTACGGCACCACCGGCCTGTCGAGCTTCTCGCACGGTGAGCAGGTGACCCTCGGTGGTCTCCTCGCCTACGTCTTCGCGAACCAGCTCGGCTGGAACATCTGGGTGACCGGCATCGTCGTCACGCTGCTCTGTGCGGCGACCGGGTACCTGCAGGACGCCGCGATCTGGAGGCCACTGCGCCGCCGTCGGATCAGCCTCACCCAGCTCATGATCGTCACGATCGGTCTGTCGATCGCCGCGCAGTACGCCTTCCAGTACTTCTTCGGCGCCTCGACCGTCCGCATCCAGCAGGGCAACCCCGAGACGGTGACCTTCGCCGGCCTCACGCTGACCGTGCAGTCCTACGTCGCGATGGGCATCGCGCTCGTCGTCCTCGTCGGCACCGGCCTGTTCCTGGCCAAGACCCGCTTCGGCCGTGCCACCCGCGCGGTGTCGGACAACCCGGCGCTCGCCGCGGCGTCCGGCATCGACGTCGACCGCGTCATCCGCTTCGTGTGGACGCTCGCAGCCGGCCTCGCGGGCCTGTCCGGCGTGATGCTCGGCCTGGTGCTCAACGGCGTGAACTGGCAGACCGGCCTCCAGCTGCTGCTGCTCATGTTCGCGTCCGTCACGCTCGGCGGTCTCGGCACCGCGTACGGCGCCCTCGTCGGCTCGATGATCATCGGCATCGTCGTCGAGCTCACGAACCTCGTGCTGCCGGGTGACTTCAAGTACGCCACGGCCCTCGTGATCCTCATCCTCATCCTGCTGTTCCGGCCGCAGGGCATCTTCGGTCGCGCCGAGCGCATCGGCTAAGGGAGCACCGACATGGACTACATCCTGAACCTGCTGTCCTCGCTGACGCAGGAGGCCCTCGCCCCCACCACGGCGGCGTTCGCCCTGGCCGCGATCGGCCTCAACGTGCACTTCGGTCTGACCGGACTGATCAACATGGGCCAGGCGGCGTTCCTGCTGCTCGGCGCCTACGGCTTCGCGATCTCGATCACGAACGGCCTGCCCTTCGTCATGGCGGTGCTCGTCGCCCTGGCGGTCGCGATCGTGTTCGCGGTCATCCTCGGCATCCCGACCCTGCGGTTGCGCGGCGACTACCTGGCGATCGTGACGATCTCCGGCGCCGAGATCATCCGCATGGTCGGACGCTCCAGCCTGCTGACGAACACCACCGGCGGCTCGAACGGCATCGCCGGGTCGAGCTACCGCGACCCGTTCAACGCCCTCAGCCCGCTGCCCGACGGCACCACGAGCATCCTGTGGTTCACGTACTCGAACAACGGCGTCAACGGCTGGTGGATCCGCATCGCGGCCTGGGGCCTCGTGGCGCTCTTCACCCTCGTGCTCTTCCTGCTCATGCGCAGCCCGTGGGGTCGCGTCGTGAAGGCCATCCGCGAGGACGAGGACGCCGTGCGGTCCCTCGGCAAGAACGTCTACTCGTACAAGATGCAGGCGCTCGTGTTCGGCGGCGCGCTCGGTGCGCTCGCCGGGGTGATCTACGTGCTGCCGAGTTCCGTGCAGCCGGACGCGATGGGCCGTTCCATGACGTTCTTCATCTGGACCGCGCTGATCCTCGGCGGTGCCGCGACCGTGTTCGGTCCGGTGCTCGGGGCGATCCTGTTCTTCGTCGTGCGGCTCTTCGTCCGCACCCTCGCCGGGGACTTCATCCCCGACTCGATCATGAACGCGCAGCAGGCGGAGCAGTTCTCCTACGTGCTCGTCGGCGTCGCGCTCATGCTCCTCATCGTGTTCCGGCCACAGGGACTCCTGGGCAACAAGAAGGAGCTGTCGTTCAGTGTCTGAGACCTACACCCACACGAAGTCCGACCCGATCCTGACGGTCGACGGCGTCACCCGGCACTTCGGCGGCATGACCGCGGTCGACGTCGACCACCTCGAGGTGCAGCGCGGCACCATCACCGCCCTGATCGGCCCGAACGGTGCCGGCAAGACGACGTTCTTCAACCTGCTGACCGGCTTCGACAAGCCGAGCCCCGGCGCGACGACCCGCTTCAACGGCGACACGCTGCAGAAGACGAGCGCGACGCACATCGCCAACAAGGGCATGGTCCGCACGTTCCAGCTCACGAAGGCGCTGAGTCGCCTCACCGTGATGCAGAACATGCTGCTCGGCGCCCGCGACCAGCCGGGCGAGAACTTCTTCGTCGGCCTCGTCCCGGCGCTGTGGCGGAAGCGCGAGCGCGAGATCACCGCCAAGGCCGAGGACCTGCTCGCCCGCTTCAAGCTCCTCGAGAAGCAGGACGACTACGCCGGTTCCCTGTCGGGCGGGCAGCGGAAGCTCCTCGAGATGGCCCGCGCGCTGATGTCCGACCCGACGATGATCATGCTCGACGAGCCGATGGCGGGCGTGAACCCCGCGCTCACCCAGTCGCTGCTCGGACACATCCAGTCGCTGCGCGACGACGGCATGACCGTGCTCTTCGTGGAGCACGACATGCACATGGTCCGGCACATCTCCGACTGGGTGGTCGTGATGGCCGAGGGCAAGGTCGTCGCCGAGGGGCCGGCCGACACGGTGATGGACGACCGTGCCGTCATCGACGCGTACCTCGGTGCGCACCACGACACCGACCTGGGCGACGACTCGCTCCTCACCGAGGAGACCTACGAGGAGCTGGCCGACGAGGTGGCCGAAGAGGAAGCAGCGGACGACCACCCGAAGGCGGACGACCGCAAGCAGGACGAGCAGGAGGCGACCCGATGACCGACGCAACGAACGCAGCTGACGCGGGCCGCGCCTCCAGTCCGACGACGGGTGCGACGAGCGCGGCGAGCGCAACCGCGACGATCGACCGCGGCGAGCCCGTCCTCACCGCGAAGAACCTCGTCGCGGGGTACCTGCCGGGCGTCAACATCCTCAACGGCTGCGACCTCGACTGCTACCCGGGTGAGCTCATCGGCATCATCGGCCCGAACGGTGCCGGCAAGTCGACGCTCCTCAAGGCACTGTTCGGCCTGGTGTCGATCCGCGAGGGCTCGGTCTCCCTGCAGGGCGAGGACATCACGAACCTCAAGGCGAACAAGCTCGTCCAGGCCGGCGTCGGCTTCGTCCCGCAGACGAACAACGTGTTCCCCTCGCTCTCGATCGAGGAGAACCTGCAGATGGGCCTGTACCTGCGCCCGAAGAAGTTCGCCGAGCGGCTCGAGGTCATCTACGACCTGTTCCCGGTCCTCGGACAGCGGCGGACGCAGCGGGCGGGCTCGCTGTCGGGAGGTGAGCGGCAGTCGGTCGCGATGGCCCGCGCGCTGATGATGGACCCGAAGGTGCTGCTGCTCGACGAGCCCTCCGCGGGCCTGTCGCCGGTGCGCCAGGACGAGACGTTCATCCGCACGCGCCGGATCAACAAGGCCGGGGTGTCGATCATCATGGTCGAGCAGAACGCGCGACGCTGTCTGCAGATCTGCGATCGTGGGTACGTGCTCGACCAGGGGAGGAACGCGTACTCGGGCACCGGGCGTGAGCTCGCCGACGACCCGAAGGTCATCGAGCTCTACCTGGGGACGCTCGCCAAGGACGTCGACTCCGCTCGCTGAGCGGGGTCGACCCGCGGGTACTGCTGTGGGGGTGGTACCCGCACCCCGACGGGGCCGCGCAGGCTGCTGATGCGCCGCGCGGCCCCGTCCTCACGTCCCGGGCGTCGTCAGGCCTGGGGCGGCGTCGCGGTCGTCGCGGACGTGGCGGTCGTCGTGGTCGTCGCGGTCGTCGCGCCGAGACGCCGGCGTGTCAGCGAGACGCCGCGGACACACCGAGACGCCGCCGGATCCGGGTGCGTCTCGCGTCGACCGAGGCGTCTCGCGTCTCGCGTCGGCGCCGGCGTCCGGCGTCTCGCGTCGACGCCGGCGTCTCGCCGCCGCCACCTGCGTCCGGCCCGGCCGGGAGGCGCGACCCACCCCCGCCCCGCCGGCTCGGCCCGAGCACGCCGGCTCCCCGTCCGTCGGCTAGCGTGACGCACGTGCGGACCCCCGGCCCCCTCGTGCTCGACGCCCTCGTCTGGGTCGTCTTCGCCGTGCTCTTCGTCGGCGCCGCACTACTGGTGAAGGTCGCCGCCGCCCTGCTCGCGGTGCTCGTCGTGCTCGCGCTCCTGCTCGGCCTGGTCCTCCGGGCCCTGCGGAAGCGACGGACACGACCGCGACGCTGAGCAGCACCAGCACCAGCACCAGCACCAGCACCAGCGCCAGCACCTGCAGCCGCACCGTGCCCCACCGGTACGGCGTCGCCCTGCACCGTCCACCCGTCCCACTCCGGGACCCCGCCCGCTAGGCTTGCCCGGTGACTGAAGTCGAGATCGGTGCAGGCAAGCGCGGCCGTCGGGCGTACGCGTTCGACGACATCGCGGTGGTCCCCTCGCGGCGCACCCGCGACCCGCACGACGTGAGCGTGCAGTGGTCGATCGACGCGTTCACCTTCGCGTCGCCGATCCTCTCGGCGCCGATGGACTCGGTGTCCTCGCCGGCGACGGTCATCCAGATGGGCGAGCTCGGGATCCTGGGCGTGCTCGACCTCGAGGGCCTGTGGACCCGGTACGAGGACCCGACGCCGTACTACGAGGAGATCAAGACCCTCACGGACGGCAACGTCACGAAGCGCATGCAGGAGATCTACTCCGAGCCGGTCAAGGCCGAGCTGATCACCGCGCGCCTGGCCGAGATCCGTGCCGCCGGGGTGCCGGTCGCCGGTTCGCTCAGCCCGCAGCGCACGCAGGAGTTCTCGCAGACGGTCGTCGACGCCGGTGTCGACCTGTTCGTCATCCGCGGCACGACGGTCTCGGCGGAGCACGTCTCCCAGAACCAGGAGCCGCTCAACCTCAAGAAGTTCATCTACGAGCTCGACGTGCCGGTCATCGTGGGCGGTGCCTCGACGTACACGTCGGCGCTGCACCTCATGCGCACCGGTGCCGCGGGCGTGCTCGTCGGCTTCGGCGGCGGGGCGGCCTCGACGACCCGCGCCGCCCTCGGCATCCACGCACCGATGGCGACCGCGGTGGCCGACGTCGCCGGTGCCCGACGCGACTACATGGACGAGTCCGGCGGCCGCTACGTGCACGTCATCGCGGACGGCGGGCTCGACACCGCCGGCGACATCGTCAAGGCGATCGCCGTCGGCGCCGACGCCGTCATGCTCGGCACCGCACTGGCCCGCGCGACCGAGGCCCCGGGTGGTGGCTTCCACTGGGGTGCCGAGGCACACCACGCCGAGCTGCCCCGCGGTCGTCGGGTCGAGGTCGGGCAGATCGCCCCGCTCGAGAACGTGCTGAACGGGCCGACGCCGTCGTGGGACGGCCGCGCGAACCTGGTCGGTGCGCTGCGTCGGTCGATGGCCACCACCGGATACTCCGACGTCAAGGAGTTCCAGCGAGTAGAAGTGGTCGTGGCGCCGTACCACCAGCAGTGACGGTGGCACCCGTGCTCCCGCACAGGTGACGCCTCGGCGCTCCCGTGCGCGGAGGCCGGCTCCGTGCGCGCAACCCGCACGGAGGCGACGATGGCCAAGCCAGCCAGCAGCACCACGCAGACCAGCACGGACGCGACGAGCGCAGGTGCCGAGAGCACCGTCGAGGACGCCCGGCGTGCCACGGCACCGAGCGCGAGCGTCGGCTTCGACCCGGCGGCCAAGCTCGGTCCGGAGGAGCGCGCCGCCGCGATCGAGGCGATGAAGACCCGGGAGCTCGACGTCCTGGTGGTCGGCGGCGGCATCGTCGGCGGTGGCAGCGCGCTCGACGCCGTCACCCGCGGCCTGAGCGTCGGCATCGTCGAGGCCCGCGACTGGGGCTCGGGGACGTCGAGCCGCTCGTCGAAGCTCGTGCACGGCGGCATCCGCTACCTCGAGCAGCTGAACTTCGCGCTCGTCCGCGAGGCCCTGATCGAACGCGGCCTGCTGCTGCAGCGCATCGCCCCGCACCTGGTGAAGCCCGTGCGGTTCCTCTACCCGCTCAACCACCGCGTGTGGGAGCGCTTCTACATCGGCATCGGCATGGCGATGTACGACGTGTTCAGCTGGTCCGGCGGTCGTCCGCCCGGGGTCCCGCACCACCGGCACCTCAGCCGCAAGCAGGTCCTCAAGAACATGCCCGGCCTGAAGAAGGACGCCTTCGTCGGAGGCATGACCTACTACGACGCCCAGGTCGACGACGCCCGCTACGTCGCGTCGCTCGTGCGCACCGCAGCGTCGTACGGCGCGCACGCTGCGAGCCGGGTCCGCATCGAGGGGTTCATCAAGGTCGGGGAGCGGGTGGTCGGGGCGCACGCGCACGACATCCAGACGGGCGAGAAGTTCGACATCCGGGCGAAGCAGGTCGTGAACGCGACAGGCGTCTGGACCGACGACACCCAGGCGATGGTCGGCACCCGCGGGCAGTTCAAGGTGCGGGCGTCGAAGGGCGTGCACCTCGTGATCCCGCGCGACCGCTTCCAGTCGAACACCGGCATGATCCTCCGCACCGAGAAGAGCGTGCTGTTCGTCATCCCGTGGGGCCGGCACTGGCTCGTCGGCACGACGGACACCGACTGGAACCTCGACAAGGCCCACCCGGCGGCGACCGCGGCGGACATCGACTACATCCTCGAGCACGTGAACAAGGTCCTCGCGGTGCCGCTCACCCGCGAGGACGTCGAGGGCGTCTACGCCGGCCTCCGACCGCTGCTGGCGGGCGAGTCGGACCAGACGTCGCAGCTCAGCCGTGAGCACGTCGTCGCGCACACCGCCCCGGGCCTGGTCGTGGTCGCGGGCGGCAAGTGGACGACCTACCGCGTGATGGGCAAGGACGCCATCGACGAGGCGGTCGCGGCGATGGACGGCAAGATCCCGGCGTCGACGACCGAGGACATCCCGTTGGTCGGTGCCGAGGGCTACCCGGCCGCCTGGAACCGTCGCGGGCGCACCGCGCGGCAGTTCGGCGTGCACAAGGTCCGGATCGAGCACCTGCTCAACCGGTACGGAACCCAGGCCACCGAGGTGCTGCAGCTCGTCGAGCAGGACCCGTCGCTCGCCGAGCCGCTGCCGCAGGCGGACGACTACATCGGCGCCGAGGTCGTCTACGCGGCCTCGCACGAGGGCGCCCTGCACCTGGAGGACGTCCTCGCTCGCCGCACCCGCATCTCGATCGAGGCGTGGGACCGCGGAGAAGAGGCGGCCCCGGTCGCCGCGAAGCTCATGGCCGGCGTGCTCGGGTGGGACCAGGAGACGACCGAGCACGAGGTGTCGAACTACCTGAAGCGCGTCGCCGCCGAGCGCGAGTCGCAGCGGCAGCCCGACGACGAGTCGGCCGACCGGGTGCGCCTCGAGGCGCCGGACATCGCGTTCGGCTTCGACGAGGACGACGTGGTGGTCGGCGGCGGCCGGTCGAGCGGTGCCGACGGCGCGAAGGCGACGGACGAGCAGGTCGAGGGCGAGAAGACGAGCGAACCGCGGTAGGTCACCGACGGGAGGCGCGTGGCGGCCCCGCCATGCGCCTCCCGGCCGTCACGTCCCGCCTCTTCCGCGGGACGCGACCTCGGCGGTTCCGCGCAGCGCTACTCCGCTGCGAGCTGTCGCCGACGTTGCGTGTTGCGGGTGCGGGTCCGGACGGCGGTGCCGACGAGGACGACCGGGATCGCGATGACCGCCGCCGTGCTCGTCAGGTACAGCACGCCGGACCAGATCGTGTGCGCGGCGCCGTCGGTCGGCCACGAGTCCGCGACGTCCATGCCGAGCCAGAAGCCCGACTGGAACGTCGCGAGTGCGCCCGCAGCGAGGACGCCGAGGTGCAGCACCGCGATCGTCGTCGCCGGCAGCCGCGACGCGAGTCCGACGACCGCTGCGGTGAGCGCCAGCCCCACACCGATCCCTGCGACCACGAGCACACCGACGACGTCCTGCGCCACGTCGTTGCCCACGTCCACCCGGGCGTAGATCTGCGCGAGCGAGCGCCCCGGTACCGCGCCGAGCGGATCCAGCACGAGTGCGTTCACAGCCAGTAGCGCCGCGTAGGCCGCGACGACCACCACCCCGACGACGGCGACGACGATGCGGGCACGGCCCCCGGTGTTCCCCATGCGGCGAGGCTAGCGACGGGTCGGACCGGCACGCGTCCACCGACCGGATGACCCGTGGAATGGGCCGCCGCACCCGGTGGTTATCATCGGGGTACTCACCAAGGGAGCCATCATGGTCGACGTCCATCGCGTCAAACTCCCCGGAGTCGGCGTGCTGCACAGCTTCTACACCGACGACGGTGGCAAGTGCGGTGTCATCACGCACCGGTCGGGGCACTCCGACCTCATCTCGTTCGCCGACGTCTCCGACGGCGCGGACAAGTCGGAGAAGGTCTCGCTCCGCCTGAGCGAGGACGAGGCGCACACCCTCGCCGAACTGCTCGGCGGTACCCGGATCACCGAGGGCCTCGACAAGCTCGACGAGATCCCCGGCCTGTCGATCGACTGGTTCAGCGTCGACTACGAGGACGCCATCGCCGGCAAGCCCCTCGGCGACCTGCACGACTCGGGCTTCATCGGCCTGACCGTCGTCGCCGTGGTCCGCGGCGACAGCGCCAACCCCGCTCCCTCGCCGGACTTCGTCGTGTTCCCCGGTGACACCATCGTCGTCGCCGGCGCTCCCGAGAAGGTCGCCAAGGCGTTCTCCTTCTACCGCAGCGGACAGCTGGCGGCGGCTGCCGCCGAGGCGCCGCCCGGGAGCTGACCCGTGCACCTCGGCGGCGAACTGCTCACCATCGGTGTGCTCTTCGTCATCGCCTACGTGCTCGGGCGCCTGGGCAAGACGATCGGTCTGCCCGCCATCCCGATCTACATGGTGGTCGGGCTCATCGCGAGCCCGCACACCCCGTGGATCGGCCTCAACGTCGAGTCGCACACGATCGAGCTCATCGCGACCTTCGGGCTCATCCTCCTGCTCTTCAACCTCGGGCTGGAGTTCGACCAGGAGGAGTTCTACGGCAACGCCGGGAAGCTCCTGGTCTCCGGCGGCACGTACGTCGCCATCAACATGGGCGTCGGGTTCGCCTTCGGGTTCTCGCTCGGCTGGGGCACGCGAGAGGCCCTGATCATCGCGGGCATGACGGCCACGTCGTCGAGCGCGATCGTCACGAAGCTGCTCATCGAGCTGCGGCGCCTGGCGAACGACGAGACCCCGATGATCCTGGGCGTCACCGTCATCGAGGACGTCTTCATCGCCATCTACCTGGCGATCGTCTCCGTGGTGCTCTCCGGCGACACGAACCTCTGGGCCGTGGTCGGCAAGCTCGCGCTCGCGTTCGGCTTCCTCATCGTCATGTTCACGCTCGCCCGGTTCGCCGGCAAGTGGGTGTCGAAGATCTTCGCCACCCGCGACGACGAGCTGTTCACGGTGTTGTTCTTCGGGCTCGCGGTGATGTTCGGCGGCATCGGTGACCTGCTCGGCGTGACCGACGCCATCGGTGCGTTCGTGATCGGCCTGCTCTGCGGTGCGACCCGGTACCGCGACCGCATCGAGCAGCTGGCGCTCCCGATGCGCGACGTGTTCGCGGCGTTCTTCTTCGTGAACTTCGGCCTCGGACTCGACCTGTCGACCTTCGGCGAGGTGCTCTGGCCCGTCCTCGGCGCGATCGGCATGACCATCGTGCTGAACGCCGTCGCCGGACAGCTCGTCGCCCGCATGAACGGCTTCAACGTCCAGCAGGGGATCAACACCGCGGTGATCCTGGTCAACCGCGGCGAGTTCGCGCTGATCCTCGCGACGCTGTCGGCTGCCGCCGGCCTGGAGGCGCGGATCACCGCCTTCGCGGGCCTCTACGTCCTCGTGATGGCCGTCCTGGGTCCGCTGCTCGCCGTCAACTCGGACCGGATCGGCCGCCTCGTGGTGCGTCCCGCCCGGGTGGCGCGGCTGCGCCAGCGCCTGCGCGACCGGCTCGGCCGCGGCGCGGGCCGATCGGGAACGGACGGCGCTGCCGGCGCTGCCGGTGTCGGGATCCCGGCCGGACCGGCCCTCGACGAGGTGATCGACACCGCCGCCGAGGCCGGCGTCGCCGACCAGGACGCGGCGGCCGCCGCGCGTCGTGCCGAGCGGGACCGCCAGTTCGCCGAGGAGTTCGCCCTCGTGGAGGCTGCGGGCAGGGAAGAGCGCGAGAATGGGTCACCGGAGCCGACGACGAGCGAACCCGTGACGTCGCCGGTGGACGTCCCTGCCGAGCGCCCGAAGCGCCCGGTCCGCCAGCGCGATCCGGAGTACTGATACAGATGTGGGCCGTAGCCCGACGACCGAGGTGGATCGCACTGCTCCTGCTGGCGCTCGTGCTCGCCGGGACCTTCGCGGGTCTCGGCAAGTGGCAGCTCGAGCGGAGCATCGCGAACGGCAAGCCCCTGCCGGCGACGACCGAGACCCGCAAGGCCCTCGATGACGTCACCGAGCCCGGCCGTGCGGCGTCGGAGTCCATCGCCGGGCAGCGCGTCTCCGTCACGGGCACGTTCGTCGCGGGTGACACGACGATCCTGACCGGGCGGTCCGGCGGCGGCACCTACCAGGCCATCGGACACCTCGTCGACACCGAGACCGGTGCGAGCCTGCCGGTCGTCATCGGCTGGTCCGACCAACGGCGACAGGCCGAGGCGGGGGGCGAGCGCCTCACCGACGGCCAGGAGCTCACGGTGCAGGGGCGCTACTACCCGGCAGAGTCCCCGGACCAGGACGCCTACAGCAAGGGTGAGTACTCGGCCGTGGCCCCGGCCCGGTTCGTGAACACCTGGAAGGCCTTCGACGACCGGATGTACATCGGGTACGTCGTCGCCGACGGCACCACCGCGAAGGCCGCCGACCTCGGCACCATCGCCGACCGTGCTCCGACGCGCGAGGTCCGCTTCGACTGGCTCAACCTCTTCTACGCGATCGAGTGGGTCGTGTTCGCCGGGTTCGCCGTGTTCCTCTGGTACCGGTTCGTGAAGGACGCCTGGGAGCGCGAGCAGGAGGACGCCCGCGAGGCCGCAGCCGCGGACACCGACGCCGCCGGGAGCCCGGGGGAGCCCGCCGAGCCCGCCCGGTCGCACCGGTAGGATCGACCCCATGGCCCTGACCGTCCGCACGCGTGACATCCCGAAGATCCCGGGCGCGGTGAAGTGGTACCGCGTCTCCGCGTACATCACCGGTGTGCTGCTGCTCGCACTCGTGATCGAGGTCGTCATCAAGTACACGCCGCTGCAGCTCGAGATGCAGCTCGGCAACGGCCCGTTCTTCGTGCCGAACGGCACCGCGGGCGAAGCACCCGGCACGTTCAACCTGTCGATCGCGATCCTCATCGCGCACGGCTGGCTCTACGTGCTGTACCTGTTCACGGACTTCCGCCTGTGGAGCATCATGCGCTGGAGGCCGTCGCGCTTCCTGCTCATCGCCCTCGGCGGCATCATCCCGTTCATGTCCTTCGTGGTGGAGCACCGCATGCAGCAGAAGGCCATGGACACCTACCACGAGCTGACCGCTGCCCAGCAGCGTGAGAAGGAGGCCGCTCGGTGAGCGAGACCGAACAGCGCCCCGTCCTGGTCGTCGACTTCGGCGCGCAGTACGCCCAGCTGATCGCACGGCGCGTGCGTGAGGCGAACGTCTACAGCGAGATCGTCCCGCACTCGATCACGGCGGACGAGGTCCGCGAGAAGGACCCGGCGGCCATCGTGCTCTCCGGTGGTCCGTCGTCCGTGTACGAGGACGGTGCGCCGTCGCTCGACGGCGAGATCCTCGACCTCGGCGTGCCCGTGCTCGGCATCTGCTACGGCTTCCAGGCCATGGCGAAGTCGCTCGGCGGCGAGGTCGCGCACACCGGCCTCCGCGAGTACGGCGCCACCGACGTGACCGTGTCGGGCACCGACAGCGTGCTGCTCGGTGACCAGCCCGAGTCCCAGGTCACGTGGATGTCGCACGGCGACTCCGTGGCGAAGGCCCCAGAGGGCTTCGCGGTCCTCGCGTCGAGCGCCTCGACCCCGGTCGCCGCGTTCGCCTCCGACGAGCGCAAGCTCTACGGCGTGCAGTGGCACCCCGAGGTGAAGCACTCCGCGTACGGCCAGGCCGTGCTCGAGAACTTCCTGCACCGCGCCGCGGGGCTGCCGGGTGACTGGAACTCGGCGAACGTCATCGAGGAGCAGGTCGAGCGGATCCGCGCACAGGTGGGCTCTGCACGGGTCATCGCCGGGCTCTCGGGCGGTGTCGACTCCGCCGTCGCCGCGGCCCTGGTGCACAAGGCCGTCGGCGACCAGCTCACCTGCGTCTTCGTGGACCATGGGCTCCTGCGCGCCGACGAGCGCAAGCAGGTGGAGGAGGACTACGTCGCTTCGACCGGTGTCCGCCTGATCACGGTCGACGCCGAGCAGCAGTTCCTCGACGCCCTCGCCGGCGTCAGCGACCCCGAGCAGAAGCGCAAGATCATCGGGCGCGAGTTCATCCGCACGTTCGAGGCGGCGGCCGAGGCCCTCGTGCTCGAGGCGCGCGGCGACGACGACGCCGGAGAGGTCAAGTTCCTCGTCCAGGGCACGCTCTACCCCGACGTGGTCGAGTCCGGCGGCGGATCCGGTACCGCGAACATCAAGTCGCACCACAACGTCGGGGGCCTGCCCGAGGACATGACGTTCGAGCTCGTCGAGCCGCTGCGCACCCTGTTCAAGGACGAGGTGCGAGCCGTCGGTCGCGAGCTCGGGCTGCCCGAGGTCATCGTCGGCCGCCAGCCGTTCCCCGGCCCCGGGCTCGGCATCCGCATCGTCGGCGAGGTCACGAAGGACCGCCTCGAGCTGCTCCGGGCCGCGGACAAGATCGCGCGCGAGGAGCTCACCGCGGCCGGCCTCGACGAGGAGATCTGGCAGTGCCCGGTCGTCCTGCTCGCCGACGTCCGCTCCGTGGGCGTCCAGGGTGACGGTCGTACCTACGGCCACCCGATCGTGCTCCGTCCGGTCTCGTCGGAGGACGCCATGACCGCCGACTGGACGCGCCTGCCGTACGACACCCTCGCGAAGATCTCGAACCGCATCACGAACGAGGTCCCCGACGTGAACCGCGTCGTGCTCGACGTCACGTCGAAGCCGCCGGGGACGATCGAGTGGGAGTGACTGCTCCCTGACGCCCCGAGGGCCCGGTACGCACTGCGTGCCGGGCCCTCGCCGCGTCTCCGTGCCGCCAGCGGACGTTCCGGTCGCACGACATGCCGCTCGTGCGAGAGGTGAGCGGCATGTCATGCGACGAGAACATGTCGGGACGGGCTCCGACCTCCCGACACACGACGAAGGGCCCCGGCGTGTGCCGGGGCCCCTCGTGTCGATCAGGTGCGAGCTACTCGCGGTTGCTCGCCAGGATCGCGAGGATGCGCAGGATCTCGATGTACAGCCACACCAGGGTGACGATGAGACCGAACGCCGCGGTCCAGGCGTAGATGCGGGGAGCGCCGCGCTGGACGCCGGTCTTGATCTGGTCGAAGTCGAGCACCAGCGAGTACGCCGCCATGAGCACCACGAAGATGCCGATGATGACGCCCAGCGGGATGCCGAAGATCTCGAAGCTCCGGAGACCGAACGCGGAGTTCGTCACGCCGGTCCACATGAGCACGAGGTTCACGAGCGAGAAGACCAGGTAGCCGACCATCGCGACGAGGAAGAACCGGGTCGCCTTCGGCGTCGCACGCACCTTGCCGGACGTGAAGAGCAGCAGCGTGACCGCGAAGACACCGAGGGTGCCGAACACGGCCTGCGTGACGATGCCGTCGAACTGGCTGTTGAACATCGCCGAGATGCCGCCGACGAACAGGCCCTCGAAGAACGCGTACGCCAGGACGAGCCCCGGCGACGGCTTCTTCTTGAACGTGTTGACGAGCGCGAGCACGAACCCGACGATCGCGCCGACGATCCAGACGATCGGCGGCAGGTTCCAGCCGGCGACGGCGCCGACGAGGAGCACGCCGAACGCGAGCAGCGTCTTGACGATGGTGTCCTCGTACGACATGCGGTCGGTGTCGACCGGGCTCGCCGTCGGGCGGTCGTACATGTACTGCAGCTGCTCGGGCGTCATGCCGCCCTGCTGCGGGTACTGTCCCTGCTGTGGGGTGCGTCCCCAGCCCGCCTGCTGCTGACCAGCGCCGGCGCCCCAGGCGCCACGGCCCTGGTCGTTGAAGGCGGGGGACTGGTCGAAACCGGGCTTGAAGGCCATGGTGTCCTCTTCCTCGGAGATTTACGTCCTCTCAGCCTAGGGGCGCCCCGTCGCGGAAGGCTGAGGATTCGCGGCGAGCGGAAGCAGGACCCGGTGGTCCCGACACCGGGAGCCTACGGTCGCGGTCTGCGTGGCTGCCCCGAGCTCGTCGTGAACCGGCCGACCGCCGGACGGGCGCCTGCGGGGCGGTGGCGGGCCGTGCCTCCCGGCCGGTCGGTGCCCGCACGCCGTCGGTCGGCGACCGCCGGAGCCGACCGGACCTGCGGGTACAGCCACGAGACCAGCGCGACCGAGACGACCATGAGCAGCAGCCAGGCGACGACCTTCGTCGGCGCGACCGGCTGCCACGCTCCCGCCTGCGCCGGGTAGGACCAGGCGCCGGCCCAGGTCGCGACGTTCTCGGCCAGCCAGATGAACAGCGCGACGAGGGCCATCGCGAGCAGGACCGGCATCCGCAGCGTCGCGCGGTGCACGCGGACGTGCATCGTGGTGCGTGCGAACAGGGCCACGACCAGGGCGAGCAGCACGTACCGCGCGTCCCACACGAAGTGGTGCCCGAAGAAGTTCGCGTAGATGCCCGCCGCGACGAGCACGAGCGACCACTGCCGCGGGTACCGGTCGAAGCGCAGGTCGAACAGCCGCACGACCCGGACCATGTACGACCCGACCGCGCCGTACATGAACCCGGAGAAGAGCGGCACGCCCGCCACCACGAGCCAGCCGTCGCCCGCGTACTCCCACGAGCCGACGTGGGTCTTGAAGACCTCCATCACCGTGCCGACCACGTGGAAGACCATCATCACCCGGAGCTCCCGGACCGTCTCGAGGCCGAACACGAGCATCGCGACCTGGATCGCCGCCGCGGACATCGTGAGGACGTCGTTCCGGGCCCCGGGCGGCACGGTCAGGTGCACCACGACCATCGTCGCGAGGAGCAGCACCCCGAACGTGCACGCCCACGCCTGCTTCGCGCCGAACACCAGGAACTCGGTCAGGGCGAGACGGCCCGGGCGGTGCGGCTGGTGCCCGGCGTCGAGCAGGCGGCGGGCCGCGCGGTCGATGCGGGCCTCGACGGCGGTGGAGAGGTGTCGGACGGTCACGGAGCGACCCTCCGCGGGCGGCCTGGGAACGAGGGGCGACGGCTGAACGGATGTGTCCACAGGCACACCGTGAGGACACCTGCGGGCAGGGTCGAGCGGCTACGGTTCGGCGCATGACCCGTGTGATCGCCCACCGTGGTGCCTCCGGCCACCGACCGGAGCACTCCCGGAGTGCCTACGAACTGGCCGTCGGCCTCGGTGCCGACGCGATCGAGCCGGACCTCGTGCCGACGAAGGACGGCGTGCTCGTGCTGCGGCACGAGAACGAGGTGTCCGGCACGACGGACGTCGCCGACCACCCCGAGTTCGCACACCTGCGGACGACGAAGACCGTCGACGGCCAGAGCGTGACGGGCTGGTTCACCGAGGACTTCACGTGGGACGAGCTGCGGACGCTCCGGGTCCGGGAGCGCCTTCCCCGGCTGCGTCCGGCCTCGGCCGCGCACGACGGCGAGGACGGCGTCCTGCGACTCGAGGACCTGCTCGCGATCCTCGACGCGGCGCCCCGACCGGTCGGGCTCGTCGCCGAGGTCAAGCACGCGCACTTCTTCGAGCAGGCCCGCTTCCCGATGGCGCAGCTGCTCGACGACACGCTCGGGGACGCCGGGTGGCGCGGCGACGACCGGCTGACGATCGAGTCGTTCGAGAAGACGGTGCTCCGTCAGCTCGGCGCACGGGGGACGGGTGGTCGGCTCGTGTACCTCCAGGAGGCCCGTGGCAGTGCCGCGGACGAGGTCGCCGCCCACGGATCGGCGGCTCCCTCGTGGGCGTCGGAGCGCACGGACGCCGCGCTGGCCGGGTTCGCCGCGGAGTTCCACGGCGTCAGCGTCGACCTGAAGACCCTGATGGCGGGGGTCGACAGCGTCGCGGTCGACGACCCGCGCCCGGTCCGGAGCGTCATCGTCGAGCGCGCGCACGCTGCGGGGCTCGCCGTCTACACGTGGACGCTCCGGCCGGAGAACCGGTTCCTGCCGGCGCCACTGCGGCGCGGGGGCGACGTTGCAGCGCACGGCGACTGGGAGCGGTGGTTCACCTCGGTCGTGCGGACCGGGGTGGACGGGGTGTTCGCGGACCACCCGGACCTGGCGGTGCGGGCGCGGTCACTCGTCGAGAGCGCCACCGACTGACCCGTCAGCTCCCCGCGTCCGCACGCCGCGGAGTCGTCGCCGCCGCACCGCCGCGGTCGCGCGGGCGGTCCGCCAGGTGGCGATCGCCGCAGCGGCCGCAGCCGAGACCGAGATGAGCAGGCGGAAGGCCGGGAGGGGTGCCCACGCGTGGGACCAGTACGTCTCGAGCACCCAGACGCAGAGCGCAGCCAGGCCGCCGGCGAGCAGTGCGTGCGCGACGACGTGCACGCCGCGGTGGGCGGAGATCCGGGCGAGCGCCCACCCGAGTGCGTACGTGCAGGGGAGCGCCACGACGCCGCCCCCGATCGTCACGAGCCCCGCGACGACGGCGAGGAGGACGATCGTGAGGGCGAGAGCGGGCGGGCCCTCGGGTCTCCCGATGCCACCGTCGGCGAGGAAGGACCAGCCGGCCCCGACCGTGATCGTCACGGGGGTCGTGACGAACGACATCCAGACCCAGCTCCGCTCGACGAGCTCGACGGCGTCACCTGCGGTCCACGTCCTCATGCCCGACAGCCTGTCCGCCGTCGGACCCGATCCCGGTCCTGGTGCGTCGCAGTGTGTCCCGCGGCCCACGGACCGCAGCCGCTGCGCCTGTCGGAGGGCGCGCCTAGACTGATCCGGTCATGACGATCGTGCTCGACCCCTTCGACCAGTCCCCCGAGCCGGGCGCGGGCAACCGCCCCGGCGGGTACGACGACCCCTTCACCGCGGGTCTCAACCCCCAGCAGAAGGAAGCCGTCGAGTACCGCGGCGAGTCCCTGCTCATCGTGGCCGGTGCCGGATCGGGCAAGACGAGCGTGCTCACCCGCCGCATCGCCCTGCTGCTGGCGAACCGCGAGGCCTGGCCGTCGCAGATCCTCGCCATCACGTTCACGAACAAGGCCGCCGCCGAGATGCGCGAGCGCGTGCAGGCACTGGTCGGGCAGGCCGCCGAGGGCATGTGGATCTCGACGTTCCACTCGGCGTGCGTACGGATCCTCCGGCGCGAGGCCGAGCGCTTCGGGTTCCCGCAGTCGTTCACGATCTACGACTCCGCGGACTCCCGCGCCCTCCTCAAGCGGATCATCAAGGAGCTCGAGGCGGACTCCCTCGGGCTGACCGTCGGCGCCGCGGCGTCGAAGATCTCGAAGCTCAAGAACGAGCTGCAGGACGTCGACACCTACGCCCGGAACATCAACGTGAACGACCCGCAGGAGGTCATGTTCACCGAGGTGTTCCGGCGCTACACGAACGAGCTCCGCCGGGCGAACGCCTTCGACTTCGACGACCTGATCGGGCAGACCGTCTTCCTGTTCCGCGCGTTCCCCGAGGTCGCCGCGCTCTACCAGCGCCGCTTCCGGTTCGTCCTGGTCGACGAGTACCAGGACACCAACCACGCGCAGTACGCCCTGATCCGCGAGCTCACCCGCCCGGTGCCCGTCGAGCAGGTCGACAAGCTCGAGGACACCGGACAGCACGTCGCCCGGATGCGCGAGGCCGACGGGTCGATCGCCCCGGCATCGCTCACCGTCGTCGGTGACTCGGACCAGTCGATCTACGCCTTCCGCGGAGCAGACATCCGGAACATCGTCGAGTTCGAGCGGGACTTCCCGAACTCGAAGGTGATCCTGCTCGAGCAGAACTACCGGTCGACGCAGACGATCCTCGACGCTGCGAACGCCGTCATCGCGAACAACTTCGACCGCCAGGCGAAGAACCTGTTCACCGACGTCGGGGCCGGCGACAAGATCGTCGGCTTCACCGGGTACACCGGCCACGACGAGGCGCAGTTCGTCGCCGACGAGATCCAGCGCCTGCACGACGAGGGCACGTCGTACCGGGACATGGCCGTGTTCTACCGGACCAACTCGCAGACGCGTGCGCTCGAGGAGATCTTCATCCGCTCGGCGATCCCGTACCGGGTGCTCGGCGGCACGAAGTTCTACGAGCGTGCCGAGATCAAGGACGCCATGGCGTACCTGATCACCGTCGCCAACCCGGCCGATCCGCTGTCGCTCCGGCGCATCCTCAACGTGCCCAAGCGCGGCATCGGTGCCGTGACGGAGACGGCACTGCAGCGCTACGCCGACGAGCACGAGACCTCGATGCGCGACGCCCTGCGGCACGCCGACGAGCTCGGGTTCGGGCCGAAGGTGCGGACCGCGATCACGTCGTTCGCAGCGCTGCTCGACGACGTCGCTTCGCGCGCCGCGACCCAGCCGGTGGTCGACACGCTCACGCAGCTGCTCGACGGCTCCGGGCTGCTCGAGAACCTGCGGAAGTCGCCCGACGCGCAGGACGCGGCGCGTGCGGACAACATCGACGAGCTCGTGGCGGTGACGCGGGAGTTCCAGAAGAACAACCCCGAGGGCACCCTGTCCGACTTCCTGACCGAGGTCTCCCTGGTCGCAGCGGCCGACGAGCTCGACGACTCGTCCGGCACCGTGTCGCTCATGACGCTGCACACGGCGAAGGGCCTGGAGTACGACGCGGTGTTCCTCACCGGCGTCGAGGAGGACCTGCTGCCGCACCGGATGTCCGCGAACGAGCCGGGCGGCCCCGCCGAGGAACGCCGGCTCTTCTACGTCGGCATCACCCGAGCGAAGAAGTCGCTCTTCCTGTCGCTGGCGATGACCCGCGCGCAGTTCGGCGACGTCAACGTGGCGATGCCGTCCCGCTTCCTGCAGGAGATCCCCGAGGGCCTGATCGAGTGGAAGCAGTCGCCCGGCATGGCGAACAGCCGCGGGGGGACCGAGCCCCGCGCGCTGAACGCCCGTCGCGGTGGCGGTCCGGGTGGTTCCGGCGGTGCCGGCGGGGGCGGCGGTGGCTACCGCGGCGGTGGCGGCTTCGGCGGCGGTTCCTACGACCGTGCGGCCGCGGCGGCGAAGACCCGTCCGAAGACCGAGTGGGCGAACCGGGTGTCCGGGCAGGTCCGGGACAACGGTGACATGGAACTCGTCGCCGGCGACCGCATCAAGCACGTCGACTTCGGCGAGGGCACGGTGTCCGCGGTGACCGGGCAGGGCGCGAAGCGCATCGCCGAGATCGCCTTCGACGCCGCGGGTCGCAAGAAGCTGCTCATCAAGATCGCGCCGATCGAGAAGCTCTGACGGCAGCGGGCGCGGCGGTGCTCAGCGCACCATCCGGACCGCATCGAGCCCGTGCGGGCCGATCGGTTCGTGCTTGACGGTGCCGTCCCGCTCGAAGCCGTTCCGCCGGTAGAAGGCTTCGGCACGCTGGTTGCCGTCAGCGACCCAGAGGAACGCGGGCGCGGTGCCGATCGCGGCCTCGAGCAACGCCTGTCCGACGCCCGCTCCGTGCTGCGCGGCGAGGACGTAGATGCCCTCGAGCTCGCGGTCCCGTGGGGCCTCGCCGCGACCGGGTCCCGCGGACGCCCAGCCGACGATCGCGTCGCCGACGGTGGCGACGAGCACGTCGACACCGGGCACGGCGATGATCCCGCGCCACCGTGCCGCGCGGGCATCGACGTCGAGGGCCGCGAGGAACTCCGCCGGCAGGAGGTGGGCGTAGGCCTCGCGCCACGCCTGCACGTGCACGGCGGCGATCGCGTCGGCATCCCGCACCTCGGCCGGTCGGACGGTGAGCGCGTGCGTGGTCCCCATCCGACGACGGTACCGCTGGCCCTGCCGTCGGCGTCGAACCACGTTCCCGACGTCGAACCAGCACCGGCGGCTGGTTCGATGTCGGGATCCTGGTTCGACGTGCCGCTGCACTACGCGGAGCACGTCGCGCCGTGGGGTTCCGTGGCGCGAGGTGCTCCCGGTTGTGCGGGGCGCCGTCGGCCCCGCGGCCCCGCTCGCAGCGGCGACCGCACCGGCGTCGCGCCCGCAGCGTCCCAGCCGCGCCGACCCTCCCGCGCTACGGCTGCAGCCGCGCCACGTCCCAGCCGTCGCCGGCGCGGACGTACTGCAGCCGCCGGTGCATCCGGTCGCGGCTGCCCTGCCAGAACTCCACCACGTCGGGCTCGAGCCGCCATGCCACCCAGCCCTCGGGGCGCGGCACGTCGTCGTCGCTCTCGTCGAGCAGCACGTTCGCGTCGTCGATCAGGTCCTGCAGCGTGCGCGGTTCGAGCACGTCCGACTGGTCGGCGATCGCGGTGGCGGCGCGTGACTTCGGCGAGCGGTCGACGAACAGCGCGTCGGACTCCTCGTCGGACAGCTGCACGGCCCGGCCCTCGAAGCGCAGCTGCTGCATGCTCTCGCGCCAGTACACCTGCAGCGCCGCGTGCGGGTTGTCCGCGAGCTGCCGTCCCTTCGGGCTCAGGGTCGAGGTGCCGAACACCAACCCGCGGTCGTCGAGCCGCTTCACGTCGACGGTGCGGGCGGACACCCGCCCGTCGGCACCGGCGGTCGCGAGGGTCATCGACATCGGCTCGGACACCTCGCGCTCCGCGGCGCCGTCGAGCCAGGCTCGGGCGACGTCGAACGGGGACGCGGGAGGCGCGTCGAACTCGGGCAGGTGCAGGGAGTCGTCACCGGAGAGCGAACTGGACATGCCCCCACCCAACCGTGCTCAGTCGGTCCACGTCCAGGTCGCCGGGGGACGACCGCCCCGGCCGGTGGACGTCGGGGAGGCATCGGCTCGGACGAGCGCGGGGTTCGTCCGGAGTGCACGGTTGAGGTTGCCGGCATCCGGGGCGGTCCCGTGGAGCGCCGCGTGGAGTACTGCCGCCGCACTCGTCGGGAAGACGTCACCGAGCAGGGCGCGTGTCATCGGGACGTCCCGCCAGAGCCGGGTGCGCACCTGGTCGAGGGCGGCCCGCACGATCGTGTCGTGGTCGAACGGGAGGCCCAGGTCGCCCCCGTCGGTCGACCTCCACACCACGGGCCCGCCGTCCACCGCCGGTGCCACGACCGCCGCGAACGCGATGCTGATCGCGGTCTCCCGCGGGTCGCGGGACGGGCCGTCGAACGCACCGACCTGTGCGAGGTGCCGCACCGCCCCGGTGCCGATGGCGGCCTTGGTGCGCAGGGCGCGCCGTGCACCGTCGGCGAGGCGTTCCGCAGCGTCCAGGAGCACGCCGGGCAGTGCCTCCCGACCGGCGTACGGGTCGTACGCCCGGCGCGCGGTGGCGACCCGCAGACCCTCCGTCACCGTGAACGACACCGGGACGACGTCGATCGCGATGAGCGGCTGGTCGCGGGTCGCCGTGTGGGCGTCGGTCACACCGACGCCCGGCGGGCCGCGCGGGCGGCGCGTTCGGTGCGGAGCGTCTCGCGCACGTCGGCGAACGACTGGTGCACCCGGAAGCGGCCGTCGACCCAGACGGGCTGGAGCAGGCTGGTCGCCTCGTCCTCGGCGGTGGCCTCGTCGGTCTGGCGGATCTCGCCGGTGTCGTCGCGGTGCAGGGCGATTCGGCCCTTCGCGCTCTTCTTGCCGCTGCCGGTCTTCGGGTCCTTCTGGATGTCGACCGGCTGCCCGTCGACGAGGGCCCACGTGGCCTTCACGGCGCTGCCGAGGTTGTCGCGCGTCATGTACTGGTACGTGTACGACCCGATGCCGAGCACGACGTTGTCGCTCGCGTAGCCCTTCGCGGCGAGGCGCTCGTAGATGCGACGGGCACGGTCGAGCGTGATGCTGTCGCCGTAGATGACGCCGATGTGCTGGTCGAGCACCTTGAAGCCCCGCTCGTTGACGGTGTGCCCGAACAGCTCGTCGAGGAGCTCGACGACGCCCTTCTCCTCGTGGCTGCGCGACGGGTCGGTCAGCGCTGCCTGGTCGACGCCGTGCACGGTGCCGGTGACGATGTCGACCGGGTCGCCGGAGTCCGGGCGGATGACGAGCTTGCCGTCGCGGGCCGTGATGCGGTCCTTGAGCTGCGGGAGCGTCTCGGTGATCACCTTGAACAGGTCGAAGCCGTCACTCACCGCCGAGACGATGCCGGTCGGGTAGACGTCGAGGATCTGCGCGAACGTCTCGAGCTCGCCGTCGGCGCCGCGGACGCACATCACGCTGTGCTCGGTGGCGGGGACGCTGGCCGCCACCCAGCCGTTGTCGCCCGGGTAGTAGCGGTCGATGAAGTCGAGCGACGGCATCGAGTCGGTACCGAGGAACGACAGCAGGTGTCCGGCACCGCCCGCGGCGGCGGACTCGATGCTCGTCTGCCCGCGGAACGAGAAGTCGTGGGCGGCGAAGTCGATGCTCGCCGGGTCGGCGCCGGTGCGCTCGGCCCACTCCTCCATGAGGTCGCGGTACTCGAGCGCCTTCGTCGCGACGGTCGAGGGGTGCCAGATCGACGCCGACAGGGCGGTCTCGATGTAGTTCGGCAGCCAGAAGAAGTCGTCGAGGGTGTTCTCGACCGTCAGCGTCGCGACGCCGATCGGGGCGAGGGTGCCCTCGGGGAGCGCCCGGATGTCGAGCGGGAGGTACCCGAGGCGGTGCAGGGCGCGGACGTGGTCGACACCGATGTGGTTCGGGCCGAAGTAGCCCTGCAGCGCCTGCTCGAACAACCGCGCGACCTCGTCCTCGTCGGCGGCGAAGAACGGCGCCCACGCCTCGACCAGGTACCGCTGCACGAACGCCTGCAGCCCGAAGACCACCGCGTGGGTCGACTCGGGCATGTGCGCGTTCGAGCGGTTCGTCCAGTTGATCAGGATCCGGGTCGTGCCCTCGGGGTAGACCTGCCGGTGCGAGTGCTTGTACCCGTCGACCGCCAGCAGCGGGGCGATCGGACTCGCGGTGGTGGTGCGGGGCTCGAGGCCCGTCGTGGTCGTCATCGGATCTCCTTCGTGAGGTACGGGCTGAGCGGGACGGTGCGGAGGCCCGGGACGTCCTGCTGTGCGGGGTAGCTGTCGGTGGTGACGATCTCGCCGAAGTGCTCGGCGAGCTGCGGGGCCCGTCCGGAGAAGACGCCGTGCGAGACCCAGAGGCCCAGGCGCTCCGCAGGCAGGCCGGTCGAGCCGGCGAGGCCCGCGAAGGTGCCGCCGCCGTCGCAGATGTCGTCGACGACGAGCAGCCGACCGGTCTCGGGGAGCGGCTCGCACGAGAACCCGTCGAGCTTGCCGGTGTCCGGGTTGCGGTGCTTCTCGGCGCGGAACATGGGGAGTCCGGCTGCCTCGGCGACGAGCGCCGCCCGGGCGACCGCGCCCTTGTCCGGGGCGATGATGCCGCTGTAGTCGGACCCGGCGAGGACGGCGTCGTGCACGACCCGCTCGCTCGGCACCACGGTGAGGCGCTCGACCAGCCCGACGATCACGGGCGAGTGGGGGTCGAAGGCGATCACCCGGTCGATGGCGAAGCCGTTCAGGACGTCCGCGTAGACCTTCGCGCCGAAGGGGAGTCCGCGGTCCTGCCGCGCTCCGGGCAGGTACGGAACGAGCGCCACCGAGCGTGCCCCGCGCTGTCGGACCGCGTCCGCCCACATGCCGAGCATCACCAGGTCGTCGCCGCCGGTGCCGCGCAGGGTCGCGATCTCGGTGGTCGCCCCCGCGTCGGCGTCGTCCCGGACCTTGACGTGTGCCTCGCCCGCGGGGAACCGCATCGTGGAGAACGTCGGTGTCGTCGGTGTGCCCTGGGCGTCCCAGGTGCTGAGTTCGACTGCCATGGTCCGACCGTACCACTGTTCTTGTCGCCATGACAAGAACTTGTCGGGATCAGTGGGCGTACCGCGCGGCGATCCGGTGCATGGCCCGCAGCAGCAGCGGCCCCGGGAGTCGGAGCGCCCACCCCGGCACGAGGCTCCGCACGCGCCGGACGAGCGCGACGGTCCGCCGGAAGCGCCGCTGCTCGCGCGGCCCCCAGGCGAAGCCGTACGCGGTCCGCAGGGCCTCCGGCAGCATGCCGACGGTGACGATCCGGACGAGTGGCATCGCGGTGCGGACCCACAGCGGTGCGAAGCGGGGGTGCAGGAGGTCGCGCACGATCCCACGCGCGTCGTCGGTGACGTGCAGGGCGGGCAGGGCCGCACCCCAGTACACGTCGAAGGAGGCGACCGAGGCGAACCAACCGTCGGCGGGCACGCGCAGGGACGTCGCGATCGGGGCGTAGGCCGCCAGGACACGCTCGGCGTCGTCGGCCGACAGGGGGTCGCCGAACAGCTCGTGTGCCCGTCGTGCGGAGTCGAACAGCGTCGCCGCCACCCACCGCTGCCGGTCGACGTCGTCGGCGCCCTCGACCGGTCGGTGCGCCCGGTCCACGAACGCGGTCGCCACGGCAGCGTCGGTCTCGGTCCCGATCACGACGGCGTAGACGAACATCAGGGTGTGGGCCAACCGCTGCTGCGGTCGACGGGCGAAGTCGGAGTGCCGTCGGACCCCGGCTGCGACGACCGGGTCCGCGATCTGCAGCAGGATGGCGCGGCCACCGGCCGCGACGGGCGTGCTGTCCGCGAGCCACCGACGCAGCTCGCGGTCGGCGACGTGACCGTGTGCCGGACGGGAGGCCCGTGGTCCGCCCGTCGCACCGCGTCCGTCCACCGACCGGTCGCCGTGGCCGGCGGGGCGGGGGTGGGACGAGCCTCCCGGCCGTCGCGTCACGGGCGTGTCCCGCTCCGCCGTGCCCGCGGGAGCGGCGCGGTGTCGAGGAACAGGGCTGCGGCCAGCGCCACCGCGCCGCCGATCAGCGCGCCGACCAGCCACGCGACGCTCACGAGCGTGCCGCCCGCGGCCGCCAGCAGTGTCACGACCAGCCAGATGGCCGGCAGGGGCCACCGGTGCGCCGTCGCGCCGGTGACCAGGGCGAGCACGACACCCGCGACGAGCAGCGGGAGCCAGGCGATCCCGCCGGCGCGGGCGCCCGAGTGCGCCGCCGCGGCGACGAGCAGCAGGGACGCCAGCGAGAGGAGCCGGGCCAGCGCGGGCGTCGCACGGACACGGTCGCGGACGCCACGGAGCACGGCCCGATCGTACTGGGCCGTGCTCCGTGGGGGTCGTGCGGGTGTCGTGCTCAGAGCGGCTTCGTGCCGAGGTCGCCGCCGAGGTCCGGACGCTCGGTGTCGTCGTCGTGCTCCCACAGGTCGGGCGAGCCCTCGCGCGGAGCGCCACCGGTGGGGCCGTCGTCGGTTCCGTCGCCCGGCTGGGGCTCGACGGTCTCGCCGGCGACGGCGTCGTTCGTGACGGTCTCGAGGGACTCCTCGGACTCGTCGACCTCGTACGGACCCACGTGCTCGCGGTCCAGGTCGTCGGTACGGCGCTCCTGGGCGTCGAAGTCGTCGACGGGGCTGATGCCGGGGTCGCTCATGGTGCAGTCCTTCCGTGGGAGGGTCGGGCTCCGGAGCGGGTCGCCGGGGCCGTCGGGCCTTCCTGTGTACGCCGTCCGCCTGACCGGTCGTCCGGTCTGTGGTCGTCCGGTCTGCGCACCCCTCGTCCGGTTTCGCGTCCCGTTCACCTCGGCGTCACCTGCGGTCCACGATCGCGGGTCACACTCGCCGTGCTCGGGGGAGTGGAGCGCGGTCGCCGACGGGTGGTCGAGCGACCGCGCCTTCCCCACCCCGGGTCCGACGCCGGCGCGTCAGACGCGCTCGAGCAGGTGCCGTTCCTCGACGTCGGCCAGCCCGAGGGTCTTGTACCCCGCGGACTCGAAGAACACCGTCAACCGGTCGTCCTCCGTGCTCATCACCGTCCCTCGGCCCCACTGCGCGTGCTCGACGGGCGACTCCGGGGGCCAGGCGTCGTCGTTCGCACCGTCGGCACCGTGGGCGTCCGCGTCCTGGGCGGTCCCGGCCGTGCACGTGTCGCAGTTGCCGCACGGCTCGGCGAGCTCGTCACCGAAGTACCCGAGCAGGAACTGCCGGCGGCAGCCCGAGGTCTCGGCGAACCGGCGCATCATCGCGATGCGCGACTCCTCGATCTCCTCGCGCTCCTTCGCCTGCGCCTTCGCGAGCCCCGCTGCCGCCTCGGCGTCGCGGGGGCCGTCCGGTCGACGGGTGAGACCGTCCTCACCGTCGTCGAGCGCGCCCGCGTCGACGAGGGCGTTGGCGGCGCGGCCCGCGGTGCGAGCGGCGAGCCCGGAGCGTTCGGCGAGCTCGGAACGGGCCACCGAGCCCTCGGCGGGGACGGCGTCGAACACGGCACGGAGGGTGGCCGGGCGCGGCGACCCGGACGCGAAGAAGCGTCGGAGGCCGAGGTCCTCGGCGCGGTAGTGCATCGTGGCGAGGCCGACGTCGCCGTCGCGGCCGGCACGGCCCACCTCCTGGTAGTAGGCGTCGACCGACTCGGGGACGTCGGCGTGCACGACGAAGCGCACGTCCGGCTTGTCGATCCCCATGCCGAACGCGCTGGTGGCGACGACGACGTCGAGCTCGCCGTCGAGGAACTCGTGGTGGACCCGCTCGCGGTCCCGCACGCGGAGGCCCGCGTGGTACGCCTTCGCCCGGCGACCACTCTCCACGAGTTCGTCCGCGTACACCAGGGTCTCGGCGCGGGTGGCGACGTAGACGATGCCGACCCCCTCGAGTCCGACGACCTGCTCCACGACCGCCTCGCGCTTCGACTCGTCGTCGGCGTGCCGGGCGACCTCGAAGCGCAGGTTCGGCCGGTCGAAGCCGGTGGCGACGACCAGCGGGTCCCGCATGCCGAGCCGCTCGACGATCTCGGCGCGGACGGGCGTCGACCCGGTCGCGGTCATCGCGAGCACCGGCGGGCGCCCGAGGCGCTCCACGACCTCGCCGAGCACCAGGTAGTCCGGGCGGAAGTCGTGCCCCCAGCTCGACACGCAGTGCGCCTCGTCGACGGTGACGAGCGCGACGCCGGCGTCGCGCAGCCGCTCGACGACCTCGTCCTTCGCCAGTTGCTCGGGGGCCAGGAACACGTACCGGGCCTCGCCGGACGCCACGGCGTCCCACGCGTCCTCGAGCTGCCGGCTGCCCCTGGTGGCGTTGATCGTGACGGCTCGGGGCGCGTCCGGGTGGTCCTCGATGCCGACGACCTGGTCCTCCTGCAGGGCCACGAGGGGCGAGACGACGACGACCGGGCCGTCCAGGGCGAGCGCGGCGACCTGGTAGATCGCGGACTTCCCCGAGCCGGTGGGCATGAGCGCCAGGGCGTCGCGACCGTCGAGGACGGCGTCGACGACCTGTTCCTGCTCGGGGTGGAGGTCCCAGCCGAAGACGTCGGCGGCGCGGGTACGGAGTTCCTTCTGCACCCGTCGACCGTGCCCCGTACCGCCTGGCCGACCATCCGGCGACTGCGTCCCCCGGCCACCGGGGGGCGCGAGGGAGGTGACGGGGGTGGGGCGTGCCTCCCGACCGGCGTTCCTCGGTGCCGACGCATCCCGCGGCCGAGCGGGCGACCGGTGTCCGGACGGACGTGCTCTCCGTCCATGTGGCGGCGCTAGGGTGGTCGCGGCCGTCGTCTCGACATCGAGCGACCCTCGACGTTGAGTGCGCGACCCGATGACCGATGCCGATCGCACGAACCGTGCGGGAAGAAGAACAGCGTGGATCTTTTCGAGTACCAGGCCAGGGACCTCTTCGAGTCCTACGGCGTCCCTGTGCTGCAGGGCATCACCGCCGACACCCCGGAAGAGGCGAGGGCGGCCGCCGAGCGGATCGGCGGCGTGGTCGTCGTCAAGGCGCAGGTGAAGGTCGGCGGTCGCGGCAAGGCCGGCGGCGTCAAGGTCGCGAAGACCCCGGACGAGGCGTACGAGCACGCCGAGGCGATCCTCGGCCTCGACATCAAGGGCCACACCGTGCAGCGCGTGATGGTCGCCCAGGGTGCGGACATCGCCGAGGAGTTCTACTTCTCGGTGCTGCTCGACCGGGCGAACCGCTCGTACCTGTCGCTCGTCAGCGTCGAGGGCGGCATGGAGATCGAGCAGCTCGCGGTCGAGAAGCCCGAGGCGCTCGCGCGCGTCGAGGTGAACCCGCTCACGGGCATCAACAAGGAAGCCGCGCTCGACATCGCGCGCCAGGCGAACTTCCCGTCCGAGCTCCAGGACCAGGTCGCGGACGTCTTCGTGAAGCTCTACGACGTGTTCGCCGGCGAGGACGCCACCCTCGTCGAGGTGAACCCGCTGGTCCGCACCGGCGACGGGCAGATCCTCGCCCTCGACGGCAAGGTGTCGCTCGACGACAACGCCGACTTCCGCCACGAGGGTCACGCGCAGCTCGAGGACACCGCGAGCGAGGATCCGCTCGAGGCCAAGGCGAAGCAGCACGGCCTGAACTACGTGAAGCTCGACGGCGAGGTCGGCGTCATCGGCAACGGCGCAGGGCTCGTCATGTCGACGCTCGACGTCGTCGCGTACGCCGGTGAGCGCCACGGTGGCGTGAAGCCCGCGAACTTCCTCGACATCGGCGGTGGCGCCTCGGCCGAGGTCATGGCGAACGGCCTCGACGTCATCCTCGGCGACCCGCAGGTGAAGAGCGTGTTCGTGAACGTCTTCGGCGGCATCACCGCCTGCGACGCCGTCGCGAACGGCATCGTCGCCGCACTCGGCATCCTCGGCGACTCGGCGACCAAGCCGCTCGTCGTGCGCCTGGACGGCAACAACGTGGACGAGGGTCGCCGGATCCTGGCGGAGGCGGCGCACCCGCTCGTCACCGTCGCCGAGACCATGGACGATGCGGCCGAGCAGGCCGCCGAGCTCGCCGCGGCCGCGGCGTAAGGAGCACCAGAGCAATGTCGATCTTCCTCAACAAGGACTCGAAGGTCATCGTCCAGGGCATCACCGGCGGCGAGGGCACGAAGCACACCGCGCTCATGCTCAAGGCCGGCACCCAGGTCGTCGGCGGCGTGAACGCCCGCAAGGCCGGCACCACCGTCACGCACGGCGACGTCGAGCTGCCCGTGTTCGGTTCGGTGCGCGAGGCCGTCGACACCACCGGTGCCGACGTCTCGATCGTCTTCGTCCCGCCGGCGTTCGCGAAGGACGCGGTCATGGAGGCCATCGACGCCGAGGTCCCGCTCGTCGTCGTCATCACCGAGGGCATCCCCGTGCAGGACTCCGCGGAGTTCTGGGCGCACGCGAAGGCGCTGGGCGGGAAGACCCGGATCATCGGCCCGAACTGCCCCGGCATCATCACCCCGGGGGAGTCGCTCGTCGGCATCACCCCGGCGACGATCACCGGCAAGGGCCCGATCGGTCTCGTGTCGAAGTCCGGCACCCTGACCTACCAGATGATGTACGAGCTGCGTGACCTGGGCTTCTCGACCGCCATCGGCATCGGCGGCGACCCGGTCATCGGCACGACGCACATCGACGCGCTCGCCGCGTTCGAGGCCGACCCGGAGACGACGGCGATCGTCATGATCGGCGAGATCGGCGGCGACGCCGAGGAGCGCGCGGCCGACTACATCAAGGCGCACGTCACGAAGCCGGTCGTCGGCTACGTCGCGGGCTTCACCGCGCCCGAGGGCAAGACCATGGGCCACGCCGGTGCGATCGTCTCCGGTTCCGCCGGGACCGCCGAGGCGAAGAAGCAGGCGCTCGAGGCCGCCGGCGTCAAGGTCGGCAAGACGCCGTCCGAGACGGCCGCGCTGCTGCGCGAGGTGGTCGCCGCCGCGACGGCGTAGCGGTCCGCACGACCCGACGGACGGGAGGCACGGTGCCGGTGGGCACCGTGCCTCCCGTCCTGCTGTGGACGGTCGGCCAGTCTCCACAGGTGCCGCGCGGCTCGCTCGGTGACCGCGGGACGGCACGTACCCTGACCACGATGAACCGCCTGGGAACCGCACTGCTGGCCGCCGTCGAGGCGATCGTGACGGTCGGCGTCGGCGTCGGGATCGCCCTCGTGCCGCTGACGCTGCTCTGGGGCTTCGAGTACGGGCTGCAGGTCGACTGGGACGTCTTCTGGAAGGCCGCGGGCAGCGTCTGGCTCGTCGGACACGGCGTCGACGTGACCTTCCGGCTCGGCAGCGACGTCGCCGGCGCCTCCGGGGTCGAGGGAGCCGCCGACCCGATCCACGTCACGCTCGCGGCCCTCGGCTTCGCGGTCGTGACCGCCTGGCTCGGTGGGCGCGCCGGACGGCGGTTCGCCGAGACGGAGCACCGCGCGACCGGGCTCCTGGTCGGCACCGCCGCCGTCGCACTGCTCGGGCTCGCGGTCGCGCTGTCGTCCACCTCGGCAGCGACGGACCCCGTGGTCTGGCAGGCCGTCGTGCTGCCCGCGCTCTGGTTCGCGGTGCCCGCCCTGGTGACGAGCGAGGTGTGCCGGGTCCGTCGTGGTCTGCCGGCCGATCCGCTGACACGGCGGGTGCTCGACCAGGTCGACCGGATCCCCGCGCTCTGGCGCACCGTCGCCGGCTTCGCGCTCCGCGCCGGCACCGCGGTGACCGCCGTCGTGGTCGCCGCCGCGGGCGTCGTCGTCGCGTTCCTGCTCGTCACCTCGTTCGCCGAGGTCATCGCGCTGTACGAGCGTTCCCACGCCGGCGTGGTCGGGGGGATCGCGCTCACCGTCGGACAGCTCGCGTTCCTGCCCGACTTCGTGGGGTGGGCGGTCGCGTGGCTGGTCGGACCGGGCTTCGCGATCGGCACCGGGTCGAGCGTCTCGCCCGTCGGCACGTCGCTCGGGCCGATCCCCGGTGTCCCCGTCTTCGGCGCGCTGCCGGCGTCCGGGCACACCTTCGGGCTGCTCGGGGTGCTGGTGTCCGTCGTCGCCGGGTTCGTGGTCGGCGGCCTCATGCGCCCCGCGCTCGTCCGGGCACTGGGCGACGACGACTCCCCGCTCCGTCGGGCGCTCGCCGGTGTCGCCACCGGTGTCGTGGCCGGCGTGCTGACCGGGGTCGCGACGGGCCTGACCGCGGGCTCGCTCGGCCCCGGGCGGCTCGCCGAGGCCGGGCCGGACGGGCTGCTCGTCGGACTGCTGGCGGCGCTCGAGGTCGGGCTCCCCGCCGCGGTCGCGCTGGCCGTCGGGAGCGACCTGGTGCGCCTGCCCGAGCGGCCGTGGGGCCGTGAGCGCTGGGTCGAGGCCGAGGGCGACGCTGCTGCCGACGCCGCTGCCGACGACGCCCGGGCCGGCTCGCTCGTCGCCGCGCTGGACGAGGCCGGAGCGGGGCGTGCGAGTGCGACGCACCGGTTCACGGTGCACGAGGCGCACGAGTCCGCGACGCACGCGGGCCCGTCGTCGGTGACGGGGGCACGCCCCGGGGACGACCAGCCGACCGAGACGATCGCGGACGACGAGCACGCCGCCGCCCCCGCCACCGCCGAGGGCAGATCTGCGCTCTCGTCCGTGCAGGACCACCGTGCCGTGCCGGACCGTGGAGCCGAGCCGGAGCCCGAGCGCCCCGACGGGGGCGACCGTGCGCACGAGCACGAGCACGAGCACGAGCGCGAGCACGCGGCGCCGTCCGCTGTCTCGGGTCGCGCGGTCGTCGAGGAACCCGACGACGTCCCGCTGCCCGACTGGGCCCGCACCGACGCGGTCGCCGCGGAACGGGTCACCCCGAGCCCGGCCACGCCCCCGGCGCGGAGCGGCATCAGCGGCCTGCGCGACCGACTCCGTGGTGCGGCCGGTGACGTCCGCGCCCGTGCCAGCGAGCAGCTCGACCGGGTCGGCGGCGCAGCAGGGCACCACCAGACGCACCACCAGACCGAGCGGTCCGGGCGCGACGAGACGCTGCCGCACGCCCCGGGCACGGAACAGCAGCCGGCGTTCCCGTGGAGCACCGAGGAGTTCGTGGCCGGACGCGACGACGTCGACCAGACCGCGGGCGCCGAGGAGACCCCCGGCACGGGGCGGTCGACCGGCGCCGGGCAGGACCCGCCCCGGTGGGACCAGACCGACCAGATCGCCGAGGACGAGCTGCCCTGGTGGCGCCGTCCGAAGCACGACGCGTAGCGCTCGCCGCGCCGCCGCTAGGCTGGTCCCCGTGCTCGAACTGGTCGTCCTGATCTCCGGTACCGGCTCGAACCTCCGAGCCCTGCTCGAGGCGACGACCGACGCCGAGTACCCCGCCCGCGTGGTCGCGATCGGGGCGGACCGCGATGCCGAGGGCCTGGCGTTGGGCGAGGAGTTCGGGGTCCCGACCTTCTCGGTGCCGTTCTCCCGCTTCGCCTCGCGCGACGAGTGGGGCGCCGAGCTCGCCGCCCAGATCCGGCCGTGGTCGCCGGACCTCCTCGTGCTCTCCGGCCTGATGCGCCTGCTCCCGCACGCCGTCGTGTCCGAGTTCGCCCCCGCGATCATCAACACCCACCCCGCGTACCTGCCCGAGTTCCCCGGCGCACACGGCGTCCGTGACGCCCTGGCGGCCGGCGTCGAGCAGACGGGTGCCAGCGTGATCCAGGTCGACGACGGCGTGGACACCGGCCCGATCCTGGCGCAGGAGCGGATCCCGGTGCTGCCGGACGACTCCGAGTCGACGCTGCACGACCGCATCAAGCCGGTCGAGCGCCGCCTGCTCATCCAGACCATCCTCGACATCGCCAACGGCACCACCGACCTGAAGGGCACCCCGAGCGCATGAGCGTGCACGCCGCCGACCCCAGCCTCTACCGCCACCGCGACGTCGTCCCCGTGCGGCGCGCGCTCATCTCGGTGAGCGACAAGTCCGGCCTGCTCGAACTCGCCGGCGCCCTGGCCGACGCGGGCGTGGAGCTCGTCTCGACGGGCAGCACGGCGCAGACGATCCGCGACGCCGGGTACGCCGTCACCGACGTGTCGAGCGTGACCGGGTTCCCGGAGTCGCTCGACGGCCGCGTCAAGACCCTGCACCCGGCCGTGCACGCGGGGCTCCTCGCCGACCTGCGCCTCGAGTCGCACGAGCAGCAGCTCGCCGAGCTCGGCATCGCGCCGTTCGAGCTCGTCGTCGTCAACCTGTACCCGTTCGTCGAGACCGTCGCCTCGGGTGCCGAGGCCGCGACCGTGGTGGAGAACGTCGACATCGGCGGACCGGCGATGGTCCGCGCCTCGGCGAAGAACCACCCGAACGTCGCGATCGTCGTGTCGCCGTCGTCCTACGCCGAAGTCGTCGAGGCCGTCCGCGCCGGCGGCACCACGCTCGAACTCCGGAAGCGCCTCGCCGCGCAGGCCTTCGCCCACACGGCCTCCTACGACGCCGCCGTCGCCTCGTACTTCGCGACCGACGTCGTCGGGCAGGACGCGGCACACGTCGCCGCCCAGGCCGCCGCGCCCACGGTGACGGGCGACCTCGAGACGCCCGGCTCGTTCGACGAGACGCTCCGGCTCGAGGCCGGGCTGACCGCGACGCTCCGCTACGGCGAGAACGCGCACCAGGCCGCCGCGCTCTACACGACCTCCGGCGGAGCGGGCATCGCCCAGGCGACGCAGCTGCACGGCAAGGAGATGTCGTACAACAACTACGTCGACGCCGACGCCGCCGTCCGGGCCGCGTACGACTTCGACACCCCCGCCGTCGCGATCATCAAGCACGCCAACCCGTGCGGCATCGCCACCGCCCCGGCCGACGCGGTCGACCCGATCGCCTCGGCGCACGCCGCCGCGCACGCCTGCGACCCGCTGTCGGCCTTCGGCGGGGTCATCGCCGCGAACCGCCCGGTCACGAAGCAGATGGCCGAGACCGTGCGCGACATCTTCACCGAGGTCGTCGTGGCCCCGGCCTTCGACCCCGAGGCGCTCGAGATCCTCTCGCAGAAGAAGAACATCCGGCTCCTCACCCTGCCGGCGGACTTCGCGCTCGCGCCCCGTGAGGTCAAGCAGGTCTCCGGCGGCTTCCTCGTGCAGGACGCCGACCGCTTCACCGCCTTCGACCAGTCGACCTGGACCCTGGTGTCCGGGGAGCCGGCCGACGACGCGACCCTCGCCGACCTCGCGTTCGCGTGGAAGGCCAGCCGCGCCGTGAAGTCGAACGCGATCCTGCTCGCCGACCAGGGCGCGAGCGTCGGCGTCGGCATGGGCCAGGTCAACCGGGTGGACTCCTGCCACCTCGCGGTGGACCGCGCCGGGGAGCGTGCCCGTGGCAGCGTCGCGGCGTCGGACGCGTTCTTCCCGTTCGCCGACGGCCTGCAGGTCCTGCTCGACGCCGGCGTCCGTGCCGTCGCGCAGCCGGGCGGCAGCGTCCGTGACGACGAGGTCATCGCGGCGGCGCAGGCGGCCGGCGTGACCATGTACTTCACCGGCGAGCGTCACTTCTTCCACTGAGTCACCGAACACCGAACACCGGTCACCGGACACCGTCACGCGCTCGGATCGACGGCGTCCAACAACGCCGAGACCATTGCGCAACACGTGCGACTGTGAATATTCTGTAAGGCTCCGCACCGCACCGGACGATCGCAACCGGATCGGCCGTGCCCGCGGACACAACGGTGACGAAGACGACGACTGGAGTGACGATGGACGCGACGACCGGAACAGTGGCGACGGCTGCCCGGACGGGTCTCGTGTCCCTCGTGGGGACCACTCCCGCCCCGCGACCCCGGACCCGGACGGCACCGCCGCTCCGGTACCCGGGCGCGGCCGCCGTCTAGCCAGGCCTCCCACGGCCTCGCGCCCGACGACACCGTCGGCGAGCGCGGACCACCTGCTGAGAACCCGGGGACCCGTGTCCCCGGTGCCCTCCGGCCCGGTCGACGTCACGCGAGTGGCGGCGACGGCGCGCGACCACGCGCCCGGCCGACGACCACCGCACTGCCACGCCGCGCCTCCCGGCCGGACCGCCACCCACCGACGCGACCCGTCGGCGGGCCGGACGACCCGACCGAGCGGACGCCGCACGACGCACGAGGACGCAACCGCATGTCCACAACGCCCGACCAGGCGACCCCCTCCACCGACCGCCCCTCGACCCTGCGCGCCATCGGGCGCATCTGGCCCTACGTCAGGCCGTACCGCTGGCGACTGTTCGGCGGCATGGCCGCGGCGATGGGCGCCTCGCTCGTCGCCCTGGTGATCCCGTACGTGCTCCAGTGGCTCGTCGACGGACCGCTGTCCTCGCGCGACGCCGCGCTCATCTGGCCCGCCGGACTCGGCGTGCTCGCACTCGGCGCCCTCGAGGCCTTCTTCATCGCATCCCGCCGACGGCTCGTGATGCGCCCGTCGACGCGCATCGAGACGAGCATGCGCAACGCGCTCTACGCCAAGCTCCAGGACCTGCCGGTGGCCTTCCACGACCGCTGGGAGTCCGGGCAGCTGCTGTCCCGTTCGGTGTCCGACCTGTCGCTCATCCGCCGATGGCTGGCGTTCGGTGTCGTGCTGCTCGTGGTGAACATCGTCACGATCGCCGTCGGCTTCGTCGTGCTGTTCACCTTCGGGTGGCTGCTCGGACTGATCTTCCTCGTGGCGTCGATCCCGCTGTGGATCAACGGCCTGCTGTTCGAGCGGAAGTACTCCGTCGTCGCGCGGCGCAGCCAGGACCAGGTCGGCGACCTCGCCACGAGCGTCGAGCAGTCGGTGCACGGCATCCGCGTGCTCAAGGCGTTCGGCCGCGGTCGCTTCAAGCTCGACGAGTTCAGTGAGCAGGCCGAGGCACTCCGCGGCACCGAGATCGAGAAGGCGAAGGCCATCGCGAGCATCTGGCTGTGGCTGCTGCTCGTGCCGGACGTCGCGTTCGCGCTGTGCCTGCTCGCCGGCATCTGGCTGGCGTCGCAGGGCGAGCTGACGGTCGGACAGCTGTTCGCGTTCTTCGCGACGGCGACCGTGCTGCGGTTCCCGATCGAGTCGATCGGGTTCTTCCTGTCGATGACGTTCGACACCCGGACCGCGGTCGACCGGTTCTTCGAGGTCATGGACTCCGAGAACACGATCCAGGACCCGGCGTCACCGAGGACCATCGACGAGCCGCACGGTGCGCTGTCGTTCAACGCCGTGCACTTCCGGTACCAGGACGCGACGGACGAGTACCCGGACCTGGTGGACGGCGTCGAGCTGCAGCTGCACCCGGGCGAGACCATGGCGCTCGTCGGCCTGACCGGCAGCGGCAAGACGACGCTGCTGTCCCTGGTGCCGCGGCTGTACGACGTGACCGGCGGCTCGATCACGATCGACGGCGTCGACGTCCGCGACCTCACCCGCGCGGACCTCCGTCGGCACGTCGGTGTCGCCTTCGAGGACGCCACGCTGTTCTCGACGAGCGTCCGCGACAACGTGCTGCTCGGCCGGCCCGACCTGTCCGGCGACGAGGCCGAGCGCATCATGCGCGAGGCGCTCGACATCGCGCAGGCGTCCTTCGTCGACGACCTGCCCGAGGGCGTCGACACCCGCGTCGGCGAGGAGGGGCTGTCGCTCTCCGGCGGCCAGCGGCAGCGTCTGGCGCTCGCTCGCGCGATCGCCGCGCGGCCGTCGGTCCTGGTGCTCGACGACCCGCTGTCGGCGCTCGACGTCGACACCGAGGCGCGGGTCGAGGCCGGGCTCCGCCGCGTGCTGGCCGACACCACGTCGCTCATCGTCGCCCACCGCCCCTCGACCGTGACGCTCGCCGACCGGGTGGCGCTCATGGAGGGCGGACGCATCACCGCCGTCGGCACCCACTCGGAGCTGATGGCCACCAACGAGCACTACCGCTACGTCATCTCCTCGCTCGACGAGGACGACGCACCCGCCCGAGAGGAGGCGATGGCATGAGCCAGCAGGACCAGGTACCGCCCGTGGACACGGCAGCCGGGCCGGGAGGCCCCGATCCCGTCCTCGACGACGTCGCGGACACGAAGGCGGCCGGCCCCGTCACCGCCGCGGTCACCACGCTCGGCGTGCGCGGCGAGGAGCGCGAGGACTTCAGCAAGGCGGAGAGCAAGCGCCTGCGGCGTCGCTCCCTCGCCCTGCTCGGGTCGCTCGCGGCTCCGCTGAAGGCACGCCTCGTGCTGCTCGGCGTCGTCGTGGTGGTCTCCACCGCGGGCACCGTCGCGGGTCCCGCGCTCATCGCGTGGGGCATCGACAACGCCCTGCCCCGGGTGATGGACGAGAACGACTGGGTACCGGCGTTCGGCGTCGTGGCGACGTACATCGTCGTCGCGGTGCTCGGCGCGGTCCTCACCGCCTGGTACACCGTGCTCGCGGCGCGGATCAGCCAGGCGATCCTGTTCGACCTGCGGAAGCGCGTGTTCCTGCACACCCAGCGGCTGTCGCTCGAGTTCCACGAGACGTACACGTCCGGGCGGATCATCTCCCGCCAGACGAGCGACCTGGACTCGATCCGCGAGCTGCTCGACTCCGGCCTGAACCAGCTCATCCAGGGCGTGCTCTACATGGTGTTCACGGGCATCGCGCTCGTGCTGCTCGACCCGACCTCCGGGCTCGTGCTCGCGGTGTCGCTCGTGCCGCTGTGGTTCCTGATCCGCTGGTTCCAGACGAACTCGCAGACCCTGTTCCGGGCCACCCGTGTGACCTCGGCGCGCGTCATCGTGCACTTCGTCGAGACCATGACCGGCATCCGGGCGGTGCAGGCGTTCCGGAAGGAGTCCCGCAACCGCGACGAGTACGGCGGCTACGTCGAGGACTACCGGGTGGCGAACACGAAGGTCTTCAACCTGTTCGGCACGTTCGACCCCGTGCTCGTCCTCATCGGCAACGCCACGCTCGCGGCCGTCGTCATCGTCGGCGGCTTCCGGATCGTGGGGGGCTCGCTCGAGGTCGGCGCGCTGCTCGCGGTCGCGCTGTACGCCAAGCGATTCTTCGACCCGGCCCAGGAACTCGCGATGTTCTACAACGGGTACCAGTCGGCCTCGGCGGCGATGGAGAAGATCTCCGGCGTCCTCGAGGAACGCCCGTCGGTGCCCGACCCCGCGAAGCCCGTGCGGCTGCCGGACGCCACCGGTGCGATGGACTTCGACGACGTCGAGTTCGCGTACAACGCGGAGAAGGTCGTGCTCCCCGAGTTCGACCTGCACATCCCGGCGGGGCAGACCATCGCGCTCGTCGGGTCGACCGGTGCCGGGAAGTCGACGCTCGCGAAGCTCATGGCGCGGTTCTACGACCCGTCGAAGGGTTCCGTGCGGCTCGACGGCGTGGACCTGCGGGACATCGACCCGAAGGACATGCGCCGCGCGATCGTCATGGTCACGCAGGAGGCGTACCTGTTCTCCGGCTCCGTCGCGGACAACATCGCGCTCGGCAAGCCCGGGGCGACGCGGGACGAGATCGTGCGCGCGGCGAAGGCGGTCGGGGCGGACGCGTTCATCGAGGCCCTGCCCGACGGGTACGACACCGACGTGAACAAGCGCGGTGGCCGGGTGTCGGCCGGGCAGCGGCAGCTCCTGTCGTTCGCCCGGGCGTTCATCGCCGACCCGAAGGTGCTCATCCTCGACGAGGCCACGGCGTCGCTGGACATCCCGTCCGAGCGGCTCGTGCAGGAGGGCCTCGAGACCCTGCTCGCGGACCGCACCGCCGTGATCATCGCGCACCGCCTGTCGACCGTCGCGATCGCCCACCGGGTGCTCGTGATGGAGTACGGGCGGATCGTCGAGGACGGCACGCCGGACGACCTGATCGCGGGGACCGGGCGGTTCGCCCAGCTGCACGCCGCCTGGCGGGACTCGCTCGTCTGACGGACCGGGCTGCACGTGGTTTGCTGACTCCATGAGCAACGACAGCGTGCAGCCCGGCGGCGTCGCCCTGCGCGACCCCTTCTACGGGGCACCCTTCGCCGAGGCGGTCCGACGGTTCTGGCGGAAGTACACCGTGTTCACCGGACGGGCCTCCCGCTCCGAGGCCTGGTGGTGGTGGCTGACGTCGTTCGTGATCGGGCTCGTGCTCCAGCTCGTCCCGCAGGTGTTCACGCCCGGGACCCCGGTGCTCGAGAACCCGGTCGGCTCGTACCTGTTCGTGCTCTGGGGCCTGGCCACACTGATCGGGTCGCTCGCCCTCGGTGCCCGTCGGCTGCACGACGCGAACCTGTCCGGCTTCTGGCAGTTCCTGCACGTGGTCGTCGGCATCGGCTCGCTCGTGCTGCTGGTGATGTTCCTGCTGCCGCCGAACCCGAAGGGCTCGCGCTTCGACTGAGCGCTCAGAACGGGTCGTCGGCGTCCGTGGCGGGTGACCAGCGCGCCCGACGCACGTCGATCCTCCAGGCCGACGAGCCCGATGCAGCTGACGACCGTTCCACGAGCGGCGTGCCCTCGGCACGGTAGTGCTCGAGGGCACGCGCCTCGTGCCGGACGGGCGGCAGTCCGCCGGCGCGCACCACGCGCCACCACGGCAGGTCGGCGCCCTCGCGGGCCATCACCGTGCCGACGGCGCGAGCGGCCCGCGACCCGAGGACGGCGGCGACGTCGCCGTACGTCATGACGTGTCCCGCCGGGATCAGCCGGACCACCTCGGCGACGGCGGCCCCGAAGTCCGGCTCGGCCCCGGAGTCCGGCTCGGGTCCGGACTCGGCTCTGTCCACGCCCGGTCAGAGCGCGAGAACGGCGTAGTGGTCGCCGTACTGCGTCTCACGCACGACCTCGAACCCGAGGGCGCGGAAGAACGCCTCGGGGCCGCCGTGGCCGCCCGGCTCGTACACGACCGTGAGCCGCTCGAACCCGCGGCTCCGGGCCTCGTCCGCGAGACCGTGCACCGCGAAGCGGCCGACACCGCGGCCCTGCGCGTCGGCGGCGACGTTGACGCGCCAGATCGCGCTGCGGAGCTCTTCCTCGTTGTTGTCCTCGTCGAAGGTGCCGATGATCATCCCGACCACGCGGTCCCCGTCGAGCACCACGCGGGTCCACGCCGAGCTCGGCTTCACGTCGGACTCGGCGACGCCGTACGTCGTCGGCTGGACGAACTGCTCCTGCCCGGGCTTGAGCGTCAGCGAGTTGGCCGCGGCGGCGGTCGACGCGGAGAGGGCTTCGAGGCGGAGGTCCGTCATGCCGCTCAGGGTAGCGGTGCACCCCGTCCGGGTGCCAGGACGACGTGCGAAGCGTTGCAGCACCGTTGCGTGCGCACGGGCGGCGGTAGGGTCGCGGCATGGCGGAGCATCGGCGCGGGGCGAACCTGCCGTCGATCGGCGGCTTCAACCGCACCGTCGTGCTCGACGCCGTCCGCCGCTCGCCCGACGGGCTGAGCCGCGTGGAGCTCGCCGCGAGCACGGGCCTGAGCGCCCAGACGGTGTCGAACGTCACGCGCTTCCTGATCGAGGCCGGCATGATCGTCGAGTCCGGCACCGTGGTCGCCGGCCGTGGGAAGCCCCGGACGATCCTGCGGCTCGAGGCGACGAGTCGGTACGCAGTCGGTGTGCACGTCGACCCCGCGGTCGTCACGTACGTGCTCCTCGACCTCGCCGGCAGCGTGGTCGCCGAGACCACCACGTCGACGCCCTCTGCGGACGACCCCGCCGAGGTCGTCCGGACCATCGCGACCGCCGTCGACGGCCTCGTCGCGGACGCCGGTGTCGCAGCGGAGAGCGTGCTCGGCGTCGGCATCGCGAGCCCCGGGCCGATCGACGTCGACGCCGGCGTCGTGCTCGATCCGCCGTTCCTGCCCCGCTGGCGGGACGTGCCGCTGCGCGACGCGCTCGCCGAGGCGACCGGCTTCCCGGTGCTGCTCGAGAAGGACGTCACCGCGGCGGTCGTCGGCGAGATGTTCCTGGCGGGGGAGTCCTCGGCGCGGAACTTCGCCTTCGTCTACTTCGGGACGGGGTTCGGCGTCGGGCTCGTCGTCGACCACGAACCCGTCCGCGGTACCGGCTCGAACGCGGGCGACGCCGGGCACATCATGGTCGACCAGGGGGCGCTCGCGGGGACCCCCGACGGCTCCGGTCCGCGGGGTGAGGTCGGGGCCGCGGTCGCCCCGGCACGGCTGGTCGAGGTCGCGCGGGACCGCGGGCTCCGGCTGCCCGGCGCTGCTCGGGCGGACGACGTCACCGCCGTGCAGCGGGCCTGGGACTCCCTCGGCGAGGCGATCGCGTCCGGCGACGAGGTCGCCTCGGGACTCGCGGCCGACGCCGGGACCGTCATGGGCCGGGCCGTCGTGGTCATCGTCAACCTGCTCGACGTCGACCGCGTGGTCTTCGGCGGACCGTTCTGGTCGCGCATCGCCCCGGTCGCCCTCCCGGCGGCGCGGGCCGCGATCACGGGGTCGCCGCTGCTCGTCCCGAAGCACCCGATCGCGGTCGTGGACAGCGGGCGGGGTGCGGACGTGGCGGCCGTCGGCGCCGCGTGCCTCGTGCTCGACGCGGCGCTGTCACCGCGCGCGAGCGCGCTGCTCATCCGCCGCTGACCCGTCGACGCGGGTCGACAGGAGCGGCTGGCCGACGACCCGCCGGTGACCGCGTGCCGTACGGGAGGCCCTGGGCGTGCCCGCCCCGCGCCTCCCGTCCGGTCGTCCGTCGACCGGGAGGCACGGTGACGGTCCGCCCCGCGCCTCCCGTCCGACGATGGGCCGTCAGGCCGCGCCGAGCACCCTCCGCCACGCCGCCGTGAGCGTGTCGTACTCCTCGTCCGTCAGGAGGTCGCGGACGCCGGTGGCGAGGACCGCCGAGCGGACCGCTTCCTCGGCCCCGGCGCGGTCGCGGAGGTGTGCACCGCCGTGCTTGACGGCCTTGCCGGCCTCCTGCGCCGCCTCGATCTCGTCGACGCGACCGGCCTCGCCGGCGGCGTCGAGTGCGTGCTTCCACGCGGCCAGCAGGTCGGCGTTCGTCACCATCCGGCCGTCGGCGCCGCCCTGGATCGCGAGCGAGGCGCTCGCCTCCGGCACCACGATCTGCTCGTCGGCCTTCCAGACGACGTCGAGCGCCTCGGCCTCCTCGGCGGTGATCTGCCCGGCACGCTCGATCATCGACTGCAGTGCGGTGTTGCTGGTGTCGTCCGTCACGGTTCCCTCTCCGACCGAACGCGCTCGCGTGGTCGCTCCCATCCTCCTGACGCCTGCTGGGAGGACGCGGCACCGGTCGTTCACCCGGCAGCCACCGGCCGGACGCCGGGATGCTGAACAGTCGTGCAGGTCCCCCTGACCTCCCCGAGAAGGATCCTGCATGCACACCCCCGCCCTGCGGCTCGGTGCCGGCCTCGCGACGGGCATCGCCCTCGCCGCCGGCGTGCTGACCGCGACCCCCGCCGTCGCCGCGGTCGGTGACGACGACCCGTCCGTCGGCGCCCGCGTCACCACCGGTCCCGCCGCCGGGCTCGCGATCAACGAGGTGGAGTCGAACGCCGACGACACCGACTGGGTCGAGCTGGTGAACACCTCGTCCGCCGTGATCGACCTGAGCGGCTGGCGCTTCCTCGACTCCGACTCGTCGCACCCGGCGTACACGCTGCCGCAGGGCTCGACGATCGCCGCCGGCGGATACCTCGTCGTCGACCAGGAGACCACCACCCGGTCGGGCTTCGACTTCGGGCTCGGCGGTGCCGACTCGGTGCGGCTGTACGACGCCTCCGGCACGCTGACGCTGCGGTACGCGTGGACCACGCACGCCGCCGTGACGTACGGCAGCTGCCCGGACGGCTCCGGCGCGCTCGTGGACACGACCGCGTCGACGAAGGGCGGACCGAACGACTGCTCGTCGCCCGTCCGCATCAACGAGGTCGAGTCGCAGGGCGGCACCCCGGGTGACTGGGTGGAGCTGACGAACGTCGGGACGACCACGGTCGACCTCGGCGGGTACGTGCTGCGGGACGGCGAGGACGACCACGTGTGGACGGTCCCCGCCGGCACCACCGTCGCGCCGGGCGGGTTCACCGTGCTCGACGAGGTGCAGGCCGGTGAGGACTCCGGTACCGCTCCGGGGGCCGGGGCCGGGGCCGGGTTCGGCTTCGGGCTCGGGAAGGCCGACGGTGTGCGGCTCTCGGATGCCCGCGGTGTCCTGGTCGACGAGTACTCCTGGACCGCGCACGCCGCGACCACGTACGGCCGGAACCCCGACGGCACCGGCGCGTTCGCCGAGACGGCCGAGCCGACGAAGGGCTCGACGAACCGCTTCGCCGGCGTCGTCACCGCCGAGGCGTGGCCCGGCGGCCCGGACGAGACCGTCCTGGCCGCCGAGGACACCTTCACCGGTGACCTGAGCGGCCTCGACTGGACGTCCTCCGCCTCCTCGCAGGACGGGCAGCTCTGGGCCGTGCAGAACGGGGACGGGCTGCTGTACCACCTCGTCCCGGACGGCCGGGGTGGCTGGGCCCCGACGAACACCGCGGGCGTCGACCTGCGGTACACCGACGGCACCGGGACGCCCGACGCCGAGGGCGTCACCGTCACGGCCGACGACCCCGGCGCGGTGTACGTGTCGACCGAGCGCGACAACGACGTGTCGAAGGTGAGCCGCCCCGCCGTGCTGCGCTTCGCGACCGCGGACGGCTCCGAGTCGGTCCTGCGCGCCACGGACGAGTGGGACCTCGCCGCGGACTTCCCTGGCCTGGGCGCGAACGCCGGGCTCGAGGGCGTGACCTGGGTGCCCGACGCGTGGTTGACGTCCCGCGGGTTCGTCGACCAGCACACCGGTGCGACCTACGCGCCCGCCGCGTACCCGGGGCACGGCGAGGGGCTCTTCCTCGTCGGCGTCGAGGGCACGGCGAGCGTCTACGCCTACGCGCTGATGGACGACGGCTCGTCCCAGCGCGTGGCCACGATCGCGACGCCGTTCTCGCTCGTGGCCGAGGTGCAGTTCGACCCGACGCTCGACGCGCTCTGGGTCGTGTGCGACGAGGCGTGCTCCGGCCGCACCGCGCTGTTCGACGTGCAGGACGGGGCGTTCACGCTCGCGTCGCTGTACGAGGCCCCGGCGAACGCCGACCGGACGCTCGCCAACGAGGGCTTCGCGATCTCGGGGCGCTGCGTGGACGGTGCTCGGGCGACGTTCTACGCCGACGACAACGACACGAACGGCGTTTCGCTGCGCACCGGGACGTACCCGTGCGACGCGGTGGAGGAGCCGGGTGACGGCGACGGCGGGGCGCCTGCGCCGGGTGACGGGGAGACGCCCGCGCCGGGTGACGGCGGCGGCAGCACCCCGGCTCCGGGCACGGGTGGCAGCAGCCCGGCCCCGGTCCCGACGACTCCGGTCCCGACGACCCCGGTCCCGACGACTCCTGGCCCGGCGGCCCCGGTCCCGACGGCTCCGGGTCCGGCGGCGCCCGCGGCTCCGGTCGCGCCGGACGTCTCGGCGCTCGTCGACGGGAACCGTGGTTCGGTCTCCGCGCCGTCGAACGTCCGTGCGGGCAGCTCGCTGACGATCGACGTCGGGACGCGGTACGCCGGGCAGCGCGTCGCGGTCTGGCTGTTCTCCGAGCCACGACTCCTCGGGACGCCGGTCGTCGCCGCGGACGGCACGGTGACGGTGGTCGTCCCCGCCGACGTCCCGGCAGGGCAGCACCGCATCGCCGTGGCCGCGTTCGACGGCACGGTGCTCGGGTGGACCCGGGCCACGATCGACCCCGCGACGGGGTCGCTCGCGTTCACCGGTGCCGAGCTGGGCGGTGGGATCGCCGCGGCGCTCCTGCTCCTGGCAACCGGTGCGGGTGTCCTCGTGACACGCCGTCGTCGGACGGTCGGCTCGCCGGCCTGACGCTGCGCGACCCGACCGACGCCCCCGTCGTCCCACCGGACGGCGGGGGCGTCGGTGTCTCCGCGGGGCGTCTGTGCACCGCGATGGCGTCGGTGTCTCCGCGGTAGCGTCGGGGGATGCGCTCCGAGGTCCTCCGCTACACCGCCTTCGCCGCCGAGCCCGGGGGCGGCAACCCTGCGGGGATCGTGCTCGACGCCGAGGGGATGACCGACGACGAGATGCTCGCGGTCGCGCAGGAGGTGGCGTACCCCGAGACCGCCTTCGTGGTCGCGCGGACGCCGGACGGCGCCCGGGTGCGCTACTTCTCGCCGGCCGCCGAGGTCCCCTTCTGCGGACACGCCACCGTCGCCACCGCCGTCGTGCTCGCCGAGCGCGAGGGGACCGGGGCCCGGGTGTTCTCGACGGCCGCGGGGGACGTCGCGGTCGACGCCACGACCGCACCCGACGGCAGTGTCCAGGTCGCGATGACGAGCGTCGAGCCGTCGACCCGTCCGATCGATCCCGTCCGGTGGGAGCGGCTCGCCGCCGTGCTCGGGCTCGTCGACGGTGACGTCGCCGAGGGGTTCCCCGTGCTCGAGGCCTCCGCCGGCAACCGGCACCCCGTGGTCGTGCTCGCCGACGTGGAGCTCTTCCACCAGTTCCGCTTCGACCCCGCCGCGCTCGCCGCACTCAAGCGGGAGTACGGGTGGGAGGGCACCGTCACCGTCCTGCACCGGACGGGTCCGCTCGAGTTCGAGGCGCGCAACCTCTTCCCCGTCGGCCGGATCACCGAGGACCCGGCGACGGGCTCGGCGGCGGCCTCGACCGGTGCGTACCTGCGTGCGGTCGGCGCGGTGTCGCCCGGGGCACGCGTGGTGATCCGGCAGGGTCGACACGTCGGGCGTCCAAGCGTGCTGCTCGTCGACGTGCCCGAGTCCGGCGGCATCACGGTGACCGGCGGCGCCACCCCCATCGCCTGACCCGGGTTCGCTGCCCGTTCCTTCCCATTGCACGTGCAGTGGGAAGCGCTTCCGCGCATAGGGGGTCGTCCCAGCCGTCCTCCTACGCGCGGTTCGTCCTCCTACGCGCGGTTCGTCCTCCTACGCCCGCGCCCGCGGGACCGTTGCCGACCCGTGACGGAAAGTGCTTGACACGATTAAGTCCATCCGTTGTACTAATCCTGCGCGCGGGTGACGGAGCCCGCGGACATCCCGTGCAAAGGAGCACCGATGAAACGCCGCACCCGAATCATCGCCGGACTCGCAGCCGTGGCAGCCGCCGCGGTCGGGCTGGCGGGTTGTTCCAGCTCGGGCTCTGCCTCGAGCGACACGATCAAGATCGCCTACCAGAAGTTCGGTGCCTTCCAGCAGCTCGACGCCCAGATGAAGGTCGTCAAGCAGGAGTACGAGAAGGCCAACCCCGGCAAGAAGGTCGAGCTCGTCCCGATCCAGGCGCAGGAGGACGACTACGCCACGAAGCTCGCCCTCATGAACCGCGCCCCCGCGACCGCCCCCGACGTCATCTACGAGGACACCTTCCGCATCAAGGCGGACGCCGACGCCGGGTACCTGCTGCCGATCGACCAGTACACGGAGAAGTGGGACGAGTGGGACCAGTTCTACGACAACGCCAAGCAGGCCGGCGAGGGCGAGGACGGCAAGATCTACGGCGTCCCGATGGGCACCGACACCCGCGCGCTCTGGTACAACAAGGACAACTTCGAGAAGGTCGGCCTGCCGGTCCCGTGGGAGCCCAAGACCTGGGACGACGTGCTCGCAGCGGCGAAGACCATCAAGGAGCAGGACCCGGACGTCATCCCGTTCAACATCTACTCCGGCAAGGCACAGGGCGAAGCCTCGACCATGCAGGGCTTCGAGATGCTGCTCTACGGCGCGGACGGTGACGGCAACACGCTCTACCAGGACGGCAAGTGGGTCGTCGGGTCGAAGCAGTTCGAGGACTCGCTGCAGTTCATCGAGGACGTCTACCAGGGCGACCTCGGCCCCACCCCGCAGCAGGCGCTCGACACGAACATCGGCACCACGATCACGCAGACGTGGCTGCCCGAGGGCAAGCTCGCCATCGACCTCGACGGCTCGTGGCAGTCGGGCACGTGGCTCGAGACGGGCACCGCTCCGTGGAAGGAGTGGAACGACGTGATGGGGCAGGCGCCCTTCCCGACCCAGAACGGCCAGGAGCCCGGGTACAACTCGATGTCCGGCGGGTGGACGCTCTCGGTCGGTGCGAAGTCGAAGGACCCGCAGGCCGCGTTCGACTTCATCACGATGTTCCTCGACAAGGACGGCTCCATCAAGTACGACGCCGAGAACAGCCAGATCGCCGTCCGCAAGGACGTCGCCGAGGACCCCGAGTACACCGGCGCCAACCCCACGTTCGAGTTCTTCTCCGGCTTGGTGGAGCACACCAACTTCCGCCCGGCGACGAGCGAGTACGCGCAGGTGTCGAACGCCATCCAGGTCGCGATGGAGTCCGTCATGACCGGCCAGCAGTCGCCGTCCGAGGCCGCAGCCGTCTACGACAAGGCCGTCGAGGGCGTCGTCGGCAAGGACGGCACCGTCGCTGCCGGTCAGTGACGTGACCGTCTGACGGACGGGAGGCGCGGATCACCCCGTGCACCGCGCCTCCCGTCCGACCCACCCCACCTTCGGAACCCCTCCGCACCCGGAAGGCATCCACGTGTCCAGCACCCCTCTCGCGCCGACGCTGTCGGCGCCCGGCGCGCCGAAGCGCACCGAACCACCCGTGCCGCGCAAGCGGCGGCCCCTCCGGAACGCGACGCGGGTCGTCCCGCTCCTGCCCGCCGTGGTCCTCCTCGTCATCTTCCTGCTCGGGCCGGTCATCTCGTCGTTCTACGGATCGTTCACCAACGCGGCCCTGACCGGCGTCGACGCCGCGAACCAGCAGTTCGTCGGGTTCCAGAACTACGTCGAGCTCTTCCAGGACCCGGACTTCCCGAAGTCCGTCGTCCTGACGATCGTGTTCCTGCTCGCGTCCGCCGTCGTCGGGCAGAACGTGCTCGGTCTCGGTCTCGCGCTCCTCATGCGCAGCGCGAACAAGGTCGTCCGCGCGGTCGTCGGCACGTTCGTCGTCGCCGCATGGGTCCTGCCGGAGATCGTCGCCTCGTTCGCCGCGTACGCCTTCTTCCACGACGAGGGCACGCTCAACTCGTTCCTCGCCTCCATCGGGATCAGCGGGCCGAACTGGCTCTACACGTACCCGATGATCGCGGTCATCCTGGCGAACGTCTGGCGCGGTACCGCGTTCTCGATGCTCGTCTACTCGGCGGCCGTACAGGAGGTCCCCGAGGAGATCACCGAGTCCGCCGAGGTCGACGGCGCCACCGGCTGGCAGCGCCTCGTCTACATCACGTTGCCGGTGATCCGTCGGTCCATCTCGACGAACCTCATGCTCACGACACTGCAGACGCTGTCGGTCTTCACCCTCATCTTCGTGATGACGGGCGGCGGGCCCGGCACCAACTCGTCGACCCTGCCGATCCTGGCGTACCAGGAGGCGTTCCAGTTCTCGCAGCTCGGCTTCGGGACCGCGATCGCGACCATCCTGCTCGTGGTGGGGGCGGTCTTCTCGATCATCTACATCAAGGCACTGAAGCCGGAGGTGGACTGACCATGGCCCTCACCGCTGACCGTCCCGTGTCCGACACCCGGTCCGTCACCGCGCCGGGCGCCCTGCACATGACCTCTCCGCGGGGGCGCACCCTCCGCTGGGTGTCGAACATCGTCCTGCTCGTCATCGCCGTGTGCTTCGCGGTGCCGCTGCTCTGGCTCGTGCTCGCCTCCGTCGACGCCCAGGCCTCGCTGTCCGTGAAGATCCCGTCGCAGTTCACGCTCGACAACTTCACCCAGGTGCTCACCCCGGAGCTGTCGTTCATCCCGCTCGCGAACAGCCTGCTGCTCTCCGGCGGCACCGCGGTGGTGACGGTCGTCGCGGCACTCCTCGCCGCGTACCCGCTGTCCCGGTACAAGATGCGGGTGAACAAGCCGTTCCTGTACAGCATCCTGTTCGGCACCGGCCTGCCCATCACCGCGATGATGGTGCCCGTCTACGCGCTGTTCGTGTCGCTCAACCTCATCGACAACATCTACGGCTGCATCTTCTTCCTCGCCGCCACGAGCCTGCCGATGGCGATCTGGATGGCGAAGAACTTCATGGACTCGGTGCCGATCTCGCTGGAGGAAGCGGCGTGGACGGACGGCGCCTCGATGTTCACCACGCTGACGCGCATCGTCGTGCCGCTCATGCGTCCCGGGATCGCCGTCGTGTTCATCTTCGTGTTCATCCAGGCGTGGGGGAACTTCTTCGTCCCCTTCGTCCTGCTGCTCTCGCCCGACAAGGTGCCCGCCGCGGTGAGCATCTTCAACTTCTTCGGGCAGAACGGGGCCGTCGCCTACGGGCAGCTCGCCGCGTTCTCGATCGTGTACTCCGTGCCGGTCATCGCCCTCTACGTGCTCGTGTCCCGCGGCCTCGGTGGGGGCAACGCCCTCGCCGGCGGCATCAAGGGCTGACCGCGCCCCACGCTCGCCGGGCACCACGCCCGACCGTCCCTGCTGGAAAGGAACCACCTCCATGCACCACGACGAACCCCTCGTCGAAGCTCGGATCGCCCGTCTCGTCCGGGACCGCATCGACCCCGCCGTGCACCGTCGCTCGGCTCCGGTCACCGTCGACGCCTGGCAGGTGCCGGACGAACCGGTGCCGTTCGCCGAGGCCGTCGCAGCCGAGTACACGCCGTTCCGCGTCGGTGACGCCTGGGGAGCGCGGCCGTGGGGGACCACCTGGTTCCGCGTCCGCGGCACCGTGCCGGACGACTTCGGCGTCGACCCCGGCACCACCGTCGAGCTCCGGGTGGACCTCGGCTTCTCGAAGCGGCAGCCCGGGTTCCAGGCCGAGGGGCTCGCCTGGCGCACCGACGGCTCCACGATCAAGGGCATCGAACCGCGGAACGACACCGTGCCCGTCGAGGTCGGCCCCGGCGGCACGTTCGAGGTCTACGTCGAGGCCGCCGCGAACCCGGACATCGGTGGCGACGACTTCCAGGGGGCGACCCCGCTCGGTTCGAAGACCACCGCCGGCACGGAGCCGATCTACCGGCTGCGCGCGCTCGAGCTCGTCGAGCGCGACGACACCGTGTGGGAGCTGCAGCAGGACGTCTGGGTGCTCCGCGGACTCATGGCCGAGCTGCCGACCGACGGCACCCGGGGCGCGGACATCCTGCGCGGGCTCGAACGTGCGGCGGACGCCCTCGACCCCGACGACGTCGCCGGCAGCGCTGCCGCGACCCGCGAGGTGCTCGCGCCGCTGCTCGCCGTGGGGGCGGCCGGGTCCGCCGGGCGCGCCGTCGCCGTCGGGCACGCCCACATCGACTCCGCCTGGCTCTGGCCCGTCCGCGAGACGATCCGCAAGTGCGCGCGCACGTTCTCGAACGTGCTCGACCTGATGGACCAGGACCCCGACTTCACCTTCGCCTGCTCGTCGGCGCAGCAGTACGCGTGGATCCGTGACGGCTACCCGTCGATCTGGGCGCGCATCAAGCAGCGCGTCGCCGAGGGGCGGTGGATCCCGGTCGGGGGCATGTGGGTCGAGTCGGACACGAACCTGCCCGGCGGTGAGGCCCTGGCCCGCCAGTTCGTCGCGGGCAAGCGGCTCTTCCTCGAGGAGTTCGGCATCGACACCCCCGAGGCCTGGCTGCCCGACTCGTTCGGCTACACCGGAGCCCTGCCGCAGATCGTCCGCGCCGCCGGGTCGAAGTGGTTCGTCACGCAGAAGCCCTCGTGGAACGAGACGAACGTCATCCCGCACACGTCCTTCCACTGGGAGGGCATCGACGGCTCGCGCGTCCTGACGCACCTGCCCCCGGCGGACACCTACAACTCGGACGTCTCGGCGGCCGACCTGCACCGCGGCGAGCGCGGGAACAAGGAGCGCGGCGTCGCGAACACGTCGATGCTGCTCTACGGGTTCGGCGACGGCGGTGGCGGACCCACCCGCGAGATGGTCGCGGCAGCACGGCGCCAGCACGACCTCGACGGCTCGCCGCGGGTCGACCTCGGCACCCCCGCCCAGGTCTTCGAGGAGCTCGAGCGCGTCCTGCCGGAGCCCGCCGTGTGGTCGGGGGAGATGTACCTCGAGTTCCACCGCGGCACCTACACGTCGCAGATCCGCACGAAGCAGGGCAACCGGCGCTCCGAGCACCTGCTCCGCGAGGCCGAGCTCTGGGCGGCCACCGCTGCCGTGCGACTCGGCGCCGAGTACCCGTACGACGAGCTCGAGTCCGTCTGGCACACCGTGCTCCTGCAGCAGTTCCACGACATCCTGCCGGGGTCGTCGATCGCCTGGGTGTACGAGAACGCCGAGGCCGAGTACGCCCGGGTGGCGGAGGTGCTCGAGGACCTCATCGGTGCCTCGACGACCGCGCTCGCGAGCGGTGGTGCGCCGGCGCTCGCCGGGGTCGGGGCGTCCGCGACCGCGTTCGCCGGGGACGGTGGGGCGCCGCTCGACGCTCCACGTGCTCCGGGTGCCGCCGGGACCGGGGGCAGCGCCGAGGACGGGACGGTCGTGCGCTTCAACGCCTCGCCGGTCGCAGCGGGCGGGGTGACCGCCCTGGGGGGTTCCGCCGTCTCGGCGACGGAGGCCGTGGCTCCCGTCCGGAGCGGTGACCGCTTCGTCCTCGACACCGGTGTCGTCACCGCGACCGTCGACGCGGAGGGCCACGTCGTGTCGTTCGTCGACCACGCGACCGGACGCGACGCGATCGCGCCCGGCGCTGCCGCCGCGCAGTACACGGTGTTCCGCGACACCCCGAACCAGTGGGAGGCGTGGGACATCGATCGCGCCTACCAGCGCAGCGGGACCGTGCTGGCGGCGGCCTCCGTCGAGGTGGTCGGCGATGCGCTCGTCGTGATGCGCCCCTTCGGCTCGTCGTCGGTGACCACCCGGTACTCGGCCGTCGCCGGGCAGCCGGAGCTGCACGTCGAGACCGAGGTCGAGTGGCACGAGCAGCAGAAGCTCCTCAAGCTCGCGTTCCCGCTCGACGTCCGGGCGTCCGTCGCGTCGAGCGAGATCCAGTTCGGGCACATCGACCGGCCGACGCACCAGAACACCTCGTGGGACATGGCGCGCTTCGAGACCGCCGCGCACCGGTGGGTGCACGTCGCCGAGCCCGGCTTCGGGGTCGCGGTGGCGAACGACTCCACGTACGGCCACGACATCACCCGCTCGACCCGGGCCGACGGCGGGACGACGACGCTGGTGCGGGAGTCCCTGCTGCGCGCGCCGACGTTCCCGGACCCGCACGCCGACCAGGGGCACCACCTCTTCCGGACGGTGCTGCGCGTCGGGGAGTCCGTGCTCGACGCGGCGGACTCCGGGTACCGGCTCAACCTGCCGGTGCGGTCCGTGCCGGGGTCGGGGTCGGCCGACGTGTCGCCGCTGGTCGTCGTGTCCTCGCCGCAGGTGCTCGTCGAGGCCGTGAAGCTCGCCGAGGACCGCTCCGGCGACGTCGTCGTGCGGCTCTACGAGGCCTCGGGCGGTCGGGCGTCGGACGTCGGGGTGTCGTTCGGGTTCGACGTCGCTTCGGTGGAGGCCGTGGACCTGCTCGAGCGGCCGCTCGGCTCGGGGACGTGGGCGGCCGGGGAACCCGTCGTGCTCACCCTGCGCCCGTTCGAGATCGTCACGCTGCGGGTGCGGCGGGCCTGAGGCCACGCCGACCCCGTGGCAGCGGGGCGGCGGCGCTGGGCCCGAGGCAGCGGGGCGGCGGCGCTGGGCCCGAGGCAGCGGGGCCGGCAGAGAGACAGCGGCGCCGGGGGAGCACGGGTGCGTTCCCCCGGCGCCGCGTCGCGCTTGGGCCAGGCTGCGCCTCGCTGGGTTGTGCTGGCCTCCCGCTCGTAGAAGGCCGATCCGCGTGTAGGAGACCGAATCGCGCAAAGGGGACCGTTCCTTCCCGCTCCCCATGCGCGATCCTGCCTCGTACTGCGCGTGTGATGGGCTCGAAGGAACGTCCTGCACAGACGCAGCGGTCGGGAGGCTCGTCCACATCGTGCGGGCATGCTGGCCTGTGCAGTCCCGCCCTTTGCCACGGTGGGAGACATGGAAGTGCCCCTCGCCATCTACCGAGCCACCTGCACGAACGACGCCGGACGTTCCGGAGCGACGCTCCGCCGCCGGGCAGCCGACGACGGTCCCGACCGACTCGTGCGCGTCGGACCGAACGCGTTCGTGCGGGGTACGGAGTGGGACGCTGCAGGGCCTCGACGCCGCTACGTGACCCGGGTCTTCGCGAGGCTCGGTCGTCGGAGCGTGGCAGCAGTGGGCTCGCACGTGTCCGCTGCTGCGGTGCACGGGCTGCCGTGGCTCGACGGCTGGCCGGACGACGTGCACCTGACCGTTCCCAAGACCCAGTACCGCAGCGGGACGAAGGGTCTCGTCCTCCACTCCAGACCCGTGCAACCAGGTGACGTGATCGGCCACGCGGGCTTGCGGTTCACGTCCGTCGCGAGGACCGTCGCCGACGTCGCACTGCAGGGAGATGTGCGAACCGTGGTCGTGCTCGCCGACGCGGCACTGCGGCAGGGGCTGCGGAAGGGCGACGTCCACCGCGCTCTGGGCGGGCTCCCCCACCACCGAGGGCGAGCTCTCGCCGCTCGCTCGATCGAGTTCGCCGATCCTCGGTCAGGGTCACCGGCGGAGTCGCTTGCTCGTGTGGTGTTCTGGGAACTCGGGTTGCCGGCCCCGGTCCTGCAGCAACGGTTCGACGTGGACGGGCATCGTCACGAAGTCGACTTCTGGTTCCCGGAGCAAGGGGTGATCGTCGAGGTCGACGGACGGGTGAAGTACTCGCAGGAGCGGTACCGGAACGGAAGGACCGCAGCTCAGGTCATCGTCGACGAGAAACGCCGACACGAGCGGTTGAGTGCCGTGCCGGCCGTCCGCGCGATCGTCCGTCTCGAGTGGCGAGACCTGTGGGACCTCGACGCACTCTCGTTCCGGTTGCGGGCTGCGGGGCTGCCCTGCCGAGCGCGACCGGTCCGCAGCGCGCGCGGTCTGACGATGTGACCAGGACATCCTTCGGCGGGGAGGTCGGGACCGGGAGGCGGTCCAGGGGCCCGCGGTTAGCGTCGCGTCCATGGCTGTCACCGAGATCTGGCTCGTCCGGCACGGCGAGTCGACCGCGAACGTCGCCGCCGCCAGAGCCGAAGCCGAGGGCGCGGACGTCATCAAGGTCGACCACCGCGACGCCGACGTCCCGCTCAGTCCGTTGGGGGAGGAACAGTCCCGAGCGCTCGGGCAGGAGCTCGCCGACCGAGGCGTCGACGACGTCCCGGTCGCCCTCTGGGTCTCGCCGTACCGCCGGGCGCAGCAGACGATCGGCATCGCTCTCGAGGCCGGCGGGCTGACCGAGCCGCCGAAGCGCGTCGACGAGCGGCTGCGCGACCGGGAGCTCGGCGTCCTCGACCTGCTCACCCGTGACGGCGTGCGGAACCGGTACCCGGACGAGGAACGCCGACGACAGTGGCTCGGCAAGTACTACCACCGTCCCGCCGGCGGGGAGTCCTGGGCGGACGTGATGCTCCGCCTCCGCACCGTGCTGATGGACGTCGACCGGCTCGAGGGCACCGAACGACTGCTCGTCGCCGCGCACGAGGCCGTGGTGATGCTCGCCGTCGCCGTCTGCCTCGACCTCGACGAACACGCCCTCATGGAGTTCGCCGAGGACCACACGGTCGCGAACGCCTCCCTGACACGACTGCACCGCGACGGGCCCGGTGCCCCCTGGACGCTCGAGGAGTTCTCCGCGGTGGGGCACCTCGACGACGACGAGGTCACCGAGCACAGCGGCCGGAAGGACGACGCCCGTGTCGACTGACCAGGAGCCTGCAGCACCGCAGCACATCACACCGAACGTCCTCCGCGAGTGGGCGCTGCCCGACCCCGGCGCCGGCAAGTACGGCCGGGGACAGGTCCTCGTCGTCGGCGGCGCTGCCCACACCCCGGGTGCCGCCATGCTGTCGGCGCTCGCCGCACTGCGGGTCGGAGCAGGCCGGCTGTCCCTGGCGGTCGGGTCGAGCGTGGCGAACCAGGTCGCGGTCGCGGTGCCCGAGTCGGGTGTGGTCCCGCTCGCCGAGGACGACGGCGGACACGTCGCCGTCGGTGCGATCGACGCCGTGCTCGACACGGCCGGTGCTGCCGACGCGGTGCTGGTCGGTCCCGGGCTGGACGAACCGGACGGTGCTCGGGACCTCGTCGCGGGCATCGCGGACGCGGTCGGTCCGGACACCTTCGTCGTGCTGGACGCCTTCGCGCTCGGCGTCGCGGTGGACGTCGAGGACCGGCTCAGGCCGTTGCACGGTCGTCTCGTCCTCACGCCGAACAGCGGCGAGGCCGAGCGGCTGCTCGGTCGGGACTGCGGGGACGACGACGTCGCCGACGCCCGGGAGATCGCCGAGCGGTACGGCGCCGTGGTCGCACTGTCCGACGTCATCGCGGCGCCGGACGGCCGTGCCTGGGTGAAGGGCACCGGCTCCGGAGGGCTCGGGACGAGCGGCAGCGGCGACGTGTTGTCGGGTGTGGTGGTCGGATTGCTCGCCCGCGGTGCCGAGCCGGCACAGGCCGTCGCCTGGGCGTCGTACGTGCACGCCGCCGCGGGTGACCGCCTCGCCGTGCAGGTCGGGCCACTGGGCTACCTCGCCAGCGAACTGTTGACCGAGATCCCGCGGGTCCTGGTCGAGCTCGGCGGCTGATCCGTAGCTCGTTCGAGCCCATCGCATCCGACCTGGAAGGCGCAATCGCGCATGGGCAGCGGGAAGTTCCTGCTCCCTACGCGCGGAGCGACCTCCTACGCGCGGAACGACCTCCTACGCGCGGAGCGACCTCCTACGCGCGGAACAGCCTCCTCCGCGCGGAACGGCCGCTCACCCGCCTACCCGCGCAACGCCTCCACGGCCTTGTCGATCCGGCGCTGCCGCGTCTCCGGGGCCTTCGCCGCGAGCACCGGGTCCACGAGTGCCCGCTGCCGTGACGCCGACAGGGTCTCGTACGCCGCACGGACCCCGGCCGCGTCGAACGCCGCCGCCAGGTCGGAGGGCAACTCGACGGTGCGCGGCAGGGTGTCGAGCTCGAGTGTGACCTCGACGGTGTCCCCGGCGCCGATCCCCGCTGCGGTGCGGTGCGCCTCCGACAGCGGCACGAGGAACTGCCCGCCCATCACCCCGACCGTGGACCGGTAGGTGTAGCCGCCGTCGATCGTGACCACCACGGCAGGGCGCTTCCCGGAGCCGAGGGCGTCGATGACCTCCTCGGGGACGGGCAGGCCGGTGGCCGTCTTCCTCGCCTGCAGGACCGTCGTCGTGAACTGCACCCGTGCCTCCCGGCTGTCCGCGGTCGTGACCGCACCCGCGCGGCCGACGCGGCCGACGCGACCGACGCGACCGTGCGTCGTACCGGTCGAGCGCAGGACGCGCGACCGGACGTCGAGCCCGCCGCGATCGACCCTCGCCGGGGACCGTCCCCGGCAGCGAAACCGTACAGCCGTACCCGCTGTTCCGCCACCGTTCACCGCCGCAGCACGACCCCGAAACCGGGCGCGTCCACGATCGTGCCGAAGCCGGACCCCCGGACACCCGAATCCCCACAGCACCCGGAAGGCACACCCCGTGCAGCACACCCGCACCCTGGCCGGCATCGCCCTGGCCGCAGCAGCAGTCGTCACCCTGGCCGGTTGCTCGGCGACGAGCAGCGCGTCGACGTCGAGCGACACCGACTGGAAGACCGCCACGAGCGCCGAGTCGGCCGGCGGAATGGACGCCCTCATCAAGGCCGCGAAGGCCGAGGGGCAGCTCAACGTCATCGCCCTCCCGCCGACCTGGGCGAACTACGGCAAGATCATCGACGGCTTCGAGCAGAAGTACGACATCAAGATCAACTCGGCCAACCCGAACGGCTCCAGCGCCGACGAGGTCGCCGCCGTCAAGTCGCAGCAGGGCCAGTCGACGGCCCCCGACGTGCTCGACCTCGGCAACGCCGTGATGCAGCAGAACCTCGACCTGCTCACCGACTACAAGGTGGCGAACTGGTCGGACATCCCGGACACGCTCAAGGACGCGGACGGCAAGTGGACCCGCGACTACACGGGCCTCATGTCGATCGGGTACGACTCGTCGAAGATCACGGAGGCCCCGAAGGACCTGGACGACCTGCTCGGCAGCGAGTACAAGGGCAAGGTCTCGATCGCGGGCGACCCGACGCAGGCGAACCAGGCGGCGTCCGCGGTGTACCTCGCCGCGCTCGAGAACGGCGGGTCGGCGGACGACATCACGAAGGGCGTCGACTACTTCGGCAAGCTGCAGCAGGCCGGCAACTTCCAGAACGTGCTGCCCACGCAGGCGACGGTCGCCTCGGGGGAGACGCCCGTCGTGATCCAGTGGTCGTACAACAACCTCGCCTGGGGCCCGGCGGCCGGGTCGAGCGGCAACCAGGACTGGAAGACGGTCGTCCCCGAGGGGCAGGCGCTCGGCTCGTACTACTCGCAGGCGATCAACAAGGACGCACCGCACCCCGCGGCGGCACGCCTGTGGCAGGAGTACATCGCGAGCCCCGACGCCCAGAACCTGTACCTGCAGGCCGGCGCCTTCCCGTCGACCCTCGCGGCGATGGAGCAGTCGGGCAAGGTCGACGAGGACGCCCTGCAGGCCGCAGGCGGGATGCCGAAGGACTACGTCGAGCTGACCGACGCGCAGGTCACCGACGCGGCGAAGGTCCTCGCCGCGAAGTGGTCCGCCACGATGGGGTCCTGAGCAGCATGACGACCGCATCGGCGCCGGGCGGCAGCGCGTTCATCCCGGGCGCGAGCACGGGCGTGAGCACGGGCACGGGCGTGGGCGTGGGCGTGGGCGCTGGCGCGGGCACGGGTACGGGTACGGGCGCGGGCACGGCAGTCCCGGTCCCCGCCGCCACCAGCGCGGCAGCGGCCCCCGTCGCGTCGTCCGGCGCCGATGCGGCCACCGCCGCCCGTCGCACCGGGACCCGGGCCCGCCGCCGCCCCGGCCTCGCCTGGCTCGGCCTCACCCCGTTCGCCGCGTACGTCCTGCTCTTCCTGGCCGTCCCCGCCGTGATCGCGGTCGGCAGCGGGTTCTCCACCGGCGACGGGCGGTTCACGCTCGCGAACCTCGCAGCGCTCCGTGACCCGTCCGTCCTCCGCGCGTTCGCCGGTTCGTTCGGCCTGTCCGCGGTCTCGGCCGTGATCGGCGCCGTCGTCGGTGCCCTGGTCTGCTGGGCGCTCGCCGCGCTCCGGCCCGACGGGCTCGTCCGCTCGATGATCGACTCCGCCGCCAGCGTCCTCGCACAGTTCGGCGGCGTGATGCTCGCGTTCGCGTTCATCGCCACGATCGGCGCGCAGGGACTGGTCACCACCTGGCTGGTGTCGGCCTTCGGTCTCGACCTCAACGCGAACGGGACCCTCCTGTACACCGTCCCCGGTCTCGTGATCCCGTACGTCTACTTTCAGGTGCCGCTCATGGTCCTCACGTTCATGCCCGCCCTCGAGGGCGTCAAGCCCCAGTGGGGCGAGGCCGCCGCCACCCTCGGCGCCTCGCGCGCGACCTCCTGGCGGCGCATCGCCCTGCCCGTGCTCGCGCCGGCGTTCTGGGGGTCGCTGCTCCTGCTCTTCGCGAACGCGTTCTCGTCGTTCGCCACCGCGGCGGCACTCATCTCGCAGGGCGGCATCGTGCCGCTGACGATCCGCGCGCAGCTCACCAGCGAGACGATCATCGGTCTGCAGAACGTCGCGGGTGTGCTCGCCCTCGGCATGGTCGTGGTCATGGCGGTCGTGATGGGCGCCTACTCGCTGCTCCAGCGTCGCGCTGCGCGGTGGCAGCGGTGACCGCCGTCCCCTCGGTCCGCCCCGTGGCCGCCGCATCCCGGCCTGGAGGCCCCACCCGCATCGGCCGCTTCGGCGTCGCTCCGTCCCGGGGCACCGCCGTCGCCGTGCTCGCCCTGGTCGGACTCGTCGTCGCCGTGCCGTTGGTCGCCCTGGCACAGTTCACGTTCCGCCAGGGCACCGACGGGGCGCTCACGCTCGACCACTACGCCGCGATCGTCGACCCCGCGAACGCGTCCACCTACCAGCCGGTGTTCGACGGCCTCGCGTCGTCCCTGCTCATCGCGGTGATCACCGTCGCGATCGTGCTGCTCGTGCTCCTGCCCGCCCAGATCGTCACCGCGCTCCGCTACCCCCGCCTGCGCCGCGTGCTCGAGTTCGTCTGCCTGGTGCCGATCACGGTGCCCGTCGTCGTGCTCGTCGTCGGCTTCATCCCCGTGTACCAGGTCGTCGCGCAGGTGTTCGGCTCCGGCGCGTGGACCCTGGCCTTCGCGATCGGCATCGTGTCGCTGCCGTTCGCGTTCCGCCCGATCGCCGCGGCGCTGACCTCGGTCGACGTCACGGTGCTGTCCGAGGCCGCGCGCTCGCTCGGCGCCTCGTGGTGGACCGTGACGTGGCGGATCCTGCTGCCGAACCTCCGCCGCGGCATCACCGCCGCGTGCTTCCTGACCGTCACGGTCGTCCTCGGCGAGTACACCCTCGCTTCGTTCCTGTCCCGCACCACGTTCCAGACCGCGCTCGTGCTCGTGCAGCAGACCGACCCGTACGTGGCCGCGATCTTCTCGCTCGCCGCACTGCTGTTCGGCTTCGTGCTGCTCGTCGTCATCGGCCGGGTCGGCGCGGGCCGCCGGCGCACCCCGAAGGAGTCCACATGACCGTCACCGCTCCCGCCGCCCCGGCGTCGCTGTCCACCGAGGGGGCGACCGTCGAGCTCGAGGCGGTCGAGAAGCACTACGGCTCCCACCGTGCGCTCGCCGGCCTGTCGCTCCGCATCGAGCCCGGCGAGTTCGTCTCGCTGCTCGGACCGTCCGGCTGTGGCAAGACCACCGCGCTGCGTGCGCTCGCCGGTCTCGAGGCGATCGACGCCGGCGCGATCCGCATCGACGGGGTGGACGTCGCCGCGGTGCCGGTCGAGCGGCGCGACATCGGCATGGTGTTCCAGCAGTACTCGCTCTTCCCGCACATGACGGTGCGGCAGAACGTGTCGTTCGGCCTCGAGATGCGGAAGGTCGCCGCCCCAGCACGTCGCGAGCGCGTCATCGAGGCGCTCGACATGGTGCACCTCGCCGGCCTCGCCGACCGGTTCCCGCACCAGCTCTCCGGCGGGCAGCAGCAGCGGGTGGCCCTCGCCCGTGCCCTCGTCACCCGCCCGCGCGTGCTCCTGCTCGACGAGCCGCTGTCCGCGCTCGACGCGAAGGTGCGGGTGTCCCTGCGTGACGAGATCCGCCGCATCCAGAGCGACCTCGGCATCACGACCGTCTTCGTCACCCACGACCAGGAGGAGGCACTCGCCGTCTCCGACCGCATCGCGGTGATGAACGCCGGCGGCATCGAGCAGGTCGGGACGCCCGAGGAGCTCTACCGACACCCCGTCTCGGCGTTCACCGCGGACTTCGTCGGGCAGTCGAACCGCCTGCGTGGCGACCTGCGCAGCGGCGACGTGTTCGTCTACGGCTTCCGCGTCCCGGCGCTCGCAGCGGACACCGCGGACGGTCCGGTGCTCGCCTACGTCCGCCCCGAGGACGTCGCCTTCGCCGCCGAGGGCGTCACCGGCACCGTCGTCACGTCGAGCTTCCTCGGGTCGATCCGGCGCACGACGGTCCGGCTCGATGACGACACGGTCGTGACGGTGCAGCACGAGGTCGGCGACCGCCGCGTGGCCGGTGACGCCGTGGCCCTGCGGCTGCTCGGCGCCCCGGCCGCGGTCGCCCCGCTCGCGTAGCGACCCCGTGCTCGGACCGTCCCGCCGAGACCCGGGCTGAGCGACGGATCGCGGGCCGCGCCGCCCGAGATCCGTCGCTGGACGCGAGACCCGGCCCCGGCCGGGGCGACCAGGTGCCGGTCTGGAGGCGCGGGGCGGGCCCGCACCGTGCCTCCAGACCGGCGGCGGGTCAGCGCTCGAAGCGCGCGGCCGGCTCGTCGGACAGGCCCGCCCGGACCCGCTCCAGCATGTCCGCAGACATCTCCGGCAGTGCGTCGAGCCGCGCCCAGAACGCCTCGGTGTTCTCGCCGTCCGCGGGGGCGGGCGTGCCGGACACGTACCGGCACGCGAAGACCAGGTCGAGGTACTGCGCCCGGTCACCGTTCGGGTAGGTCATCTCGGGCAGGACGTGCACCCAGGTCAGGCGCTCGGCGACCGCGACGACGTCGGCCTCCTCGAGGACCTCGCGCTCTGCGGCGACCGCGGGTTCCTCACCCGGGTCGACGATCCCCGTCACCGGCGTCAGCGCGCCGTTGTCCGCGCGCCGGACGACGAGCAGTTCGCGGTCGGGGCCCTCGCCGCGCGTGACGACGGCGGTGATGCCCGTCATCCACAGCGGATCGTTGCCGACCTTCTCGCGCAGGGACAGGACGAAGTCAGGGGTGGGCATGCCCCCACGCTACCGACCACCCCTGTCGGCGACTGGTCATGACCAGTAGGGTGAGGGCGTGGAGATCATCATCCTGCCGACGCCGGCCGAGGTCGGTCGTGTCGCTGCCGCCAAGATCGCCTCGGTCGTCGCCGAGAAGCCGTCCGCCGTCGTGGGTCTCGCCACCGGGTCGAGCCCGCAGGGCATCTACGCCGACCTGCGTCGTCGGGTCGAGGCGGGCGAGGTGTCCTTCGCCGCGGCCCGCGGGTTCGCCCTCGACGAGTACGTCGGGATCCCGCTCGAGCACCCGGAGTCGTACGCATCGGTCATCGCCCGCGACGTCGTGGAGCCGCTCGGGTTCGACCCCTCGCGGGTGCGGGTTCCGGACGGCCGCGCCGGGGACCTGGCGTTCGCGGCGAAGGAGTACGACGCTGCGATCCGCGCCGCCGGCGGGGTCGACGTGCAGATCCTCGGGATCGGCGCGAACGGGCACATCGGGTTCAACGAGCCGACGTCGTCGTTCGCGTCCCGCACCCGCATCAAGACCCTCGCACCGTCCACGCGCGAGGCCAACGCCCGCTTCTTCGACTCGCTCGATCAGGTGCCGACGCACTGCATGACGCAGGGGCTCGGCACGATCCTCGAGGCGCGTGAGCTCGTCCTCGTCGCGCAGGGCTCGGCGAAGGCCGACGCCGTGGCCGCCGCGGTCGAGGGGCCGCTGTCGTCGTTCGTGCCCGGGTCGGCGTTGCAGCTGCACGAGCACGCGACCGTCGTGGTGGACGAGGAGGCCGCAGCCGGGCTCCGTCTGGCGGACTACTACCGGTACACGTACGCCAACAAGCCGGAGTGGCAACGCTTCGAGTGACGCCTGCCGAGCGGGATCAGCAGGCGGACGCCAGGCGCGCCAGCCCCTCGCGCAGGGTCTCCTCGGAGCAGCCGAAGTTGAGCCGGGCGTGGCCGATGCCCGGCTGCCCGAAGTCGCGACCGTTCGTCAGCGCGACCTTTGCCCGGTCGACCAGTTGCAGGGCGGGATCGTCGCCCCACGGCAGGGCCCGCAGGTCGAGCCAGGCCAGGTAGGACGCCTGCGGCTGCCGGTACCCAGCACCGGGCAGGGCCGAGCCGAGCTCCTCGGCGAGCACACGGCGGTTGCCGGCCAGCTCGGCGAGCAGCGACGCGAGCCACGGCTCCCCGTCACGGAAGGCGGCGACGCTCGCGGTGTACCCGAGGATCCCGGTGCGCTCGACGACCTCGACGGGCAGCCCGTCGAACCAGCCGCGCGCGCGCTCGGACGCCCCGACCATCAGCGCGCACTTCGTCCCGGCCAGGTTCCACGCCTTGCTCGCGCTCGTCAGGGCGACGCCGTGCTCCACCGCCTCGGGTCCGCAGGTGAGGAACGGGGTGAACACCGCGTCCGCGTGCACGAGCGGGGCGTGGATCTCGTCGGAGACGACGACGGCGTCCCACTCCGCGGCGAGCCGGGCGAGTGCCACCAGGTCGTCGCGATCGTGCACGAGCCCGAGGGGGTTGTGCGGGTTGCAGAGCAGCACCGTCCGGGCGCCGCCGGCGAAGGCTCGCTCGACCCCGGCGAGGTCCATCCGCCACCCGGCCGTGGTGTCGAACGGGTCGGGTTCGCCGTCCGGGGCGAGCAGCGGCACCTCGGTCACGGTGCCGCCGGCCTCGCGGACGTACTCCCAGAACGGCGGGTAGACGGGCGGCATGACGACGACCTGGTCGCCGGGGTCGATGACCCGGCGGAGCACCTCGACCGCCGCGACCGACACGTCCGTCGTGGTCCGGACGAGGTCGGGGTCGACGTCCCATCCCCACCGGCGGTCGGCGAAGTCGGCGAAGACCTCGGGCAGCACCCGGGTGTGCCCGACGTACCCGGTGTCCCCGTTCCGGACGGCGCGCTCGAGGGCCTCGCGCACCGGCTCGGCGGGGACCGAGTCCATCTCGGCGACGAACATCGGCAGGACCTCGGGCGGGTACGCGGTGTACTTCTCGCTCGTGCGGGTGCGCTGCGCATCGAACACCGAGATCATGACGCTCATGCGGCCATCCTGACAGCGCCGGTCGCGGACGTCACGCGACCGACGTGCCGAGCAGCTCCTCGGACAGCTCCCACACGCGTCGGGCGTCCTCGGCACTGCGGAGCGGCTTCCACAGCGGCGTCCGTCCGGGCGCTCCGCCGACACCGCCGGCACCCGTCGGACCCACGAACCCGCCGTCCCGCACGGCCGGGTCGGTGGCTGCGACGAGCGCCGGTAACCCGGCGGTCCTCGGGGTCCCGACGAGCAGGCCCCGAGCGGACAACCAGCGGATCACCCGGACCTGCGGGGTGTCCCCGCTCCGGCCGAGCTCCGGGCGCGCGGCGAGCAGGCTCGTCGGCGCGACGCCCGGGTGCGCGAGGTTGCTCGTGATGCCCCATCCGCGGTCGGCGCTCCGTCGGGCGAGCTCGAGCCCGAACAGGCCGAACGCGATCTTCGACTGCCGGTACGCGCGCATCCCGTCGTAGCTCCGCTCCCAGTTCGGGTCCTCCCAGTGCACGGCGCCGCTGCGCGCGACGATGCTGATCTGCGACGTGACGTGGCCGCACGCCGAACGGAGCAGCGGCAGGAGTCCGCGGACGAGTGCGACGTGTCCGAGGTGGTTCGTGCCGAGCTGCAGCTCGAAGCCGTCGGCCGTGGTCTGCCGCTCGGGTGGGGTCATGACCCCGGCGTTGCCCACGAGCAGGCCGACCGGCTGACCGGCAGACCGCATCGACTCCGCGAACGCGTCCACCGAGGCGAGGGACGACAGGTCCATCGCGCCGAGCTGCACGTCGGCGTCCGGGTGCTCGCGGAGCACCCGGATGCGTGCGGCCTCGCCCTTGCTCGGGTTGCGCACGGGGAGCACGACCGTGGCGCCGGCGCCCGCGAGTGCCGTCGCGATGCCCAGGCCGATGCCGTCGCTCGCACCGGTGACGACGGCGCGGGTGCCGTCCAGTCGCGGCAGGGTGATGTCGATGGGTCGTGTCGGCACGGTGGTCTCCTCGGGATCGTCGCCCGTCGTCGGGCTGGTGCCAGCCTGCGTCGGCGGCGGGACCGCAGCCAGGACCTGACGGACCGTGGCTGCGGAGGACGCGGACCGGCGAGGATGGGCCCGTGATCGATCGACCGGCGCTCGGCGCCTTCCTCCGCGGACGCCGGGAGGCCCTGCAACCGTCCGACGTCGGCCTCCCGCCGGGACAGCGGCGCCGGACCTCCGGGCTGCGCCGCGAGGAGGTCGCGGCGGTCTGCCACATGTCCCCGGACTACTACGCCCGGCTCGAACGGGGCACCGGTCCGCAGCCCTCCGAGCAGATGGTCGCCGCGATCGCGCAGGGGCTCCACCTGAGCCGGGCGGAACGCGACCACGTCTTCCGCCTCGCCGGGCACCGACCGCCGGAGTCCGGCGCGGGCTCGGACCACGTGGGCCCGGGCATGATGCGCATCTTCGACCGCCTGGTGGACACCCCGGCCGAGGTCGTCACGGAACTCGGCGAGACGCTCCTGCAGACGCCGCTCGCCGCCGCACTGTTCGGGGACGCGAGCCAGCGGCAGGGGCCGTCGCGCTCGATCGGCTGGCGCTGGTTCACCGAACCGGGTGCGCGGGACCTCTTCCCGCCGGAGGACCGCGACACCACCGCGCGGCTGTACGTGTCGTCACTGCGTGAGGTCGCGACCCGGCGCGGTCCCGGGTCCCGGGCAGCGCGGCTCGCGGACGAGCTCCTGCAACGCTCCGACGAGTTCCGGACGCTGTGGGACCGGCAGGAGGTCGGCCTCGTCCCGGGGACCGTCAAGCGCTACGACCACCCGGAGGTCGGCCGACTCGAGCTGCACTGCCAGGTGCTCCTCGACCCGGAGCAGGCGCACGTGCTGCTCGTCTACACCGCCGTCCCCGGGACCGAGAGCCACGACCGACTCCGGCTGCTGTCCGTCGTCGCGGCCTGACACCGTCGCCGGATCGTGACCTCCCGTCCGCGATCGATCGGTGACGATGGACGCATGCGTCGGGGGACGAGGGAACTCGCCACAGCATCGGCCGTGCTGGTGCTCGTGACGACCGGGTGCGCCGTCATCGGGCCGACGGCGTGCACGGCGATCGGCTGGACCGACACCGTCGCCGTCGAGGTCCTGGGTTCGGCGGACCCGGCGTCCGGCGTCGCGGGCGTCGTCGTCTGCCAGGGCCCGGACTGCACGCCCGGTGTGCCGCCCGAACCAGCCATGCCGACCGCCTCTGGGGAAGCCACACCGGGCGCGCCAGCGGTCGGGACACTGCCGGACGGCACGGCGCCGACGGCAGTGCTCCCCATGGTCGAACGCGACGGCGACGTGTGGTCCGTGCCGACCTCGTCGGACACCGCGGGACGCGGGCGCGTGGCGGTCCTCGGCGCGGACGGCCGGGTGCTCGTCGAGCGCGAGGTCCGCTTCACGTGGGTGCGGCACGGCGGGTCCGAGCAGTGCGGTGGGCCCTCGACCGCCGAGGTCGTCGTCCGGCTGCCCTGACCGTCGGGTATCCGTGACCCACCCGACTCCCGAACTCGACCGGTAGAAGTGGGGGACCGCATCCGACGCACGAAGGAGTGCCCCATGCCGGACCGCCACGGACCGCTCGACCCGGAGTCGCTCCCGGAGCCGGTCGACGTCAGCGACAACACCGAGGCGCTGCGTGCAGTGCACGAGGTCGTCGCCGCCGGACCCTTCGACGCGACGTGGGAGTCCCTGGCGGCCTACGAGCCTCCACGCTGGTACGAGGACGCGAAGTTCGGGGTCTTCCTGCACTGGGGCGTGTACTCCGTCCCGGCGTTCGGCAACGAGTGGTACTCCCGCGAGATGTACCGGCAGGGCACCGAGGCCTTCGACCACCACGTCGCGACCCACGGCGAGCACCGCGACTTCGGGTACAAGGACTTCATCCCGTCGTTCACGATGGAGCACTTCGATCCGGCCGCGTGGGCAGCGCTGTTCCGTCGTGCGGGTGCGCAGTTCGTCGTGCCCGTCGCTGAGCACCACGACGGGTTCGCGATGTACGACACGGACCGGTCCCGCTGGAGTGCCGCACGGATGGGGCCACGGCGCGACGTCTTCGGCGACCTCTCCCGAGCGGTCGACGAGGCCTGGATGGTCCGCGGTGCCTCGTCGCACCGTGCCGAGCACTGGTTCTTCATGAACGGCGGTGCCCGGTTCGACTCCGACGTGCTCGACCCGCGGTGGTCGGACTTCTACGGTCCCGCGCAGCGCGAGGAGACGGCTCCGAACGAGCGGTTCCTCGAGGACTGGCTCCTGCGCACCGTCGAGGTCATCGAGAAGTACCGACCGCAGGTGCTCTGGTTCGACTGGTGGATCGAGCAACCGGCGTTCGCCCCGGTGCTGCAGACCCTCGCCGCGTACTACTACAACCGGGCGGCCGAGTGGGGACGCGAGGTCGTCATCAACTACAAGTGGGGAGCCTTCGCGCCCGGCACCGCGGTGTACGACATCGAGCGCGGAGCCGTGGCGGGCACCGAGTCGACCGTGTGGCAGAACGACACGTCGGTGTCACGGACCTCCTGGTGCTGGGTCGAGGGGCACGAGTACAAGAGCGTGCGCGAACTCGTCGCCGAGCTCGTCGACGTCGTCGCGAAGCGCGGGGTCCTGCTGCTCAACGTCGGCCCGAAGCCGGACGGCACGATCCCGGTCGAGGAGCAGCGCCTGCTCGAGGGCATCGGGCACTGGCTCGGCCTGCACGGCGAGGCGATCTACGGCACCCGGCCCTGGACCGTACCGTCCGAGGGACCGACCGCGGTGACCGCCGGGTCGTTCGTCGACGCTGCCGCTCCGGCGTACACGGCGGAGGACGTCCGGTACACCGTGCGGCACGACGTCACGGGCGACTCCCTCTACGCGGTCCTGCTCGCCCAGCCCGACGACGGCGTCGTACGACTGCGGTCGCTCGGGTCGGCGTCGGCGCTGCTCACCCGCACGATCAGCGACGTCGCGGTGCTCGGCTCCGGGACCGTCACGCGGTGGGACCGGACCCCGGACGCCCTCGAGGTGGAGGTCAGCGGCTCCACGACCGAGGACAGCGGACCCGTGCTGCGGATCCGCTTCGCGCCGGAGACGGAGCAGCCCCGCCAGGACTACCTGCACCAGTGACCGTCCGGCGGGAGCGCGTGGACGAGGTCATGCGCCGGCGGTGTCGGGGTGCATCCAGAACGGCGACCAGTGGTACCCGTCCGGGTCGTCGAACTGCCGCTGGTACATGAACGGGTACTCGTCCGTGTCCCCGATCCGCCCGCCGGCAGCGCGGGCACGCTCGACCAGCTCGTCGACGGCCTGTCGGCTGTCGAGGTCGAACGAGAGCGCGACCTTCGACGGGGTGCCCGGTCCACCCACCAGGTCCTCCGTGCCGCCGACGCTCGCGTAGGCCTCGCGGCTGCTGAGCATCAGGTACTGGTCGGTCCCGAACACGACGCACGCGACGTCGTCCCGCGACATCCGCGGGTCGATGGTCCACCCGAGGGCCCTGTAGAACGCGGTGGCGCGCTCGACGCTCTCGACCGGGCAGGAGACGTAGAGAGCCATGCGGAGATGGTCCCGCCGCGCGCCGCCCGGGTCAAGACCTGGGGGACACCAGATCCCGACCGGCGCCCCACACCCGCTGCACCTCGAGCGCGGGGGAGAACGCCACGAGGTCCGCGGCGTACCCGGGCGCGACCCGGCCCAGCCGGTCCCCGAGCCCGAGCGCCGCTGCCGGCACGCTCGTCAGCGCCGCGACCGCCTCGGGCAGCGACGCTCCGGCGGCCGACACGGCGAGCCGCAGCGCCGCGTCCTGCGTCAGCGTCGAGCCCGCGATCGTGTCCGTCCCGGCGACGCGCGCGACGCCGTCCACCACGTCCACCGTCAGCGACCCGAGCGCGTAGGAGCCGTCGGGCGACCCGGCCGCGGCCATCGCGTCGGTGATCAGTGCGACGCGCCCCGGCGCCGCACGGAGCAGCACGCGGGCGACGGCGGGGTGCACGTGCACACCGTCGAGGATGAGTTCGAGCGTCACGCGGTCGTCCTCGGTCGCCGCGGCGATCGGACCCGGCGCCCGGTGGTGCAACCCCGGCATGGCGTTGCACGCGTGGGTGAGCACGGTGGCACCGGCGTCGAAGGCCGCCCGGGCCTGGTCGTACGAGCAGACGGTGTGTCCGACGGCGACGGTGACCCCGGCGTCGACGAAGCGGCGGACGGCGTCCAGCGCTCCCGGCAGCTCGGGTGCGATCGTGACCTGCCGCAGGACCCCGGCACCCGCGTCGAGCAGGGCGTCCACGGCCGCCGGCGACGGATCGACCAGGTGGGCGGCGTTGTGGGCGCCCTTGTTGTCGGGGGAGAGGAACGGCCCCTCCAGGTGCGCGCCGAGCACGAGCGGGTCCGTCGCGGCGACGGTGCGGATGCGCTCGAGCGACGTCGCGAGCGCTGCCGAGGGGTTCGCGACGAGGGACAGGACCGAACGGGTCGTCCCGTGCGCCCGGTGCACGGCGAGCGCCGCGTCGAAGGTGTCGTCCTCGTAGGCCGCGCCGCCACCACCGTGCCCGTGCAGGTCGATGAACCCGGGCGTCAGGACGGCGTCGCCGAGGTCGACGACCTCGGCGGACGAGGCGGCGGTCGGCAGGTCGGCGCCGGAGCCGACCGCCTCGATCACCGCACCGGCGAGCAGGACCCAGCCGTCGGCCGTGGAACCGGCCTCGTCGACCAGGCGACCGGCTCGGACCAGCGTGCGCCGCGCCTCCAGACCGGAGCCGGAGCCGGAGCCGGAACCGGAGCCGGAGCCGAGGCCGGACACCGACGCGGGCCCGGAGCTCACGCCGTCTCCCGCCGGAACGCGACCACGCCGGAGAGCGCCGCGACCAGCACGAAGACCAACCCGACCACCGGGTGCCCGAGCGACACCCAGGCGCCGCCGGCCGCGATCACCAGCGCGGTCTCGACGACCACCTTGCCCACCACGTCGGTGTCGATCGGCGAGCGCGGCGAACGGAAGAGGAACCAGACGACCGCGGCGAACAGCGGTGCCCCGACCATGAACAGCACCCCCGGGAACGGGAACGGCCACGCGAGGTAGCCCCAGTACGCCAGTGACAGCAGCCCGAACGCGCACACCAGCACGCGCAGCACCGTCCAGCCGGAGACGGAGGCCCGGCGGCGTGCGGGTGCCGGATCGGTGGGCGGCGGGACGTCGCCCCAGTCGACGGGACTCTGCGGTGCGTTCGTCATGCGGTGCCTACCTGAAGATGATCGTGCGGGCGCCGTCGAGGAGGACGCGGTCCTCCGCGATCCAGCGGACCGCCTGCGTCAGCGTCCGGGACTCCTCGTCCTGGCCGATCGAGACCAGCTCGGCGGGCTCCTTCGTGTGGTCGACCCGGACGACGTTCTGCTCGATGATCGGGCCCTCGTCGAGGTCGCTCGTCACGAAGTGCGCCGTCGCACCGATGAGCTTGACGCCGCGCGCGTGCGCCTGCCGGTACGGGTTGGCGCCCTTGAAGCCGGGCAGGAACGAGTGGTGGATGTTGACGGCGCGGCCCTCGAGCGCGGCGCAGAGCTCCGGCGACAGGATCTGCATGTAGCGGGCGAGGACGACGAGTTCGATGTCGTGCTCCTCGACGGCCTCGAGGATCCGCTGCTCCATCGCCCGCTTCGCGTCCGCGTCGGTGACCGGTCGGTGCTCGAACGGCACGGAGTAGAACGCCGCCAGCCCGGACAGGTCGGCGTGGTTCGACAGCACGAGGGGGACCTCGATCGGCAGCTGTCCACCGCGCTGCCGGTAGAGCAGGTCGTTCAGGCAGTGCCCGGCCTTCGACACGAGCACCAGGGTCCGCATCGGACGCCCGACCACGTCGAGCTGGACCCGCATGCCGTAGCGCTCGACGACGGGGGCGAGGGCCTGCTCGAACGTCCCGCGGTCGACCGGCGCCATCACCTGCAGGCGCATGAAGAACGAGTTCGTGTCGGCGCTCGAGAACTGCTGCGACTCGGTGATGTTGCCGTTGGCCGCGACCACGGCTCCGGAGACGGCGTGCACGATCCCGGGCTGGTCGTCGCAGACGAGCGTGAGGGTCCAGTGCGTGGGGTTCGGGGCGGTCACGGAGATCAGGGTACCGGGGCGCTCCGGCGCTCCGGCGCTCCGGCGCTCCGGCGCTCCGGCGGTCCGGCCTTCCGGCCGCCCGGTCCGACGTTCCGGTGCTCCGGCCGGGAGGCCCGTGGTGCGCCCGCCGCGGGACCGCCTGGAGACTCGGCGCGGCTCCCGGCGGGGCAGCGCGGGTCGGTCTGGAGGCCCGGTTCGGCTCCGGCACCGTCGGCACACGGCCCGGCAGGTCGTGTGGTTCAGGTCCGCCCAACGGGGAGCACGTCGCGCCACGCGATCACGTGGCGCGACGTGCTCCCGGTTGTGCGGACGCACGCCGTGCCGCCGTGCCGCGACCCGCGACCCGCGGCCCCCGGCCGCCGCCGCTCCGGCCGCCGCCACGTCAGCGCCGGTCCGCCCGCGCCAGCGCCCGGTCGGCGAGCGTCAGCACGCTGAGCAGCACGCCGACGCCGAGCATCACCCACGCGAGCACGTGCAGGTCCGGGGTGGTCGGGGCCTGGCCGAACACCCCGCCGATCAGCGAGGACGCCGCGATCGCGCCGATGTAGATGCTCGTGCGCGACAGTCCGGCGGCAGTACCGATGTACTCCGAGGGCACCACCGTGTACAGCGCTGCCTGGTTCGACACCGACGCCAGCGCCTGGGGCACCCCGAACAGCGCCGGCACGACGAGCAGCAGCACGAGCGGCGACCCGGCGTGCAGCAGGAGCAGGAGCCCGGCGCCGACCAGGGGGACGAGCGCCGCGACGACGAGCGGCCGGCGGACGGCGGTGCGTCGGGCGACCATGAACGACACCACCCCGGCGACGACGGCTGCCGGGAGCTGCAGGTACCCGGCGATGTCGCTCGGGTAGCCCGCGACGTCCTGCACCCACTGCGAGAACCCGTACGTCATCGTGTAGGCGAGCAGGTAGGTCAGGAACAGCCGCGCGTAGGTGCGGGACAGCGCGCCGTTCCGGACGAGCAGGCGGACGTCGACGAAGGGCTTCGTCGCGCGCAGCTCCCAGAGCACGAGCGCCACGAGCAGCACGACGGCGACCGCGAGCAGCCACCAGAGTCCGGCGCCGAGGTCGAGCAGGAACACCAGGAGCGCCGACACCGTGCCGGTCATGAGCACCATGCCGAGCGGGTCGAGCGCGGTCCGGACCGGCACCTCCTCGGCGTCACGGGGTCGGAGCCGGTCGGACGGCAGCCACATCGCGGCGACGACGAGGCCGAACACGGCGAGCGGGACGTTCACCAGGAAGATCGCGTGCCAGCCGAACGCCGCGATCAGTGCGCCGCCGAGAGGCGGTCCGGCCGCAGCGGAGACCAGCGAGGTGATCGAGAGCGCCCCGAGCACGAGCGGCGGTGTCGGCTTCCCGATCCTGGCGGAGTGCTGCCGCAGGGTGGTGAGGGCGGCCGGGTACGCCGACGACGTCCCGATCCCGATCAGCACCCGTGCGGCGACGGCCCCGCCGAACCCGGTCAGCACCTCGGGCACGACGCCGGCGACGCCGACGATCACGAGTCCGGTGAGGAAGACCTTCTTCGGGCCGAACCGGTCGGCGAGCTTGCCCATCGTCGGCTGCGCGACCGCGCTCGCCAGGTAGAGCGCGGCGACGAGCCAGATCGCCTGCGAGGCACCGATGCCGAGGTCGCGGGAGATCGGCGCGAGGGCGACGGACACCATCGTCGTGTTGATCGGGTTGAGCAGCGGACCGACCAGGACGGGGACGAGGAGCTTCGGGCCGAAGCCGCTGCCACCGGTGGTGCCGGCGTCGGGGACGGTCGGGACGGGGGAGGTCGACGTGGACGTGGTGGGCTTCTTCCTGGGGTCAGTCGTCGGTGAGCGGCGTGAGGATCGCGAGGGCGCGCGCGACCGTCACCCGGTCCTCGTCGGGCAGCGCGGCGAGACGGTCCGCGAGCACCCGGGTCCGGGTGGTCCACGCGTCGGCGCGGGCTCGGGAGCCCGTCTCCGTGGCCCGGACGAGCGTGCGGCGGCCGTCCGTCGGGTCGGGGCGACGCTCGGCGAGCCCGAGGTCGACGAGGGCCTGCACGGTCGCGCCCATCGACTGCGGGCGGACCCCCTCGGCGCGCGCGAGGTCGGCGACGGTGCTCTCGCCGTGGCGCAGGAGCCGACCGAGCGCGGCGGTCTGGGACGCGGTGACCTCGTCGGCCTTCCCGGCGAGCAGCGTGCGGCGGATGCGACCGTGCAGGGTCAGCAGGTCGTCTGCGAGCGTGTCGATCGGTTCCACGGTGGAACAGTACGACTGAACAGGGCGCCTTGCAAGGTTGCCTTCTGATCAGATGGTGCCGACCCCTCATTGCTCGCCCAGATGCGCGGCCACCGCGGCCACCGCGACCATCGCGACCACCGCGACCACCGTGACCACCGCGACCAGCTGACGGGCCGGTACTGACGAGGCGGGACGTGCGCCGCGCCTCCCGGCCGTCCCGTCAGCGGGTGGTGAGGGTCGTGACGAGGTGTTCCTGCACGTACCCGATCCAGTCGTAGACGTCGCGCAGGCCGAGGCCGGCGTCCCCGGAGGACGAGGCCTCCTCCGACGCGGCGTCGGTGATGCCGAGCCGCTCCGCGATCGTCAGCCGCAGGTCGGTGAGGCACCGGAGCCAGGCCTGCTCGTCCGGCGGGGTCATCGCGCCGTCCCGCGCACCGGTCAGCCAGTCGTGCACGACGCCCGCGTTCGCGGTCTTCTGGGTGAGCAGGTCCGCATGCGTCCAACGGCGGAACTCGTCGCTCGCCTCGGTGTCCGACGGGTAGGCGTCCGGGAACATCCGCGCGGCGACGGGGTCGGACGCGAGGTCACCGCCGAGCACCTGCTGCAGCTGTTCGGTGAGCGACGTGAGGACGGCGCGCTCGCCCTCGGACATGGCGAGGTGCACACCGTCCTGGCGCCGGCTGAAGGGGATCACGCGTCCGGTCCCGCCGCGCGGTCGACGGTGGCCTGCAGGCCGTAGCCGTGCATGGCCTCGACGTGGCGCTCCATGGCCTCGCGGGCGCCGGTCGCGACGATCGCCCGGCCGTCGTCGTGCACCTGGCGCATGAGTCGCTCGGCCCGGGCGTGCGAGAAGCCGAAGTAGCTCTGGAAGACGTAGGTGACGTAGGACATCAGGTTCACCGGGTCGTCCCAGACCACGGTGACCCACGGCACGTCGAGGCGCGCGGCGAGGTCGGTGCGCTCCTCGACGTCGGGGCTGATCAGCGTCATGCGTCGACGGGGATGCTCGGGTGCATGTCCCCAAGGGTGACACGAACGTGCGCGCTCGGTACGATCGACGGGTCGCGACTGGCGTTGGATGGGTCACCATCGGGGAGCGACACCTGACACGGAGCGCGGCCGTACGCCTGGGCCGCGCCCACCCGTCCACCTCGTCGCGTCCGCGCGGCGACTCAGACAACGAGGAGTCCCGTGTCCATCACCGATCTGACGCCTGCCACCGCGCAGTCCACGTTCAACGCCCCGCTCGCCGAGGTCGACCCCGAGATCGCCGCCGTGCTGCAGAACGAGCTCGGCCGCCAGCGCGACACCCTCGAGATGATCGCGTCCGAGAACTTCGTCCCGCGCGCCGTCCTCGAGTCACAGGGCTCCGTCCTGACGAACAAGTACGCCGAGGGCTACCCGGGCAAGCGCTACTACGGCGGCTGCGAGTTCGTCGACGTCGCCGAGCAGCTCGCCATCGACCGGGCGAAGGCCCTGTTCGGTGCCGCCTACGCGAACGTGCAGCCGCACTCCGGCGCGAGCGCGAACGCCGCGGTGCTGCACGCCATCGCCTCGGCCGGGGACACGATCCTCGGCCTCGAGCTCGCCCACGGCGGTCACCTGACGCACGGCATGAAGCTCAACTTCTCCGGCCGCATCTACAACGCGGTGTCCTACGGCGTCGACCCGGAGACGTTCGAGGTCGACTACGACGACATCCGTGCGAAGGCCATCGAGCACCAGCCGAAGGTCCTCATCGCCGGCTGGTCGGCGTACCCCCGCCAGCTCGACTTCGCGAAGTTCCGCGAGATCGCGGACGAGGTCGGCGCGACGCTCTGGGTGGACATGGCGCACTTCGCCGGGCTCGTCGCCGCGGGCCTGCACCCGTCGCCCCTGCCGCACGCCCACGTCGTGTCGTCGACGGTGCACAAGACGCTCGCCGGTCCCCGCTCGGGCATCATCCTGTCCAACGAGGAGTCGCTCTTCAAGAAGCTGAACTCCGCGGTGTTCCCGGGCCAGCAGGGCGGTCCGCTCATGCACGTGATCGCCGCGAAGGCCACCGCGTTCCTGCTCGCCGGCCAGCCGGAGTTCAAGGACCGTCAGGAGCGCACGCTGCGCGGTGCTCGTCTGCTGGCGGACCGGCTCACGCAGCCCGACGCGAAGGCCGCCGGCATCGACGTCCTCACCGGTGGCACCGACGTGCACCTGGTGCTCGTCGACCTCCGTGCGTCCGAGGTCGACGGCAAGCAGGCCGAGGACCTGCTGCACGAGGTCGGCATCACCGTGAACCGCAACTCCGTCCCCTTCGACCCGCGCCCGCCGATGGTCACCTCCGGTGTCCGCATCGGCACCCCGGCGCTGGCGACCCGCGGCTTCGGCGACGCCGAGTTCACCGAGGTGGCCGACATCATCGCGCTGACGCTCATGCCGAACCCGGACATCGCAGCGCTCTCGGCACGGGTGAAGGCCCTGACCGACGCGTTCCCCCTGTACGCGTGAGCGCCGCGCTCCCACGTGAGCGCTGGGCGGGGGAGGGCAGTGCCGTCCGCATCGACGGCACCGCCCTCGCCGCGCGCACGCTCGACGACCTGAAGGTCCGCATCGACCGCCTGCACGACCACGGGTTCCGGCCCGGGCTCGGCACGATCATGGTCGGCGCGAACCCGGGGTCGGTGTCGTACGTCGCCGGCAAGCACAAGGACTCGGCACAGATCGGGCTCGACTCGGTCCGCATCGACCTCCCGGAGACCGCTTCGGCTGCCGACATCCGCGCCGCGATCCTGCAGATGAACGACGACCCCCGGGTCACCGCGTTCATCGTGCAGCTCCCGCTGCCGCAGGGCATCGACCCGATCCCGATGCTCGAGCTGATGAACCCGGCGAAGGACGCCGACGGCCTGCACCCGACGAACCTCGGTGAGCTCGTGCTCGCCGTGCCCGGTGGGGCCGGCACGATCGACGCCCCGCTGCCGTGCACCCCGCGGGGCATCGTCGCGATGCTCGAGGCCTACGACGTCCCGATCCGCGGGCAGCACGTGACGATCATCGGGCAGGGCCTGACGGTCGGTCGTCCGCTCGGCCTGCTGCTCACCCGGCTCGAGGCGACCGCCACCCTCACGCACTCGCTGACCGAGGACGTCGCCGCCGAGTGCCGTCGCGCCGACATCATCGTCGCCGCGGCCGGGGTCGCCGGGCTCGTGCAGCCGGACTGGGTCAAGCCGGGTGCTGCGGTCATCGACGTCGGCATCAGCCGCGTCGTCTCCCCGGATACGGGCAAGGCGAAGCTGCGCGGCGACGTCGACCCCGCCGTGGCGTCCGTCGCCGGGTTCCTGTCGCCCACGCCCGGCGGGGTCGGGCCGATGACCCGCGCGATGCTCATGAAGAACGTCGTCGAGGCCGCCGAGCGCCACCTGCGGTAGCGCGAGCCCGGTCGACCGAGACTCGGCCAGGCGGACACTTCCGTCCCCTGTGCAGGACGAAACTGTCCGCTCGGCCGAGTCTCGGTGTGCGGCTTCGGACGGGAGGCGCGGATCACCCCCGCCACGCGCCTCCCGCGGTGCTACGGTCACGCCATGGGGGACGAACGACAGCTGACCGAACCGGTGCTGCGCCCGCGGCCCGAGCCGTCGCAGCTCACGAAGGACGCCCGCTGGCTGGTCCTCATCGTGGTGCTCTGCATCCTGTTCCAGCAGCCCGGCTCGAGCTGGAGCACGACCTTCGTCCACGCCGGGCAGGAGTTCGACTTCCGGTCGTCGCCGGCCCTCGGGACGACGCTCCTGACCGTCGGCATCGCCCTCGTCGGGTTCGCCGTCGCGGTCGCCCGCCGAGGCGCGAGCCGGTTCGACGAGCACACCGTGATGGGACTCACCCTCGCCGGCGTGCTCGGCGTCACCGTGGCGGTGTGGCTGCTCATGCCCGTGCAGACGGCGTGGGTGCAGTGGGCCGTCGAGCACGGTCGGACGCACCCGTTCGTGCTCGGGAACGTCGTCGAGACGACGCGGTACGCCGACTACGGAGGCTGACCGGCGGGCCGCTGACCGCTGACCGCTGACCGCTGACCGGCGGGCCGGTCGCTCGTGGCCGTGCAGCGCTCGCTGCAGACCGTCCTGCTCCCGCACAACGAGAAGCGGGGGGGGGGGGGGGGGGGGGGGGGGGGGCGCCGGGGGGGGGGGGGGGGGGGGGGGGGCGCCGCCGGGGCGGGGGGGGGCGGCGGGGGGGCGGGGCGGTGCGGGGG